>JBKOUY010000123.1:0-37112 GCA_046723645.1 Actinomycetota bacterium | reverse complement strand
GGCTTCACCACGCAGGCGAACATGGTGGGTAGCCCCGAGGTGTGGGGCGCGATGGCGGCTGCGTACGAGAGCTCGACGGGCGCCCTGGCCCGGAGGCTCCTGGCCGCCCTCGAGGCCGGCGAGGCGGCGGGCGGTGACGCGCGCGGCAGGATGTCCGCGGCGCTGCTGGTGGTCGAGGGCCGCCCCCCGGACCACCCGGGCGGTGGCACCGTGGTCGACCTTCGCATCGACCGCAGCGAGGACCCGATCGGTGAGCTGGCGCGCCTGCTCGACGCCGCCGATGCCTTCGCCGACTACGACCGCGCAACGGATCAGCTGTTCGCCGGCGACGCGGCCGCGTCACTCGATAGCATCGATCGCGCCCTCGAGGCCCTGCCGGGCGAAGAGAACTTCCGCCTGATCCGAGCGGGCGCGCTGCTGGCCTCGGGAGCGACCGACGAGGGCCTGGCCGAGCTGCGCGCGCTGGTTGCCGACCGTCCGACGTGGGAGATCATCGTGCGGGGCTTCGAGCGTCGGGGCCTCGTGACCCTGCCCGAGGGCATCTCCATCGAGGCCGTGTTCGCCTGAGGGGCGCCGGGTCGACGGCCCGCCGAAAATGGGCCCGCCGCCCGAGTACCGGGCGGCGGGCCGTCTTGCGGTAGGTGGTCCGGTGGTCAGTCGTCGTCGTTGTTGTCGTCGAGCTGGGCGCGGATCTCGCCGGTCGGACGGTTGACGCTGTGGACGTTGACGTAGGTCGCCCCCGACCGGATGGCGCGGACGAACTCGTCGAACTCACCGGCGGCGAGGCCCTGCGCCGCCGCTCCGGCTCCGACGTCCGCCGGCGTGATGGTGCCGCTGATGGTCCCGCCGGCGGCGGGGCAGGCCTGGGTGCCGGCCGGGCCGTTGCCGAGGTTGGTGCACAGGAACACGACGATGGACCCGTTGTTCGTCTTGTTCTCGAAGTGGATGTGGGCCTGCGTGGCGTCGGACTCCAGGCCGCTGAAGGTCAGCTGGTAGTGGATCTCGTCGCTCGATTGCGAGATGGTTGCCCTGAAATCACCCACGCCCGGCGTCGAGAGCGCCGGCACCTCCTCGTAGCCGGTGAGCGTCTCGCGCTCGCTGCCTCCGTCGGAGGCCATTGCGACTGTCCCCACTCCCAGCACGCCGGCGGTAGCGACGGCGAGCGCGATCTTGATGCGGGCTCTCTTCACTGCCCTTTCCCTCCTCCTGTCGGGGGGCCAGGCGTGCCAGCGGTCGCGCGGGCGCACCGGCCGGTTCTATCTAGGTGTCGTACCCGTTGGTCCCCGTTCCGGTTTTTCGTCGCGGCGTTGCGACCGTGTACGACCGCCGGGATCAACGGCGGCTCAGGACCGTCGTCGCGCTTCCCGTGCCTTGTCCAGGTACTGGAGGAGGTCGTGGGCGGCCAGCTCGATCTCCTTGTGGTACCACTCGGCCGCCCGGTAGTAGCAGGCGATCAGGCCCATCCGGTGCAACCGGCGGAAGTCGCCGAAGACGAACGCGTATCTCGCCTTCGTCTCGTTCCGGGCGCCCTCCGTGAGAGCGAGGTGCCACTCGGCGTACTCGTCCCAGGTGTGCGCGTCGAGGAAGGTGTTCTCGTCCTCGGCCCGGGGCTGGACGTCGCCCCACGGGCTCCTGAGGATGTAGCGCCGGGCGTCGACCAGCTCCTTGGCCTTCGCGACGCCGCTTTCGTTCACCGAGTACTTGGCAATGCACGAAGTCTGCTCGCTCTAGGAACACTCATCGGGGCACGTGTCGAGACCGACACGGCGGTTCCGACGTTGTTGGATGAAGGTGCACGCACGCGGCACCGGGATCCGAGCCACGAGGAGTGACGACGTGAGATATCTGCTGATGATCTACATGAACCCCACCGTGTTCGAGACGCTGTCCGAAGAGGAACAGGCGGCGGTGATGGACGCACACGACGAGTTCCAGAAGCCGATACGCGAGTCGGGGGAGCTGGTCGGCTTCGCAGCGCTGGCGGACCCGTCCAACTCCAAGACGGTGCGCGTGCGCGACGACGTCGCCGCGGTGACGGACGGGCCGTACGTGGAGGCCAAGGAGTTCCTGGCCGGGTTCTACGTGGTCGATTGCGAGACCGTGGAGCGGGCCAACGAGCTCGCCGCCATGATCCCGGATGCGCGCTTCACCGCCGTGGAGGTGCGGCCGGTCATGAACGAGGCGGGAATGGAGATGTGAGGACAGCGGCGCGCCTCGACGACCTGCTGCGCCGGCTGGCGCCTGAGGTCCTGGGCGCGCTCGTCCGGCGCTACGGGCACTTCGAGGCGAGCGAGGACGCGGTGCAGGAGGCGCTGTTGGCGGCGGCGAAGCAGTGGCCGGAGCGTGGCCTGCCGGAGAGCCCGCGGGGCTGGCTCATCACCGTCGCATCGCGCCGGCTGACCGACCAGCTTCGCAGCGACTCCGCGCGCCGGCGCCGGGAGGATGCCACGGCCGCGCTCGTCCCCCCTGACGCGCAGATCGCGCTGGCCCCCGACGATCAGGAGGCGGTGGCCCGGGACGACACGCTGACCCTGTTGTTCATGTGTTGCCACCCGGGGTTGTCGGCAGCGTCACAGATCGCGCTCACCCTCCGTGCCGTCGGGGGGCTGACGACCGCCGAGATCGCCCGGGCGTTTCTGGTTCCCGAGCCGACCATGGCCCAGCGCATCAGCCGGGCCAAGCAGCGGATCAGGGCCGCCGGCGCCTCGTTCAGCCTGCCGCCTGAGCCGGAGAGGGCCGAGCGCCTTCGGGTGGTGCTCCACGTGCTGTACCTCATCTTCAACGAGGGCTACACCGCATCGTCGGGTCCCGAGCTGCAACGCAGCGAGCTCACCGGAGAGGCGATCCGGCTCACCCGGGCGGTCCACGGGCTGCTGCCCGACGAGGGCGAGGTGGCCGGGTTGCTGGCGCTCATGCTGCTCACGGACGCGCGCCGTCTGGCCCGCACGGGGCCGGACGGCGGCCTGGTGCCGCTGGCAGAGCAGGACCGTGACCTGTGGAATCGGGACGCCATCCGCGAGGGCATCGCCCTCGTCAGCGACGCCCTGCCGGCGGGGCCGGTCGGCCCCTATCAGCTGCAGGCGGCGATTGCCGCGGTCCACGACGAAGCGCCCACGGCCGAAGACACTGACTGGGTGCAGATCGTCAACCTGTACGACCTGCTCGAGCGGGTCGCGCCCAATCCCATGGTCACCCTCAACCACGCCGTCGCCGTCGCGATGACCAATGGGCCGCAGGCGGGGCTCGACCTGCTGCAGGCCCTGGACGCGGACCACCGCATGCTCGGTCACCATCGCGTCGACGCCGTTCGCGCCCACCTGCTGGAGATGGCCGGCGACGTCGAGGCGGCGCGCGTCAGCTACCGGCGCGCCGCGCGCCGCACCACCAGCCTTCCCGAGCAGCGCTACCTCGAGGCGCGGGCGGCCCGGCTCGCAGAGACCAGCTGACCCGGAGGAGGGCCAGCCGGTCACGGGGGTGGCCGATCGCCATCACGGCCGGCGGGTCGAACCGCATCGCCCGGGCCTCGACGGCCGCCAGGCCGCGGTGGAAGCCTGTCGGGCCATGAGCAGCGGGCGCGCCATCAGGCAGGAGGACGAGGGAGCGGTCCGGCGGCTCGTGCTGTGCAGGCCGGAGGCGTACAACACGATCACGCCCGCGCTGCGCGACGAGCTCGGCGCCGCCCTCGACGCCGCAGACCGGGACCACGAGGTGAGGGTGGTGTTGCTCAGCGCCGAGGGGCCCGCATTCTGTGCGGGCTTCGGCCTCGACTGGTCCACAACGCCCGCGGCCACTGGCGATGGTGGCGAACGTGTGTGGGACACGGTCGCCGACGTCCGGATCGTCGGCCGCTTCGGCACCACCTTCGCCAAGCTCCACGAGATCTCCAAGCCCACCGTCGCGGCGGTGCAGGGCTGGTGCGTGGCGGGCGGGACCGACATGGTCCTCAACGCCGACCTGATCGTGGCCGGCGAGTCGGCCCGCTTCGGCTATCCGCCCGCCCGGGTGTGGGGCGTTCCCGAGGCGCCGTGGCTCTGGGTCGCCCGGCTCGGGCTCGAGCGCGCCAGGCGGTACCTGTTCACCGGCGACGAGTTGACGGCGACCGAGGCCGCGGAGGCGGGAATGATCCTCGAGTGCGTGCCCGACGCCCAGCTCCACGCCCGCTCGACCGATCTGGCGCAGCGCATCGCCCGGCTGCCGCTCAACCAGCTGCAGATGATCAAGTGGATGCTCAACGACGTCGCCCGCCACCAGTACCAGCCCGACACCAGCCGCATGCTCGGCTTCATCTTCGACGGGGTGGCGCGCCACACCCAGGAGGGGCTCGACTTCGTGGCGCGGGCGCAAGAGGTGGGCTGGCGGCAGGCGGTGCGCGACCGTGACCGCCCGTTCGGCGACTACGGCGAGGGACCACGCGACGACCCGCCCTCGGCGGGCGGTTGAGTGGACGAGCGCTACGAGCCGCGGACGATCGACGTCGACCGCGACGAGGCGGTGACGATCACCTTCCACGACGGACACGTGGCCCGCTTCGACCTGCTGACCCTGCGCCGCAACTGCCCGTGCGCCACCTGCCGGGGCCTGCGCGACCGGGGCGAGCAGCCGTGGCCCCGGCCCGGCAGTCCGACCCCGCTGGCGGTCGACGACGCCAACCTCCACGGAGCGTGGGGCGTCGTCGTGACGTGGAACGACGGCCACGCCACGGGGATCTTCCCGTTCGAGACGCTGCGGCGCTGGAGCGAGGCCGAGGGACAGCGGCCCTTCGGGCCCGACTCCGGCCTGGGCGGCTAGCGCCCACCAGGGCCCTAGCAGACCTCGATCAGCCGCGGGTAGGGATTGATGGCGGCGCCGCCGCCGGGGTGGAACTCGAAGTGCAGGTGCGGGGCGCTGGCCGAGGCGTTGCCGCTGCTGCCCACGTAGCCGATGACCGTGCCCCGCTCGACGTGTCCGGCGCCAACGTTCTCGTAAGCAGACAGGTGGGTGCCGTAGTACTCGTTCCCGTCGTCGCCGTAGACCCACCAGCTCAGGCCCCCGAGGCTGCTGCCCCGGTGCTCGACGCGACCGCTCACCGGCGCGACGGTGGGTGTCCCCGCCGCGGCCATCATGTCCGTGCCCTTGTGGGTCCGGCCGCCCGAGCGGGGTGCGCCCCAGGAATCGGTGAAGCTCACCGGTCCCTGCACCGGGCACTTCCAGATGCCCAGCATGGCCTTGCGCCTCTCCTCGGCGGCGATCGCCTCGAGCGCGGCCTCGTATGCGGCGGCGGCCTCGGCGGCTTCGAGCCGGGGCCCCAGCTCGGCCTGGAGCCGCTCGAGCTGCTCGGCGCGGGCGGGGTCGGTCGCCCGCAACGCCTCCAGCGCAGCCTCGTCCACGGCGAGTCCGTTCTTCAGCGCGCTCACGAACTGGGTCTGGCGGCTGACCGCGGACTTCACGTCGTCGAGCGCAGCCTCGGCCTCGGCCTGCGCCGCCTCGGCCTCGACGACCGCCTCCTCCTGTGCCGCCTGCCGCTCCCGGAGCTCGGCGCGGAGCTCGTCGAGCTCCGTCAGGTCGGCGGCGATGGCGTCGTTTTGGATGTCGAGCACCGCCTGGCGGACGGACATCTCGTCCGACGAGTCGGCCGTCAGCACCTCGAGCGCGGCCAGCGACGGCGGGTCGATGAAGGCACCGATCGTGACGTGGTCCATCTGGAGGGTCAGCTCGTCGATGCGGCGCTGGGTCTCCACGACCGCCGCGTCCCGGGCCCCCAGCCGCTTGACGGTGGCGGCGACCTCTGCCTCGGCGGCCTCCAGCTGCGCGAGCTGTTGCTCGACGTTCGCCTCGATGCGATCGAGCGCCGCGCCCGCCGAGTCGGCGTCCCCGCTCGCCAGGCTGGTCTCGGCGCTCACCAGCGCCCGGCTGGCGATCCCGGCCACCTCGCGGGCGTCGTCGTCCGCGGGCTCCTCCTGGGCTGGGCCGGCGGGGGACCGTGGCGTGGCGCCTGCGACCGACGGGAGGGACACCAGACCCGCGACGACCCATGCGGTCGCCCAGCGACGCCCGTGCCGACGGATCACTCCTAGCCCAGCCCCCATGCTGGAACGAGACGGTAACAAATGGAGCCGGCCGGGATCAGTGGTTGGGGCAGGCGGCGTCGGCGATCGGGTACGGGTTGATCGCCTCGCCGCCACCGGGGTGGAACTCGAAATGGAGGTGGGGCGCATCGTCCGGCGCGTTCCCGCTGGCGCCCACGTAGCCGATCACCGTCCCGGCCGCCACCCAGCCGGCACCCTGGTTGGCGTACCCCTGCAGGTGGGTGCCGTAGTACATGTGGCCGTTGTCGCCGTAGACGTACCAGCTCAGCCCGCCAAGGCTCGAGCTCCGGTGCTCGACCCGGCCGCTGACCGGCGCCACCGTGGGCGTGCCGTATGCGGCCATCATGTCGACGCCCTGGTGGGTCCGGCCGCCGGACCGGGCCGCGCCCCACGTGTCGGTGAAGTGCACCGGCCCCTGGACCGGGCACACGATGCCGCCACCGGAGGTCAGGGGGCCGGAGGGAGCGCTGGGGGCGGCCTGTGCCTCGGCGGCCCGCCGGGCCTCCTCCTGGCGCTGGGCTTCCGCGAGCCGCGCCAGCGCCTCGGCGTACTCATTGGCGGCCCGTAGCTCGTCGAGCTGGTCGCTCAGCTCGGCGTTGCGGGCCGCGAGCTGCGCGGCCAGGGCCGGATCGCTGGCCGCCAAGCGGGCGGCCTCCGCCGATTCGGCGTCGAGCCCCTGCGTCAGCGCCAGCACGAACTTGCCCTGCTGGCTCATCGCGTCCTGGAGGTCGGCCAGCGCCGCCTCCGCGTCGGCCCGCGCCGCCTCCGCCTGTTCTCGGGCCTTCTCCCGCGCCGCCCGCTGCCGCTCGAGCTTGCTGCGGGCGTCGGCCAGCTGCTCCAGCACGTGCGCGTTGGCGTCGGCCTGGAGGTCGAGCACGCCGTGCTTGATGGTGGCCTCGCCGGCGTCGGACGTGGCCAGCACCTCGAGGGCATCCTGTACCGGCGGGCTCACGAAGGCGTCGACCACGACCTGGTCGCTGCGCGCGGTCAGCTCTTCGATGCGGAACTGGCTCTCGTTGACGGCAGCGTCGGCGTCGGCCAGGGCGTCGACCGCCCGGGCCATCGTCTCCTCGGCGGCGCTGACCTTCGCGACGTTGTCGGCCATCTCGGCACGGATCTCCTCGAGCTTGCCGGTCAGCGCCGACGCGTCGTCCGCCGCCACGAGCACCTCGGGACCAACCAGTGCCTGTTCGCCCGCCGGGTCGGTCTCCGCCGGAGGCTCCTGGCCGACGTGTGCCGGGCCAGCGCCGGCCGCGGACGGCAGCGCCATGGCACCGGCGGCGAACGCGACCGCGGTCAGACAGGCGGCTCGGCGGCGCCAGGCCTGTTGGCCGATGTGGAGCATCCCTTCCCCCGGGTCGGCGAGCGAGCTCATCCCCAGCTGGGCGCAGCCGGGAGGGTGGATTTGACTCACAACCGTAACAAAGCTCGCCCGCCGGTGTCATGGTCGCGCGCACCCCATGGTTAGCTGGTGAGGGACGACGCTTGTCGGAGGGAACCGTGGCCGGAGCACCGTTCGAGTTCGGGGGAATCAACCACCTGGCGCTGGTGTGCCGCGACATGGCCCGAACGGTCGAGTTCTACCGCGACGTGCTGGGCATGCCGCTGGTGAAGACCATCGAGCTGCCGGCCGGCATGGGTCAGCACTTCTTCTTCGACTGCGGCGGCGGTGACTGCCTGGCGTTCTTCTGGTTCCCCGATGCCCCGGAGCCAGTTCCGGGGGTGTCCGCGCCCAGGGACCGGCCCGATCGGGCCGAGCTGACGAGTGCGATCGGGTCGATGAACCACGTGGCCTTCACGGTTCCGGCCGAGAAGATCGACGAGTATCGCGACCGCCTGCGGGCCGCCGGCGTCGACTGCACCGAGGTCGCCAACCACGACGACAGCGAGGCGGGCATCAGCAAGCACATGCACCCGGGCGTGTACGTGCGGTCGATCTACTTCCTCGACCCCGACGGAATCCTCCTCGAGTTCGCCGCCTGGATCCGGGCGTTCACGCCTGAGGACGTCGCCCACGAGCCGGCGCCGCTTGGGGCGGCACCCACGCCCTGACGACGCTCCCGGGCCACGCTCCCTGGCCACGCGCCGGGCTACGTCCCCCGGACATTACCGAATGGTAACTTCTGTGCGGGCGGGCGCTCACCGACAACGAGGGGGGACCATGAGGGGACTTCGACGTGCCCTGGCGACCGCCGTGGCGGCGGCGTCGGTGCTGGCGGTCCTGGGTGCCGGCGTCGACGCCGCCGACGCGCAGGCGGCGCCCGCAAGAGATCCGGTGATCGTCGTCAACGGGCTGTTCGGGGTGGGCTTCGCCTACGAGCCACTCGTCGCGCGGCTTCGGGACGACGGCTATCGCGTCTGGGACTTCGAGCTACCGACGCTCGGCACCCAGGACATCGGGCGGTCGGCCCAGGCGCTCGACGCATTCGCCGACGGCGTGCGCGCCCAGACCGGCGCCGCCAAGGTCGACCTGGTCGGTCATTCCGAGGGCGGGCTCGTGTCGCGGGCCTACGTGAAGTACTACGGCGGCGCAGCCGAGGTCGACAGCCTCGTCACGCTGGGCACGCCCAACTACGGCACGGTGGCCGCCAACATCGTCCGCGTGTTCACGCTCGGCACATGTGTCGGCATCGCGGCGTGCGAGCAGATGACGATCGGTTCGAGCTTTCTCGCGGGCCTCAATGCCGGCGACGACAGCATCGGCAACGTCGCCTACACCAACATCGCGACGGTCATGGACGAGCTGGTGCAGCCGTACACCAACAGCTTCCTGAATGCCGCCGACGGCAACATCACCAACAAGGCGCTGCAGTCGCAGTGCTTCCTCCGGGTCGTCGGGCACCTGGGGCTGATCGTCGACGGTGCCGTCTACAGCGGCGTCCGGGACGCACTCGAGAAGCAGCCGATCACGTTCAGCTGCTTCGCCCTATAGCCCAGCTCGACGCTGGTGACGGCGGCGGGTGGCCTCGCCATGTAGTCACCGCCCGGGTATGCCGACCAGGCACAGGGCCACGTCGTCCCGGAGCGGCCTCCCGTTCCGTCGCTGCACCTCGTCGATCAGCGCGTCGAGGAGCTCGGCCCCGCCCAGGCCCTGGGCCCGCAGCCGGTCGAGCACCTCGATCAGCGCCCCCACGCCCAGCCGCTTCGTGCGGTGGCTGTTGGCCCACCCCTCGACGATGCCGTCCGTGTAGAGGAGCAACTCGGAACCGGCGCCCAGGTCGACCTCGACCGGCGACCAGCGGGGCCGGGGCATGACGCCCACCAGCGGGCCGTGGACGCCGGCACCGGCGGGACAGCTCGGCGAACCGAGCCGCACCGGCGGCGGATGGCCGGCGAGAACCAGGGTGCCCGCCTGCCGGTCCTCGCGAACGACCAGGATGGCGAGGCTGGCGAACGTGAAATGCTCTCCCTCGGTCCGCAGGAACCTGTCCAGCACGCCGAGGATTGCGACCTGGTCGAGGCCTGCGAGGGCAAGGGCGCGCCAGGCGCTGCGCAGGCGCGCCGCCAGGGCGGCGGCGTCGGGTCCGTGGCCGACGACGTCGCCCACCAGGACGGCGCACGTGCCGTCGTCGTTCTCGATCGCGTCGTAGAAGTCGCCGCCCAGCTGGGCCCCGCGGCGCCCCGCCTGGTACCGCACCACCACGCTTATGTCGCTCGACCGGATCACCGGGGTTGGCGTCAGGGCGCGCTCGAGGCGGGCGTTCTCCGCCCGTTGCCGGTCGGCTCGCAGAAGCTCGCGGCTGAGCTGCGCAGCCCGGTGTCGCTCGATCGCGTACCGCACCGACCGGGACAGGAGCTGCTCATCCACCCGCCCCTTGATGAGGTAGTCCTGCGCGCCGGCGCTCAGCGACGCGGCGCCGAGCTCCTCGCTGGCCGCTCTGGCCAGCACGACGATGGCGGTGTTCGGGGCCTCCCGTGTGAGGCGCTTCACCCCCGCGGTGCCGTCCGCGTCGGGAAGGCCGATGTCCAGCAGCACGCAGTCCGACGCCGCCGCCTCCCGGCAGGCGTCCGCCAGGGTGCCGACCCGATCGATCGTGGCCCCTGGCAGGCCCTGGCACAGGAGCTTGCGAATGAGGCGGTAGTTGCTCTCGTCGTCGTCGACGACGAGCAGGCGCCGCGTCGTCGGCGTGGTCACGACCTCGAGCGGCTGGGGCGCGTTCGGCGGGTGATCCGTCGGCGGTGGTGCAAGCGAGGTCGTGTCCTCGGGAAGCGTCATTCCGCACATCCATCAGTCGCGGGAGCTGATGCGGCTCGGCCCGATTCCCGGATCCACACCCAGCCGGCGGGCATCGTCGCACGTCAAGATGTGCGCGCCTATACCGCGCTCGCGGTACGGGAGATCGGTCGACCGGTGAATGGGCCCGCGGCCGTACGGGTAGCGACAACCCGAGCACCCATCGTCGTCGACGCCCCAGGAGAGCCCGCATGCCCGATCGTCCCGTGCGAGTGCTGCTGGCCAACGACGATCGGATCGTCATCGAGGGCCTCAGGTCGATGCTGGCGCCTCACAGCGACGACGTCGCCGTCATCGGCGTCGCCGAGGGCGACCCGGAAATGGTGATGGCGCCCGACACCGAGGAGGGCGCCGACGTGATGCTGATCGACGCCTTCTCGCGCCGGGCCGCGGGCATCGACGCCGCCGTGAAGGTGCTGGCCCAGGATCCGCCGTTCGCCGTGGCCGTGTTCACCGACAACGACGACCTGCGCCTGCTGCTCCAGGCCCTACGAGTCGGCGTCCGCGGCTACCTCCTCAAATCCGCGTCGGCCGACGACCTCGTCGACGCGTTGAAGCGGCTGGCCGCAGGCGAAACGGTGATCACGCCGCGCCTGGCGACCGAGGCGGCGCAACTCGCGGCGCGCACGGTCGATCTCGGCGGCTGGCCGGGCGCCCATCTCGGGCTGACCCGGCGAGAGGCGGAACTGTTGACGCTGCTGGGCGAGGGGCTGAGCCCCCGGCAGGCGGCCGACAAGATGCAGCTCTCCTGGCAGACCGTGCGGACCCACATGCGCAACCTCTACCGGAAGCTCGGCGTCGGCGACCGCGCCGCGGCTGTGGCTATCGCGTGGCGCGAGGGCCTCGTGCAGTAGGCCCGGCTGAGCAACCCCGCCGGGTCACTCGATCACCACACGCTCGATCAGGCGCGGGCGGATCCTGCCCTTGGCCGGCACGACCCACGACGCCTCGGGATCGTCGTTGTCGGGGTCGGGCCGCCACTTGTGGATGGCGCGCTCGATCCCGACGGCGTGAACGGTGAGCCTGCCGGCCTCGTCGATGTGCATGCGCAGGAAGTTCTTGTGGCCTGTGATGCGGGACGCGGCGAACGCCTCGTTGCCGTGGGCCCTGATCCCGGGCAGGCCGTTCGCTGCCGCCAGGTAGGCGCCGACCACCACCGAACCCGCCACCGCACCGGCCGCGAACGCCACGACGCTGGCGGTGGCGGTGAACAGCCAGCCGCGGTCGGCCACCGCAGACGCCACCGTGATCGCCAGGAGCGCGACCGCCACGACGGTGAGCACCTGCGCCAACGTGTGGATCAGGGCCATGACGGTCTTGGCCGCGTAGCGCTGCCAGCCACGCGGCGCCCACGGTGGCGTTCGCGCGAAGGCCCACAACCCGAAGAACAGCGCCACGACCGTCACCGCCGAGAGCGGGTTGCGGAACAGCCCGGTGAACAGGTCCGACCAGCCCCAGTTCTCGGCCGCGGCGGCGAAGGTCTGGTCGGTGCGCCCGAGGCTCCGCAGCCCGAACTGGTTGGTCCACAGGAGCGACACGGTGAGAACGGCCGGCACGACCATGAAGCTCGGGTTGCGCCACGGCAACGCCAGTGCCCAGAGGGAAAGCCGCCGGGAGGTGGACCGGCCGGGATAGGCGGCCTCCATGTGGTACTCGGCCCGGTCGGCCGGGTCGTCCGGGTCGACCACGATCTCGACGTCGCGGCGCAGGTCGTGGGTGGGGTGCAGGAAGGCGCCCCCGCCGCCCGACGTGATCTTGTGCGCCGGGCTGGCGGCTCGCTCGCCGTCACCGGTCGTGCCCTGACGCGTGTACCGCGTGTAGTGGTGCAGGTCGCCGGCCACCGTGAGCTTGAGGTCGATCCCGTAGGGACGCACAAGCGTGCGCTCGATGAACGCAAGGTTGCGGTACGCGTTCGGGTCGCGCTCGAGCTCGGTCCAAGTGGGCACGGGGGTGGCCAGGATGAGCCTCGCGCCGGGCGACGTGCTGGCGGCCACCTCGCCGAAGAACTCGAGCTGGGGCTCGTCGACGTACATGTCGAGCTGGATGTCGACGCCCCACAGGCACCAGTTGTGCGGCAGCTCGACCGCGAAGTAGCTGCGGCTCTGCCGCGTGGTCCACCCGCCCACCCAGCGCTGCTGGGTGAAGAGGCGCAGGAATCCGGTGAGCCCGTCGTACCAGTCGTGGTTGCCGGGGACCGCGTACATCGCCGGATGGTCACCGACGGTCCAGGGCAGCGCGGCCCGGAACGGCCCCTCGAGGCGGTTCTCGTACGCCTGGGCGCCGGCGCCCGGGTAGACCTCGTCGCCCCCCAGCACGAGGATGTCGCCGCGGGGCAGCTCCCGCTCATCGCGGTTGCCATCTACGCCGGCATCGACACCCACGGCGAGCGACCGCCGCCCCAGGTGTGCCGCCACGGTCATCGTCGCCGGGAAGCCGTCCCCGGTGTCGGCGACGTAGTCGATCCAGAGCTGGTTGCGGTCGGCATACGTGCGGTCGACCGCGGGCGCCTTGCGTGACTGGAGCTCGCGTTTGTCGAGGAACGATCCGAACACGGATGTGAGCCCGACGTGCAGCCCCGACCCCGTGAGGGCACCGGGACTGAACCAACGTACGGCGTCCTGCCGAACGAAGCGCAGATCGTCGGGATCGAGGCTCCGCGGTCGCGGGGGCGGCGTGTCGTCGCTCGGGCGTTCGGGACGCCAGGCTGGGCGCGTCTGCATGGGCTCCATGGGCGACTCCCCATCTCGCCATCGAGGATGCCCTGCATCATCGCAGTCAGCCCGAGGCTGCCCTGCATCATCGCAGCCCGGCGCGGACCCCCCGGGCGATCTCCAGGTCCTCGCGGGCGGCGACCACGAGCGCACGGACCGCGGAACCGGGGGCCGTGATGTCGGTCTGGGGGGCGGCGCCGGCGCCGACCGCCGCGTCGTTGCGCCGGGCATCGAGTGCGACCCTTAGGAACCCCAACCCCGCCACCGCCGCCGCTCGGACCGCCGGGGCGTTCTCGCCGACGCCCCCGGTGAACACCAGGGCATCGAGGCCGCCGAGGCTCGCCACCATCGCCGCGATCGCCGCCCGCAGCCGGTGCACGTAGACCTCGAGGGCGAGCTGGGCGGCCGGCTCGCCCCGGCGGCATGCGTCCACCACCGCGGCCATGTCCGCGGTCCCCGCCAGTGCGAGCAGCCCCGAGTCGCGTTCCAGCGCATCTGAGACCGCACCCGGATCGAGGCCGTGGCGGGTCACGAGCCACAGCACGGCGCCCGGGTCCACGGTGCCCGACCGTGTGGCCATCACCAGCCCCTCCAGCGGAGTGAAGCCCATCGTTGTGTCGACGCAGCGGCCGTCGCGCACCGCCGCGAGGGAGGCGCCCGCACCGAGGTGGCACGTGACCAGGCGCGCGGCGGCGTCGTCGACGGCGGCCGCCGCCGTCCGGGCGGCGTACGCGTGCGACAGGCCGTGGAACCCGTAACGGCGGAGGTGGAGGCGCTCCCGCCACTCCGCTGGGACGGCGTAGGTTGACGCCGCCGCCGGCAGCGTGGCGTGGAACGCGGTGTCGAAGCAGGCGACGGCGGGCACGTCGGGGGCGAGTGCGGTCACGGCGTCGAGGGCGGCCAGCGACAGGGGCTGGTGCAGCGGCGCCAAGTCGGTGAGCGCCTCGAGCTCGGCGCGGACGCCGCCGTCGACCAGCACCGGCTCCCGGTAGCCCTCGCCGCCGTGGACGATCCGGTGACCGACCGCGTCGACGCCCCCCAGCTTCTCGAGCGCCCGGCCCAGATCGTCGTCGGCGAGCCCATCGATGGGGCCGAGGTCCTCGCTGCCGAGCACCTCGTCGTCGTCGCCAACCACCCGGAGCTTCAGGCTCGACGAACCGGCGTTGACCACCAGGATCCGCACTACCCACCAGTCAGCTCGTCGATGACCAGGTCCAGTCGCGGACCTCGGGCAGGTCGTCGCCCACCGCCCGGGTGTACGCCCGCGCCTCGGCCCGCTTGGCCACCATGGCCTCGCGCACGTCGGCCGCGGTGGTGCCGAGGGCCGGGACCCGGTCGATCACGTCCATCACCAGGTGGTAGCGGTCGAGGTCGTTGAGCATGACCATGTCGAACGGCGTCGTGGTCGTGCCCTCCTCCTTGTAGCCGCGCACGTGGAGGTTGCGGTGGTTGGTGCGCCGGTAGGTCAGCTCGTGGATGAGCCGGGGGTAGCCGTGGTACGCGAACACGACCGGCCGGTCGGCGGTGAAGATGGCGTCGAACTCGTCGTCCGGCAGGCCGTGGGGATGCTCGGCCTGGTCCTGCAGCCGCATCAGGTCGACCACGTTGACCACCCGCACCCGCAGGTCGGGCAGGTGGCGGCGCAGCAGGTCGGCGGCCGCGAGGGTCTCCAGGGTGGGGACGTCGCCGCAGCAGCCGAGCACCACGTCGGGGTAGCCACCCGTGCCCGCCTTGACCATGGAGGCCCAGTCCCAGATGCCGATGCCGGCGGTGCAGTGGGCGATCGCCTCGTCCATGCCCAGCCAGTTGGGCATCTCGTTCTTGCCCGCCACCACCACGTTGACGTAGTCGACGCTGCGCAGGCAGTGGTCCATGACCGACAGGAGGCAGTTGGCATCGGGCGGCAGGTAGACCCGCACCACCTCGGCCTTCTTGTTGACCACGTGGTCGATGAACCCGGGGTCCTGGTGGGAGAAGCCGTTGTGGTCCTGGCGCCAGACGTGGCTCGACAACAGGTAGTTGAACGACGAGAGGGGGGCGCGCCAGTCGAGCTGCCGGGTCACCTTCAGCCACTTGGCGTGTTGGTTGAACATCGAGTCGATGATGTGGACGAAGGCCTCGTAGCAGTTGAACAGCCCGTGCCGGCCGGTGAGCAGATAGCCCTCGAGCCAGCCCTGGCACAGGTGCTCCGAGAGCACCTCCATCACCCGCCCGTCGGGCGCCAGGTGGTCGTCCTCGGGCAGGGTCTCGGCCACCCATGCGCGGTTGGTCGCCTCGAAGACCGCCGACAGCCGGTTGGACGCGGTCTCGTCGGGACCGGTGATCCGGAACGTGCGCGGGTTGCGGCGCACGATGTCGCGCAGCCAGACGCCGAGGACGCGGGTCGGCTCGCTGCGGGTGGCGTCCGGGGCGGGGACGTCCACGGCGTAGTCCCGGAAGTCGGGCAGGTCGAGCTCGCGACGCAGCCGGCCGCCGTTGGCGTAGGGGCTGGCGCCCATGCGCAGGTCGCCGTCGGGCGCCAGGCGGGCGATCTCCGCGCGCAGCCGACCATCTACGAACAGCTCGTCCGGGCGGTAGCTCCGCATCCACGACTCGAGCTGGCGGAGGTGCTCGGGGTTCTGCGCCAGCCCGGCGAGGGGGACCTGGTGCGACCGGTACGTGCCCTCCACCTGCTTGCCATCCACCACCGCCGGACCGGTCCAGCCCTTGGGGGTGCGGAGCACGATCATCGGCCAGCGGGGCCGCCGGCTCTCGTCGGCGTGGCCGTCGCTGCGGGCGGCCGCCTGGATGGCCGCGATCTCGTCGAGCGCGGCGTCGAGGGCGTCGGCCAGCGCCCGGTGCACGGGCTCGGGCTCGTCGCCGTCCACCAGGTGGACCGTGTGGCCATAACCCTCCAGCAGCCCCGTCAGCTCGGGTGCGGGGATGCGGGCCAGCACAGTGGGGTTGGCGATCTTGTAGCCATTGAGGTGGAGGATGGGCAGGACCGCCCCGTCGACCGCCGGGTTGAGGAACTTGTTCGAGTGCCAGCTGGTGGCCAGCGCCCCCGTCTCCGCCTCGCCGTCGCCCACGACGCACGCGACGACGAGGTCGGGGTGGTCGAAGGCGGCGCCATAGGCGTGGGCCAGGCTGTAGCCCAGCTCGCCGCCCTCGTTGATCGATCCGGGGGTCTCCGGGGCGGCGTGGCTGGGGACGCCGCCGGGGAACGAGAACTGGCGGAACAGCGACCGCATCCCGGCCTCGTCCTGCGCGACGGCCGGGTACAGCTCGGAGTAGCTGCCCTCCAGGTAGGTGTTGGCGACCATGGCCGGGCCGCCGTGGCCCGGGCCGCACACGAAGATCATCGCCAGCTCGCGGGCCCGGATCACCCGGTTGAGGTGGGCGTAGACGAGGTTGAGGCCGGGGGTCGTGCCCCAGTGGCCCAGCAGCCGCGGCTTGACGTGGTCGACCGTCAGCGGCTCCTGCAGCAGCGGGTTGTCGAGCAGGTAGATCTGCCCGACGGACAGGTAGTTGGCCGCCCGCCACCAGGCGTCGACAAGCGCGAGGTCATCGGCCGAGGCGGTGGACGTGGAAACCGGCGCGGTGCGTGCCATGTACCAATGGTTGCCCGGTCGCCCGGCGCTTTTCTACGCGGAATTGGCCGCTCCAGCGACCAATTCCGCGTCGAGAACGCGGCCGGTGCGGTGGTGCACCCCGTTCACGGAGTCGTCGGTCGTGACGCCGTCGCCAGGCGCACCAGCTCCATGGTCTCGGTGGAGGCCTTGGCGACGGAGCCGCTGTCGAAGGGCGGCTGCGGGTCGTACTCGATGCCCAGCTGGATCGCCTTGGCGACCTCGTCCCCGGCGATCTGCGCCGCCAGCCACAGCGCCATGTCGATGCCGGCCGAGACCCCGGCCGCCGTAACGACCTTGCCCTGCGACACCACGCGGCGCTCCGTCGGGCGGGCGCCGAGGCTCGCGAGGGTGTCGAACGCGGACCAGTGCGTCGTCGCCTCGAGGCCGTCGAGCAGCCCGGCCGCGCCGAGCAGCAGGGCGCCTGTGCACACCGACGTGGTCCATTGCGTGGTGGCGTCGATCACCCGGAGCCAGTCGTGCAGCGGCTGGGGCTCGAGCATCGCGCGGGTCCCGGGCCCGCCGGGCACGACCACCACGTCGCAGGCGTCGACGTCGGCGAGCGCACGCTCGGCCACCAGGGTCAGCGCGCGGGTGTCGGTCCGCACCGGGCCGGCCTGCTCGGCGACGAAGACGACCTCGGCGCCCGGCAGCCGTGACAGCACCTCGTACGGTCCGACGGCGTCGAGCGCCGTGAAGCGATCGAAGAGCGGGATGGTGATGAGCATGGGTTCTCCTGCCTCGTGGTCGCAGTCACGCCGGGACGGCGAAGAGCCGCCGGTACTGACCTGGGGTGGTGCGCACCGTGCGCTGGAAGGCGCGGTGCATGGTCTCGACGGTGCCGAAGCCGCAGGCTCGGGCGATGTCCTCCGCTGTGCGGTCGGTGGTCTCGAGCAGGCGGCGGGCGGCCTCGACCCGGGACCGCTGCACGAACGCGGCGGGGGTGGTGCCCACCTCGTGGCGGAAGGCGCGGGCGAAGGTCCGCACGCTCATCGCCGCGCGCCGGGCCAGCGCCGGCACCGACAGGTCGGCCTCGGGATGGTCGGCCACGAACGCCACGGCCTCCCGCAGCGGCTCGCGCTCCGCCCGGCGCACGGCGAGCTGCGCGCTGAACTGCGACTGCCCGCCCGGTCGCTGAGCGAACACCACGAGCTGGCGGGCGACTGCCAGGGCTAGCTCGCCGCCGTGGTCCTCCTCGACGAGGGCCAGCGCCAGGTCCATCCCGGCGGTCACGCCCGCCGACGTCCACACGTCGCCGTCGCGCACGTAGATGGGGTCGGCATCCACATCGACCGCCGGGAACAGGCGGGCGAGCGTCTCGCACACGGACCAGTGGGTGGTGGCCCGCCGGCCGTCGAGCAGGCCCGCCTGCGCCAGCAGGAACGCGCCGCTGCACACCGACGTGACCCGCCGGGCGCTCGCCGCCGCCGTCCGTAGCCAGGCGACGAGGCGATCGTCCGCCATGGCGGCGGCCGTGCCCTCGCCGCCGGCCACCATCAGGGTGTCGACGGGCCCGCAGGTGGGGATCCGCTCGGTCGCGAGCTCCAGGCCCGATGAGGTCGTGATCGGCCGGCCGCCGGCGGACGCGAGGGTGGTGGCGTACGTGGGATCCGGGCTGTGCCGATTCGCCATTGCGAACACCTCGAGCGGGCCGACGACGTCGAGCGCCTGGACGTCGGGGAACGCGACGACGATCACCGTGCGGGGGCGGCCTCCCATGCCGCCATCCTGAGCTGTGCGTCCACGTGGCAGCAAGGACGAATCATTGACGAATTCGGCCACCGCGCCGGAACAGGTCGGCCCACCCACGGATAGGGTCTCGTGGTCCACCTGTGCACCTGAAGCAGCGATGACCGCACCGCGATCCTTGCCCCCGATCGTGTCGCGGCACTACCGCGACTTTCCCCTCCACGAGCTGGTCGCAGCCAAGGGAGACCAGCTCGTGTCGGTGTGCATCCCCGCCCACGACGAGGCGGCCACCATCGGTGACGTCGTGACGAAGGTGCGGCGGTTCCTCGGCGGTCGCCTGTGCCTGGTCGACGAGGTCCTGGTGGTCGACGACCACTCCCGCG
This sequence comes from Actinomycetota bacterium, assembly GCA_046723645.1. Taxonomy (GTDB): domain Bacteria; phylum Actinomycetota; class Acidimicrobiia; order Acidimicrobiales; family VFJN01; genus DASQUK01. Next base: position 18,422 of record JBKOUY010000123.1, on the reverse strand, counting down.
ACGACACCGCCAAGGCCGCGGCCCACGCCGGGGCCCGGGTGGTCGACGCCGCCGAGGTGCTGGCCGACGTCGCCGGCGGTCCCGGCAAGGGCGAGGCGCTCTGGCGTTCGCTCTACGCCTCGATCGGCGACATCGTCATCTGGTGCGACGCCGACATCACCGACTTCGGTACCCGCTTCGTCAGCGGCCTCGTCGGCCCGCTGCTCACCGATCCCGGCGTCGCGTTCGTCAAGGGCTACTACGAACGGCCGCGGACCGGCGCACTCGGTGGCGGCAGGACCACCGAGCTCACGGCGCGGCCGGCGCTGGCGACCCTGTTCCCGCAGCTGTCCACGATTGTGCAGCCGCTGTCGGGCGAGTTCGGCGGCCGCCGGTCCCTGCTCGAGCGGCTCCCGTTCGTGCGGGGCTACGGCGTCGACATCGGGCTGCTCATCGACGTCGCCGACGCCGTCGGCACCGACGCCATCGTTCAGGTCGACCTCGGCACCCGGCGGCACCGCCACCACGACCTCGACCAGCTCGGCCCCCAGGCGCTCAGCGTGCTGCAGACCGTGCTCGACCGGGCCGGGGTGCCCACGGCCAACCCGGCCACGCTCGTTCGTTCGGGCTTGCCCCCGCTGGTCAGGACCTTCGGCGAGCTCCCGCCCATCGCCAGCCTCCGGGCACCGGTTCCGGCCCCCGAGCCCGGAGCCGACCGTCGGTAACCTGAGGAGATGAGCACGCCGCCGCCGCTGGTCGTGCGGGGGCGCGTCATCGATCTCGCCGAGCCGGCGCTGATGGGGATCGTCAACGCCACGCCCGACTCGTTCTCGGACGGCGGGCTCCACCCCACGACCGAGGCCAGGGTCGGGCTCGCCGTCGAGCTGGTCCAGCAGGGTGCGACGATGATCGACGTGGGCGGTCAGTCGGGCATCACGGGTGTGCCCGAGATCGGCGTCGAAGAGGAGATCGCCCGCGTGGTGCCGGTCGTCGAGGGGATCCGGGCTGCGATGCCCGACCTCGTCGTCTCCGTGGACACCTACCGGCCGGCGGTGGTCGAGGCGGTGCTCGGCGCGGGCGCGGCCCTGGTGAACGACGTCAGTGGGCTCATCCGTCCCGAGGTCGCCGAGCTGTGCGGGGCCGCAGGGGCTGGGTTGGTGGTCATGCACACCCGGGCCCGGCCCAAGCACAAGGTGCTCGACCCCGACCTCTACGAAGACGTGACCGGCGACGTGGTCGGCTTCCTGCGCGAGCGCATCGACGCCGCCCTGGCTCGCGGGGTGACGCCGGAGGCGATCGTCGTCGATCCCGGGCCCGACTTCGCCAAGACCCCGGCCCAGACCGTCGAGGTGCTGCGCGGGATCGCCCGGGTGTGTGCGCTGGGCCGGCCGGTGCTGCTGGCGCTGTCCCGCAAGGACTTCGTGGGTGCGATCACGGGGCGTCCGCCGCGGGGCCGACTGGGCGGCACGCTGGCGGCCGTGGGCGCACTGGCCGGTCCCGGGACGATCCTGCGGGTCCACGACGTCGCCGCCGTGCGCGACTACCTGGCCGTGGCGGCGGTGCTTGCCGGCCGGGTCCAGGTGCCCCCCGACGCCCGCCTGGCGGAGAGCCTGCGCCGGGAGCCCTGAACGCGAACTTGCGGTGATCGAGGACCCCATAGGGTCCCCAACCACCGCAAGTTGCCTGGGCGGGCGCCTACTCGGTGGCGATGGCGCCGAGCACGTCCAAGCGGGCCGCCCGCCGGGCGGGACGGAGCCCGGCCACCACGCCGGCGATGGCGCCGACGACCATCACGATCGCCAGCCGTGGCACCGGCAGGACGAACTCGCTGATGACCGAACCGGGGGTGTTGCCGGCGGCCTCGACCAGCGCCCAGCCGAGGAACACGCCGAGGCCGATGCCACCGATCACGCCGAACGTGGCCACGATGACCGACTCCCACCGGACCATCGACCGCAGCTGGCCCCGGGTCTGACCGACCGCCCGGAGCAGGCCCAGCTCACGGGTCCGCTCGTGGATCGACAGCGACAGCGTGTTGGCGATGCCCATCAGGGCGATGATGATCGCCAGCGCGAGCAGGGCGTAGATGATCGTCAGGAACATGTCGGCGCCGGCCGACATCGTGGCGGCGAACTCGTCGCGATCCTCGACGTCGGGGTCGCCGTAGTTGGCGGCCACCCGCTCGACGGCCGCCTTGCCCTCGGCCAGCGACGTGCCGTCGTCCAAGTCGATGACCACGGTGGAGTCGACGGGCTGGCGGGTGTGGGGTGCGTACGTCTCGGACGGGAGCACGTAGCCGCCGACGATGTCGGACACGTCGTAGGTCGCCGCCACCGTCAGGTCGGCGCGGGCGCCGTCGGCGAACGTCACCGGCAGCGTGTCCCCGAGCGCCCAGCCGTTGGCGTCGGCCGTGGCGTCCGAGATGGCGATCTCGTCGTTGCTCAGGTCGGCCACCGACCCCGACGTCTCCCCGACGTCCACCGCCCCGGCGAGGTCGGCCGGATCGGCCACGGTCATCTGCTTGGTGTCGCCGTCGATAGAGGCGAAGCCCCGGCCGATGCCGACGGCGCTGTCGACCTCGGGCAGGTCCCCGACCTGAGCCGCCAGGTCAGGGCTCAGGCTGCCGCCGAACGGTCCGCTCGAGATCACGAGGTCGCCGGCGAACGACCGGTCGATGGTGTCGGCCGTCGACTCCTTGAGCGACGCCGCGAACACGGTGAACAGCGTGACGATGCCCACGCCGACCATGAGCGCCGACGCAGTGGCTGCCGTGCGCCGCGGGTTGCGGATGGCGTTCTCCCGGGCCAGCGACCCGGTCAGGCCGCGCAGCCGCGCCAGCGGCGCGCCCAGCAGCCCGGCGACCGGCCTGGCGACGACCGGTCCGAGCACGACGGTGCCGATCAGCGTGACCACCGCACCCAGCCCGACGATGCCCAGCGACGGGTCGTCGGACAGGGCCGTCGCCGCGGTGACGGCGACGCCCAGGCCGGCCAGGATCGCACCGGCCACGACCCGGGGGGCCGAAGGGGAGGTGCGCTCGACGGCGACGTCGCGAAGCGCCGCCAGCGGCGGGACTCGCGACGCCTTCACGGCCGGCACGATCCCGGCGAGCAGCGTCACCACCACGCCGACGACCACCGAGACCAGGACGGCACCGCCGGTGACGACGATGCCCCCCGCCGGAAGTGCAAAGCCGGCGGCGTCGAACAGACCCTTGAGCAGCCCCGCGACGGCGATGCCGCCGGCCAGCCCGGCCAGCGACGCCAGGACGCCGATGACGGCCGCCTCGATCACGACCGAGACCAGCACCTGGCGGCGCGATGCCCCGATGGCCCGCAGCAGCGCGGAGGTTCGGGTCCGCTGGGCCACGATGATCGAGAAGGTGTTGTAGATGCTGAACGTGGCGACTAGCAGCGCGATCCCCGCGAACACGGTCAGGAACGTCGTCAGCATGTCGAGGAACAGCTCGTTGATGTCGTCGGAGTTCTGGGTGGCCACCGACGTGCCAGACACGGCCTCGACGCCGTCGGGGAGCACGTCGCCGACACGGCTGACAAGCTCGTCCTGCGACACGCCGTCTTCCGCCCGGACGGCGATGCTCGACACGCCGTCGGGGTCCTTGGTGACGTGCTCCATGGCGCCCTCGAGGGTGAAGGCGGTGAAGGTCACGCCGCCGAGGCCGGCCTCGTCGCCGAACGTCGAGATGCCCACGATGGTCACCTCGACCGGTTCGGGCGTGAGCAGGGTCGTGCGGTCGCCAATCGCCAAGTCGCCCTCGTCGGCTGCCCGGCGGTTGACCACGACCTCGTTGTCGGCCTCCGGGGCCCGGCCCTCGACGAGGCGATAGGGGTTGAGATCCTCGTCGGTGGTCCAGCTGCCGGCGAGCTGCGGTGGGCCGTTCCCGCCCACGGCGTCGCCGTCGGCGCCCAGCAGCTGCCCGAGGCCCTGGATCTGCGGCTCGGCGGCCGCCACCCCATCGACTGCGGCCACCCGGTCGACCAGCGAGCGATCGATGAGGCCCCTGGGCTCGTCGGCCTCGATGCCGAGATCGGTGGCGTTGCGCACGACGACGTCGGTGCCGGCGTTGACGTCGGCGAACAGGTTGTCGAAGTTGTTACGCAGGGTGTCGCCGAGCACGAGCGTGCCGGCGAGGAAGGCCACGCCCAGGAACACGGCCACGCCCGTGCCCACCAGGCGCCGGCCGTGTCCCCGCATCTCCTTGACGGTGAGTGACAGCATCTCAGTCTCCCAAGTCCTTGATCCGGTCGAGGACGGTCGTCGGCGTGGGCTCGTCGAGGTAATCGACGATCCGGCCGTCGGCGAGGAACAGCGCCCGGTCGGCGTACGAGGCGGCGCCCGGGTCGTGCGTGACCATGACGATGGTCTGGCCCATCTCGTCGACCGCCCGGCGCAGGAAGCCGAGGATCTCGCCGCCGGCGCGCGAGTCGATGTTGCCGGTCGGCTCGTCGGCGAACACGATCCGGGGCCGGCTTGCCAGGGCCCGGGCCACGGCGACCCGCTGCTGCTGGCCGCCCGACAGCTCGGCCGGCCGGTGCTTCAGCCGGTCGCCGAGACCGACGGTGTCGATGACCTCGTCGATCCAGCGGCCATCGGGCTTGACCCCGGCCAGGGTGAGCGGGAGGACGACGTTCTCGCGGGCGGTGAGCGTCGGCACCAGGTTGAACGCCTGGAACACGAAGCCGACCTCGGTCCGCCGCAGCAGGGTGAGCTCCTTGTCGGACAGCCGGCCCAGCTCTACGTCGCCGATGAACACCTGGCCCTCGGTGACCGTGTCGAGCCCGGCGACCACGTGCATGAGCGTCGACTTGCCGGAGCCCGAGGGCCCCATGATGGCGGTGAAGCGCCCGGTCGGGAACTCCGCCGATACCTCGTCGAGGGCGACGACGGCGGTGTCGCCCGAGCCGTAGACCTTGGTGGCCTCGACGGCGCGGGCGGCCGCGTCGGTGTGGGTATCCGCGGTGGCGGCGCGGTTGGCGGTGGCGGGGCTCATCGCTTGTCCTCCTTCAGGACCTCGAGCCGCTCCCGGTACTCGTCGGCCGAGATCTCGCCGCGGGCGTAGCGCTCGTCGAGCACCGACCGGCCGGTGGACGGCTGTCGCCCGTACGGGCCGCGCCGCCGGAACCAGATTGCGGCGAGCACCAGGACGGTGAGCCAGAACAAGGGGAAGATGAGGAACCACGGTCCGGGGCCGTCACCCCAGCCGTCGTGATGGGCAAGTATGGAAGTCAACATGCGTCCATCGTCCGGCCGCACGCAGACGGATTCGTCGCCCCGAGGGAGGCTTGTCGGCTACTCCCCGCGTGGTACCCGCGCCGCCCGCGACTACGCCCCGCTGGGGCGGACCAGCCCCGACTCGTACGCGAAGACCACGAGCTGGGCACGATCGCGGGCGCCGAGCTTCACCATCGCCCGGCTGACGTGGGTCTTGGCGGTCATCGGGCTGACGTAGAGCCGCTCGGCGATCTCGTCGTTGGCCAGCCCCTCGGCCACCAGCGCCATCACCTCGCGCTCCCGGTCCGTGAGCACGTCGAGGGCGGGGGAGGGCCGGGCCTCGCGGGTCCGGGTGGCGAACTCGCCGATGAGCCGGCGGGTGACGCTGGGCGACAGGAGCGCGTCGCCGTTCGCCACCGCCCGCACCGCCCGCAGCAGCTCCACCGGCTCGGTGTCCTTGACCAGGAACCCGCTGGCGCCGGAGCGGATGGCCTCGAACACGTACTCGTCGAGCTCGAACGTGGTGAGGATGACGATGCGGGCCTCGGACAACCGCTGGTCGGCGGCGATCGTCCTGGTGGCGGCCAGGCCGTCGGTGCCGGGCATGCGGATGTCCATGAGCACCACGTCCGGCGCGAGGCGCCGGACGAGGCGCACGGCCTCGTCGCCGTCGCTCGCCTCGCCCACGACCTCGATGTCGTCCTGGGCGTCGAGCAGTGCCCGGAAGCCGGCGCGTACCAGCGCCTGGTCGTCGGCGAGCACGACGCGGATCACGGCGTGCCGCCTGCGCCGATGGGGAAGCGCGCACGCACCCGGAAGCCGCGGCCGGGTCGGGGCCCGGCCTCGAACGTGCCGCTCAGCGCCTGCACCCGCTCGCGCATGCCGGCGATGCCCCGGCCGGGGTCGTCCCGGGCTGGCACGGACGCGCCGGTCCCGTCGTCGTCCACCTGCACAGTCAGCTGGTGGTTGCCGTAGTCGAGCCGCACCCGCGCGCTGGCGTCCCCGGCGTGGCGGACGACGTTGGTCAGCGCCTCCTGCACGATGCGGAACGCCGCCAGATCCACGCCCGCGGGCACCGGCCGCTCGTCACCGACGACGTCGAGGGCGAGGTCCACGCCGGCGGCGCGCGTGCGCTCCACCAACCCCGGCAGGTCGCGGAGCCCGGCCGTCGGAGCCAGGGGCGCGTTCGCCCCGTCCTCGCCCCGCCGGAGCACGTCCAGCACCGACCGCAGCTCACCGAGCGCCTCCTTGCTGGCGTCCTTGATGGCCGCGAGCGCAGGGCGGGCCTGGTCGGGTCGCTCGTCGAGCAGGTGAAGTGCGACCCCGGCCTGCACGTTGATCAGCGAGATGTTGTGGGCCAGGACGTCGTGGAGCTCGCGGGCGATCAGCAGGCGCTCCTCGCTCGCCCGGCGGCGCGCCTCCTCGGCCAGGACGTGAGCCAGCTCGAACCGCCGCTCGCGCCGGGTGCGAAGGATCTCGGCCCCGGTGCCCAGCACGAGCAGCCATGCGGCGAGGCCGAGCGCGCGCCCCACGCTCCACGATTCCTGACCCAGCAGCGGTGGGAGGACCGTGAATGCCACATATCCGACGGCCAGGGTGCCCCAGGCGAACGCCCGGCGCCCGGCCAGCACTGCGTTGACGAAGGCGAAGATCAGCGCCGGAAAGCCGGCGGGGCCTCGGGGGTAGTCGGTCAGCCAGTACGCGAGGTCAGCCGAGAAGGCGACGGCCAGAGCCGCCTCGGGCCAGCGGCGACGCACCAGCAGCGCCGCCGGCCCGGCGAGGAGCAGCGCGATGCCGGCTGCGCCGAGCGACGTGCGCTCGGGCTGGTTGTGTCCGGCGGCTGCGGTTGCGCCCACCTGCAGGACCGCGAGGGCCAGCGCAATGAGGATGTCGACCCATCGCACGCCCAGGGCCCGCTGGCGCGCGGGCGGCTGCGGCGGGGCGGCCCGGAGGCGCGGTACACGGGCGGGGTCGGTGGACGCCACTGACAGCACGGTACGGCGGCGGCCGGCGCTCGGCATCGTCCGCCCGGAGCATCGGCCCCTACCGCGTCCGCCGTACACACGGCCGCACGTCACCCACACCGGTGGGGACAACCCCACCCGCAGGTTTCACGCCTGCTCCATGTCGCCCCGTGCCAGAGTTCCTTACGGTGTTCCCGTGGTTCGAGATCTGCTCCGGCCGTGGCGCGAGTCGTTGACATGGTGGCGGCTGACGCACCTGGTCCTCGGCGTTTTCATCGGCATCGCCACGTTCACGCTCATGGTCGTGCTGCTGGCCCTGTCGGTCAGCCTGTTGATCACGTTCCCGCTGGCGCTGCCGTTCGTGTGGGCGCTGTTCGTTGTGGCCCGGGGCATTGGCCACGTCGAACGCAGCCGTTATGTGGCACTGCTGGGCGTCGAGATGGTGGATCCAGTCCAGTCCCTCCGGGAGAGGTCGCTGTGGCGGCGGCTGGTCGAACGGGTGAAGACGCGCCCGCGCTGGCGCGAGATCGTCTACGGCTTGCTGCGGCTGCCGGTGAGCCTGTTGACCGTGCTCCCCACCGTGTCCGCTTGGTGCGGCTCGGCCGCGCTGTTGGCGTTGCCGCTCTACGTGAGCCACATGCCAGGCGGCACCGCCAAGTTCTGGCTGTTCGAGGTCTCCCAGGGCGCCGCATCGGCGCTGGCGGCACTGGTGGGCGCGGTCGGCCTGGTGCTGGTGGCGCCCTGGGTCACCCACGCGATGGCGGCGATCGACACGGCCTTCGGCCGCCGGTTCCTGAGCCTGCGTCCGCAGGAAGCGGTCGAGCGTCGTGTGGCCCAGCTCGAGACCAGCAGGGCCGCGGCCGTGGACAGCGCCGAGGCTGAGCGGCGGCGTATCGAGCGCGACCTCCACGACGGGGCCCAGCAGCGGCTGGTGGCCTTGGCCCTGGACCTGGGCAACGCCCGTGAGCAGCTCGAGGTCGACCCGGAGGGCGGGCGTGCCCTGGTAGCGGAGGCCCACGAGGAGGCCAAGGCCGCGCTGAAGGAGATCCGCGACCTGGTGCGCGGCATCCACCCAGTGATCCTCGAGGACCGTGGCCTCGACGCCGCCCTCTCGGCCATCGTGGCCCGCTCGTCCGTGCCGGTCCGCCTCGACATCGACGTGGCGGAGCGGCCGTCGGCGGCGGTCGAGAGCACCGCCTACTTCGTCGTCGCGGAGGCGCTCACCAACGTGGCCCGCCACGCTGAGGCGACGTCCGCGACGGTGACGATCGCGCGTGCAGGCGACCGCCTGGTCATCGAGGTGCGCGACGACGGGCGGGGCGGCGCCAACCCCGAGGCCGGGACCGGGCTGCGCGGGCTGCGAGACCGGGTGATGGCCCATGGGGGCACCATGCATGTGGTCAGCCCTGTGGGGGGACCGACGGCGCTGCTGGTGGAGCTGCCATGCGGATCGTGATCGCCGAGGATTCCGTGCTCCTGCGCGCGGGGCTCACCCGGCTGCTCGCCGACGCCGGCGAGGAGGTGATCGCCGCCGTCGACAACGCCGACGACCTGCTCACCGTCGTCGAGCGCCACCAGCCCGACCTGGCGGTGGTCGACGTCCGCATGCCCCCGACCCACACCGACGACGGCCTCCGAGCCGCGCTACAGATCCGGAGCCGGTGGCCGGCCATCGCCATCCTCGTCCTGTCGCAGTACGTGGAGGAGACGTACGCCACGGAGCTCCTGGCCGACGACACCAGCGGGCTCGGCTACCTGCTCAAGGACCGCATCGCCGACGTCGCCGAGTTCCTCGACGGCATCCGGCGCGTGGGCGCCGGGGGCACGGTCCTCGACGCCGAGGTGGTCGCCCAGCTGCTGGCCCGCTCGCGCCGGCGGGATCCATTGGACCGCCTGTCGCCTCGCGAGCGCGAGGTGCTCGGGCTCATGGCCGAGGGCCGCTCCAACGCCGCCATCGCCCGCGAGCTCGTGGTGAGCGACGGCGCCGTCGAGAAGCACGTGAGCAACATCTTCACGAAGTTGGACCTGCCCCCCACCGAGCACGATCACCGTCGCGTGCTCGCAGTGCTGCGGTGGCTCGAGACCTGAGGGACCTGCCATGCCCGACACCGTCACCCCCTCGCGGCGTGTCCGCCGGACCTGGCTCATCGTGGGCAGCCTCCTCACCGTGCCAGTGTTGTTGTACGGCGCGACCCAGGTGGCCAGTGCCCTGGCGCACGAGGAGCGCACCGAGGTTGACGAGTTCGATGCCAGCGGGCTGCAGAGCGTCGACGTCGACAACGCGGCCGGCTCGGTCCGCATCGTCGGTGTCGAGGACACCGACGCGGTCACGGTGACCGCTCGCATCAGCGATGGCTGGCAGGCAACGGGACACGACGTGCGGCGCGAGGGCGACCGGCTCGTCGTCGAAGGCACGTGTCCGATGTTCCTGTCGGACTGGTGCAACGTGCGCTACACGATCGAGATGCCGTCGGATCTCGCCGTCGTGGCCGACGCCGACAACGGGCGCGTCACGGTGACCGACGTGGCCGCGGACGTCGAGGCGTCGTCCGACAATGGCCGGATCGAGCTGGCCCGGATCGAGGGGAACGTCGTGCTCCACAGCGACAACGGCTCAGTGACCGCAACCGGGATCCGGCGGGCCTCACGCGCGGAGGCGACATCCGACAACGGTGGCGTGCGGCTCGAGTTCCTCGACTCGCCCGACGACGTGGTGGCGAGGTCGGACAACGGTTCGGTGGACGTCGTGATCCCCGACGACGGTGGCATCGCCTACAAGGTCGACGCGGACAGCGACAACGGCACCACGTCGTTCCCGATCCGGACGGACCCGGATGGTGACCGCACGATCACGGCGACGTCGGACAACGGCGACGTGACGATCACGTACGCCCTGGACTGAGCCGAACGCGCCGCAAGTCCGAGGCGGGTCAGCCGCCGGTCGACGATGTCGTCGAGTCGGTGGAGTCCGTCGTCGACGACGGCTCCGACGTCGATGGTGCTGGTGCGGTGGTGGTCGTCGTCGGGCACTGCGTCGGAGCCGTGGTGCTGGTCGTCGTGGTGCCGCTGGTGGTCGTGTTGGGATCGCACGGCACGGTCGTGGTGGTCGTGCTCGACGTCGTGGGCGTCGTGGTGGTGGTCGTGGTCGGCGGCGGCGCCGTCGTCGTGGTCGTGGGCGGCCGCGTCGTGGTCGTGGTGCTGCCCGGCGTCGCCGGCTGCGTGGTGGGCGTGGTCGTGGTCGGCGGCGACGTCGGCCCGGTCGTGGTCGATGGCCGCGCCGGTACCACCGTGTTGCGGTCGCCGGCCCGGCGCGGGACGGTTGTGCCCCCGGCCACCACGACGTCGGCGTCGTGGGCGTCGGTCGAGACCTGGCGGTCGGTTGGGGTTCCGCCGGCACCGGAGCCGAGGATGCTGGCCCAGGCCAACAGTTGGGAGGTGACCGAGCGCTCGCAGTTCACGCCGCGGGGGAGCTCGCCGCCGTTGAACCACTTGAGGGCCCGGACATAGTCGCCGCAGCGTTCGGTGTCCTCGCGGACGCTGGGACGGAACCCGACGGCGATGTTGACGGCGGCCATGTCGTAGTGGTCGGCGGCGTAGTTGATGTCCCGGGCCACGGTCCAGTACCAGGCGGCGACCCGGGCGCTGGTGGTAGGGGTGGCGGCAAGGTCAGGTTTGGCTTCGAGGTCCAGGCCGAGATCCGCGCCCGCGGCCCGGTAGTTGAAGTCGCCGGTGAGCTGGATGAAGCCGCGTCCGCGGTAGGTGGACGGATTGCTCGCCTCGACGGCGTCGGCCCGGAAGTCGCTCTCGTTGTGGACGGTCGCCAGGAAGGCGGCCTTGCGGGCGGGGGTGGTGGCCCCCGACCGGAGCATGGCCTCGTTCAGTGCCGGCAGTTGCGCTTTGACCGCGGCCTCGTCGGCGAAGGGGCCGAAGATGGCGTTCAGGTCGTCGAGGGTGACGACGTCGAGCCCGTTCCAGTCACCGGCCAGGGGCAGCAGATCAGCCGCTGGCTGCTGGTCGGTCTCGAGGACGGTGGCCCGTCGGGTGGGCCTGGCCGGGTCGGGGCCGGCGAGCTCGAATGTGGCGGTCGCCCGCTGGTAGGTGCCGACGGTGTCGCGGCCGTCGCCGTCCCAGTCCCCGGCAACTGGCACCTCGGCCGCTCTGGGCGTGCCGAAGGTGATCGGAGGCAGGTCCCGACCGGTGTCGTCGCGCAGGCGGAACACACCGTCGACGGTCCGGTAGATGCCGAGGCTGTCGCGGCCGTCGCCGTTCCAGTCGCCCACGACCGGCAACACGTCGGCGGCGCCTGGCCACCCGAGCCGGACGCTGGGCAGCGTCCTGCCGGCGTCGTCGCGCACCACGAACGTGGCGTCGGCCCGCCGGTACAGGCCGACGCTGTCGCGGCCGTCGCCGTTCCAGTCGCCCGCCACCGGCAACACGTCGGTGTCGGCGGGTGTGCCGAACCGCACCGACGTCGACCGGCCGGCTTCGTTCCGCAACGAGAAGGTGGCATCCAGGCGCCGGTAGATGCCCACGGTGTCGGTCCCGTCGCCGTTCCAGTCGCCGGCAACCGCCAAGGTGCTGCCCTCCGGCGCCCGGCCGTACCGGAATGCCGGCAGCGCCGAGCCACCCTCGATCCGCAGCTCGGTGCTCGCCGTCGACCGCCGGTACAGGCCCAGGGCGTCGGCGCCACCACCGACCTGCCCGGATACCCAGCGGGATATGAGACCGAACGGGTCGACCGTGCACGGCTCGCTGCTCGACAGCTCGCCGCACCGGTTGATCTGGAAGTGGATGTGCGACGGCGTCGTGCGTGCGTTGCCGGTATGGCCGACCCGGCCGATCATTTGGCCCTGCCCGACCCGCTGCCCGGCGGTCACGTAGTTCGCCGAGTTGTGGGCGTACCAGTAGGCGACGCCCGAATCACCCCGCAGCCAGATGCTCAGGCCCCCGTTGCTGTCGTCGGTGCCGTCCACCTTGGCGATCACGCCCGGCTCCACCGCGACGATCGGGGAGCCCTCGGGGGCGAAGATGTCGTTGCCCTTGTGCCTGCGGCGGCAGCCATCCCGACAGGCATGCCAGTCGTCCGAGAACGACGCCTCGTACGGCGCCGGCACCGGGAACGCATTGATCGACGGAACCGCCGCCAACTTCGGCGCAGGCTCCGGCTCGGACGGAGCCGCGCTGGCCGGCAGGGGCAACAGTGACGCGCCCAGGCCCCCCAGGACCAGGGCAGTGGCGAACGCCCGCGCGGTCACCCTCGACGCCGACTGCACGGCAGGCAGGCTAGGGCAGCGGAGCGCACGGATCGAGGGCAACGCGGCAGACGGTCGGACGAAGGCACATAGACGCCACCATGCCCGCCGGGCGTCGGTCCTGAACGTCGAGACGGTCCTGCGACACGGAGAACTGCTACGCCTTCCGCTTCGTCGACGGCAAGCTGGCCGAGGGGACCGTGTTCCTCTCGGACCCCCATCAGGTCGACGAGTTCTGGTCCTGAACGTCGCTGGGCTCAGCCTTGGGCGTCGGTCGTGGCCAAGGCCACGTTCGACTCGATGGGTAGTGCCAAGCCGTCGTCATCGACGTACGGGCCGAGCACGTCCTCCAGGTCGGCGACCAGGGCGTCGCGGGCCCGGGAGTCGAGCCGGCCGACGGGCTCCGCCAGGGGCGAGGCGAGCACCTCGTAGCGCAGGAACTCGGCCACGGAGGGAAAGCGGCACACCTTGACGTCGATCACGATCCGCACGCCGTCGAAGCCGGCGCCGAGCAGCACGCGCCGCAGCGAGTCCTGGCCGCCGAAGGCGAAGGGCGCCCGCATGATCCCCCCAGCGCCGGCGTGCCATGCCAGCGCGTCGGCGAACGCGGCGTAGCCGGGGCTGTGGTCGATGGCGCGCCAGGCGCTGAGCGCCAGGCGCCCGGGCCGGGCCAGGACGCGGCGGAGCTCTCGGGTCGCGGCCTGACGGTCGGCCATGAACTGGAGGCCCTGCTGGCAGAGCACGATGTCGAACGTGCCGTCCGGGAACGGCAGCGCGACGGCGTCGGCCTGGCGCCAGTCGACGGTTCCGTTGGTGCCCCGCGCGGTGGCGAGCATGCCGGCGTTGACGTCGACGCCCGTGACCGTGCCATCGGGGCCCACCCGCGGGGCCGCCGCCCGCGCCACCGCACCGGTGCCGCACGCCACGTCGAGCACGCGGTCGCCGGGGCGCGCGTCGGCCAGGTCGACCAGGCTCTGCGCCCACGGCTCGAAGATCGTCGGCACCAGCAGCTCGTCGTAGGCGTCGGCGCTGGTCCCGGTGAGCTGCCAGCCGTGCCCCAGGTCGCCGGCGGTCATCATCGCCTGCTCGCGATGTGCTCGACGATGTGGGCGGCATCCGCGCCCACACCGGCGAACACCGCCGACGGCTGGGAGTGCAGCCAGGGCAGGCCGACCGCGTACAACCCGGGGTGGGTGGTGACGCCACGCGTGTGCCGGGGATAGCCCCACTCGTCCAGGACCGGCAGGTCGATCCACCCGAAGTCGAGGCGGTAGCCGGTTGCCCACAGCACCGCGCCGATGCCGGCCGCCTCGAGGTCGAGCTTGGTCGACGTGGCCGGCGTGGCGCCGCCGGCTGGGGGCCGGTCGTCGGGCGGCGCACCGATGCCGGCGGCGGCGTCGTAGGCGTCGAACATCGGCCGGAAGCGCTCGTCGAACCATCCGTCGGCGAACGCCAGCCGCTCGCCGAGGTCGTCGCTGAACCGGACGATGGTGCCGTCGGCCGATTCGAGCCGTCCGTACAGCCGGATGCCCCGCCGGGCGAACTCGCGCAGGTCGATGTCGTGGCCCCCGTCCTTGCCCGACACCTGTGGCTGGCACGCGAACCGCGCCGCGGGCGACGGCAGGTCGTCCACGGTCGGCACGGAGATCCCGTGGGTGGCACCATGCTGGAAGAGCTGGACCAGCCACCACGCGACGTCGCGGCCCCGGTAGCGGCGCGGCGCCCGGGCACACATGGACACTGCGATGTGCACCTCCCGGCCCGCCTCGTGCAGCTCCTCCGCGATCTGCACGCCGGACTGGCCGGAGCCCACGACCAGCACCGCCCCGTCGGCGAGCTGCTCCGGCCTGCGGTAGTCGTGCGAGTGCAGTTGCTGGATGGACCCGGCCAGCCCCTGTGATGCGGTGGGCATTTTGGGCCGCGGGTAGGGCCCGGTCGCCAGAACGACGTTGCGGGCCCGGAAGGTGCCGGCGTCGGTCTGCGCGTCGAGGTGGCCGTTGGAGGCCGACAGGCGGCTCACGCCGGTGCCGAGACGCACCGGGGCGTCGACGGTCCGGGCGTAGCGTCGGATGTGGTCCACCACCTCGTCGCGGGGCATGAACCCGTCGGGGTCGGGCCCGTCGTACGGCATGCCGGGCAGCAGGAGCGTGAAGTTCGGCGCCACGAGGCAGAAGCTGTCCCAGCGGTCCAGCCACGCACCGCCGAGCTGGTCCCGGCGGTCCACGACCACGTGCTCGACGCCCGACTGCGTGAGCCAATAGCTCGTCGACAGGCCGGCCTGGCCCGCCCCGATCACGAGCGTGTCGATGCTCTCGATGTTCTCGCCCATGCCGGTAGGGCGTGACGTACCCGTGCCACCGAACGGCACAGGCCAAGTACACGGCAGGGCCGGGGTGGGGCTACCCCCACCCGCAAGACGCCGGGGCGCTCCATTCACGCTCGGGAGGCCCATCCGTACCGTCGGAAACATGACTTCCAGCGACGTGATGACCACGACGACGGCCGGGTTGGGCGCGTCCCCCGCTCCCATCGCGGTCCGTGCCGAAGCGGCGGTGAAGGTGTACGGCAAGGGTGCCACTGCGGTGCGCGCCCTCGACGGTGTGAGCCTGGCACTGCCGGCCGGGCGCTTCACGGCCATCATGGGACCCTCGGGGTCGGGCAAGTCGACCCTCATGCACTGCCTGGCGGGCCTCGACACGCTCACCTCCGGGCGGTCGTTCATCGGCGAGGTCGACCTCGGCCGGCTGTCCGAGAAGCAGCTGACGCGGCTGCGGCGCGACCACGTCGGCTTCGTGTTCCAGGCCTTCAACCTCCTGCCGATGCTGAGTGCCGGCGAGAACATCACCCTGCCGCTCGACCTGGCCGGCCGGCGGGTTGACAAGCGCTGGGTGCGCAGCATCGTCGAGACGGTCGGCCTGGGCGACCGGCTGAAGCACCGGCCCGCGGAGCTGTCCGGCGGCCAGCAGCAGCGGGTCGCGGTCGCCCGGGCGCTCGCCAGCCGGCCGTCGGTGGTCTTCGCCGACGAGCCCACGGGCAACCTCGACTCGCGCAGCGGTGGCGAGATCCTGGCGTTCATGCGCCGGGCGGTGGACGAGCTCGGCCAGACCATCGTCATGGTCACCCACGACCCGGTGGCGGCGGCCCACGCCGACGCCGTCGTGTTCCTGGCCGACGGCCACGTCGTCGACCGGATGGCCGCCCCCACCGCCGAGCGAGTGCTCGAGCGGCTCAAGCGGTTCGGGAGCTGAGCCCATGTGGCGGACGACGATCAAGAGCATCGGTGCCCACAAGCGGCGCCTCCTCGCCACCAGCTCGGCCGTGGTGCTGGGCGTGGCGTTCCTGTCGGGCACCCTCGTCCTCGGCGACACGATGGAAACCGGCTTCGGCGACATGTTCAGCGAGGCCAACGCCGGCACCGACGCGGTCGTGCGCAGTGCCACCGAGGTCGGCGACGACGACGTCAGCGAGAGGGGCCTCCTCGACGCTTCGGTCGTCGACGACGTCGCCGCGGTCGACGGCGTCGCCGCGGCCGTTCCCGAGATCTACGGGATCGGCCAGATCGTCGGGTCCGACGGCGATCCGATCGGCGGCAACGGTCCTCCCACGCAGGCCGGGAACTGGATCGCGGATCCCAGCATCAACCCCTGGCAGATCGCCGACGGTCGCGCCCCCGCGGGGCCGGGCGAGGTGGTCATCGACAGGGCGTCGGCCGACAAGGGTGATCTGGAGGTCGGGGACACCACCACGATCCGCACGCCCGAGGCCGTCGAGGCGACGGTCGTCGGGATCGCCACGTTCGGCGATGCGGGTGCCGACAGCGCCGGCCCGATGACCTACGCGGCGTTCACCACCGAGTTCGCCCAGCAGGTTCTGCTGCCGGACCCGCACCAGATCTCCGACGTGCTCGTCGTCGCCGACGACGGCGTGAGGCAGGAGCAGCTGGTGGATCGGCTGCAGCCAGCCCTGCCCGACGGGTCCGAGGCGATCACCGGCGCGGCGCTCATCGACGAACAGCAGGCCAACCTCGAGAGCGACTTCCTCGGGTTCTTCAAGGCATTCCTGCTGGTGTTCGCGGGAATCGCCCTGGTGGTGGCCACGTTCAGCATCTACAACACGTTCTCGATCCTGGTGGCCCAGCGCACCCGGGAGTCGGCCCTGCTGCGGGCCCTGGGAGCGTCGCGCCGGCAGGTCCTGGCCTCCACGGTCGTCGAGGCATTGGTGGTCGGCGTGGTGGCGTCGGCCATCGGCGTTGCGGCCGGCGTGGGCCTCGCCGCAGGCCTGAGTGCGCTCAGCGAGTCGGCCGGGTTCGCGGTCGCGGGCGCGGCCCTGGTGGTGGAGACCACCGCCCTCGTCGCCGCGGCCGTCGTCGGCGTGGTGGCCACGCTGGTCGCCAGCGTCGGGCCAGCCCTCAAGGCGTCGAGGGTGGCGCCCCTGGCCGCCCTCCGTGACGTGGCGGTCGACCGGTCGGGTGCCTCGTGGGTGCGTGGCCTCGTGGGCGCGCTCGTCGCCGCGGTCGGCATCGCCGCCACGGTCGGCGGCACGGGAGGCGACGGCTCGCTGGCCATGACCGGGTTGGGTGCGCTGCTGGTGGTGGTCGGCTTCGTGCTCCTCGGACCCGTGGTGGCCCGCCCGGTCGCGGGCATGCTCGGTGGGCCGTTGACGCTGCGGCGCGGCATGAGCGGCACGCTGGCCCGGCGCAATGCGATGCGCAACCCCCGGCGCACCGCAGGCACGGCATCGGCGCTGATGGTCGGCGTCGCCGTGGTCACGCTGTTCACGGTGGTGGCGGCGTCGGTCAAGCAGTCGATCGATGACGTGGTGGACCAGCAGTTCGCCGGCGACCTCGTGATCGCCCAGACCGACTTCAGCGGCGCCGGGCTCACCCCCGAGCTGGAGCCCGCCGTCCGCGACCTCCCCGAGGTCGACGTGGCCACCGGCCTGGGGGACGCCCCGATGGTGGTCGACGGCGGCGACACGGTGGCGTCGGTCATCGATCCGGCGTCGTTCGGGCGGGTCCTCGACCTGGACGTGTCGCAGGGCTCCATCGACGGGCTCGGGCCCGGAGACGTGGCCCTGTTCGCCGACTACGCCACGGACCACGGCCTCGCGCTGGGCGACGCGGTGCCCGTGTCGTATGCGGACGGCGCCACCGAGCGGCTGAAGGTGGGCGCGATCTTCCAGAACGACGAGCTAGTAGACAGCGTGGTCCTGCCCAAGGCGGCGTACCAGCCGCACGCGGCGACCCGGGCGAGCGACGTCGTGCTGCTCGTCGACCTGGCCGACGGCGTGTCGACCGCCCAGGGCGAGGCCGCCATCCAGCCGGTGGCCGACCGGTTCGGGGCGCCCGACGTCCAGGACCGCCAGGAGTACGTCGACTCGGTGGCGGGCGAGATCGACCAGATGCTGACCATCATCTACGTGCTCCTGGTCATGGCCATCGTGATCGCCCTCATGGGCATCGCCAACACCCTGTCGCTGTCGATCCACGAGCGCACCCGCGAGCTGGGACTGCTCCGGGCCGTGGGCCAGAGCCGCCGGCAGCTACGCCGGATGGTGCGCGGCGAGGCGCTGGTGGTGGCCCTGTTCGGCACCCTCGGTGGACTCGGCCTGGGCACCTTCCTGGGGTGGGCGATGGTCAAGACGATTGAGGCCGCCGAAGGGCTCGGGGCGTTCGCGGTCCCGACGGGTCAGCTCGGCGTGGTGGTGGCGCTCGGCGCCATCGTCGGGGTGGTCGCGGCGGTCCGCCCCGCACGCCGGGCGGCCAAGCTCGACGTCCTCGAGGCGATCGCAACGGACTAGCCAACAGCACGAGTCGGTCGGCACGACCGAGGCCGCCACGGGGCGGCGGGTGGGGGTCGGGCCGGAGATCGCCCGGTGGTTCCCAACCCACCACCGGGCCCCGGAGCCCCTCCGCCCGGGGGGCTCCGGCGCGTCCGCCCGGGGGCTCCGGCGGGCGCGCTGGAGCGCAGTGTCGCCGCTCGGGGCGGCTACCAGC
>JBKOUY010000162.1:0-7511 GCA_046723645.1 Actinomycetota bacterium | reverse complement strand
CTACGAGGGGTTCCTGCGCGTCGGCCGCTCGCCGCTGCCCACCATCGCCGCCGTCAACGGGGCCGCCGTGGGCGCCGGGGTCAACCTGGCGCTGGTGTGCGACGTGATCCTGGCGGGCGAGTCGGCCCGGTTCGACACCCGTTTCATCGATCTCGGGCTCCACCCTGGCGGCGGGAACACCTGGATGCTCGACCGGCGTATCGGCTCCCAGGCGGCCGCCGCCCTCGTGCTGTTCGGCCGCGTCCTCGACGGCCGGCAGGCCGAGCGCGCGCGCCTGGCGTGGTCGTGCGCGCCCGACGACGAGCTGCTGCCGCTGGCCCTGGAGATGGCGTCGGTTCCCGCCCGCGCCCCGCGGGACCTCGTGGAGCGGGTGAAGCAGACCCTGCGCGACGTCGCCCAGGTGACGGATCACGACGCCGCGGTCGAACGCGAGCTCGAGCCCCAGGTGTGGTCGATCAACCAGCCGGCGTTCCAGGAGAGGCTGTCCGCACTCCGCCGGCGGATCAGCACGAAGTCCTGACGTCAGGGCGGGAAAGCGAGCGTGCCGGCGATCTCGTCGGCCAGGGCCTCGTGGGTCGCAGCGTCCTCGGAGGTGACGATGACCGACCACACGATGTCGTCCGGCCCGGCGACCAGCGTCTCGGTGCCCCGGGCCGCCGCGGAACCGCCCGCGGCGCCGAGGCCGTACTGCATCCGCACCGTGGGGCGGTCGGCGCCGTCCACCACGTCGACGGGGACGTCGCCGAGGCCGGAGCTGCGGGAGAGCTGGCGGCCGAGCTCCTGGAGCTGCTCGATCGTGGAGATGCCCGCCCCGGGGACGGCGCGGACCTTCGCGTCCGCCACCCGGCCGGCCGAGTCGACCCCGGCGGCGTAGAAGACGGCGCCGGCCTCCGCCGCCGCGTGGGCGTTGTCGAGGAATCCGGGCACCGCGGGCGACGACCGCTCGAGGCTTTCGAGCACCTCGGGCGCCAGGACCGTCGCCTCCCAGCCGGGCGGCACGGCGATGCCGAAGCCGAGGCTCGCGACGGGGATGGCGGTCCAGCCGTCGGGCGCGGACACGTCGATCCCGCCGCTGTCGACCGTCGTGGACGGGAGCGACTCGCCGTCGGCACCGTCGCCAGCGTCGTCACCGCCGCCGATCGCCCCAACGATGGCGGCGACGAGCCCGCCCACGAGTGCGATGGCCAGGATCGCGGCCACGAGCCGCGTCCGCTCCCGCCGGCGGGAGCGGGGGCGCGTGCTCACGCCAGCCACTCACGCACCAGCTCGTCCCGGCGGTCCTGCCACTCCTCGAGCGTGAGCGCGTAGCGGATGTGGTCCTCCCACACCCCGTTGATCTCGAGGTAGCGATGGGCGATGCCCTCGTCGCGGATCTTCAGCTTCTCGACCACGCGCCGGCTGCGCTGGTTCCGGGGGATGATCGAGATCTGGATGCGGTGCAGGCGCACGTGGTCGAACGCGAAGCGCGCCACCACCACCAGCGCCTCGGGCATGTAGCCGTGACCGGCCTGCGCCTGGTCGATCCAGTAGCCCACGTAGGCCGACTGGAACGGCCCCCGCTGGACCGACGACAGGTTGATCTCGCCGGCAAAGTGCTCCTCACGGCGCCGCCCGCGCCCCGCGCGCACGCCGCCCGGCCCGGACTCGGCCGGGTCGACGAAGATCCCGAACCCGAAGCCGGTGCCGAGCTGTCGCTCCCGCTCGCGTGCACTGCAGCGCATGGCGAACGCATCCGCCGACTCGACCACGTCGGGCAGCCCGGGGTTGCGGGCCGGCTCCCATGGCGTCAGCCACCCGGCGTTGCGGCGCCGGACCTCCTGCCACGCCGGGAAGTCGGTGGCGACGAGGGGGCGCAGCAGCACCCGCCTCCCGGCCAGCTTCGTCATCGGTGGTCCGCCCGGCGCAGCATCAGCCCATGACCTCCGCCAGGGCCGCGAGCAGCAGCGTGACGTTGCGGGGCCGGGCCGTGTGGCCCATGCAGCCGATCCGCCACATCCTGCCGGCATAGTCGCCCAACCCCCCGCCGATCTCGATCCCGTACCGGTCGAGCAGCGTGGACCGGACCTTGGCGTCGTCGACGGCCTCGGGGATCAGCACGGTGGTCAGCTCGGGCAGCCGGTGGCCGGCGGGGGCGAACAGCTCGAGCCCGAGATCCGCCAGCCCGTCGTGCAGCAGCTGCCCGCACTCGGCGTGGCGGGCGATGGCGGCGTCCAGCCCCTCGTCGAGGATCGCGCCGAGGCCGGCGTGCAGCGACATGATCATCGAGACGGGCGCGGTGTGGTGGTAGACCCGCGGCCCGGTCGCGGGGCCCGTGTACCGGCCGATCATCCGCAGGTCCAGGTACCAGCTCGGGCTCCGCGCGACGAGCCGCTCGCGGGCCCGGTCGCTCAGGGTCAGGGGCGCCAGCCCGGGCGCCACGCCCAGGCACTTCTGCGTCCCGGCGTAGGCGATGTCGACGGCCCAGCCGTCGACGTCGACCTCGATGCCGCCCAGGCTGGTGACGCAGTCGACGAGGAGCAGCGCGTCGCCCTTGCCCGCCCCCAGCGGTGCGATGTCGGACCTCACGCCGGTCGACGTCTCGGCGTGGACCACGGCGATGAGCTTGGGTGCGGGATGGGCCCCGAGGAGGCTATCGGGCTCGACCGGCCGGCCCCAGGGCACGTCCACCCGCACGACCTCGGCGCCGCAGCGGGCGGCGACGTCGCACATGCGCGCCCCGAAGACGCCGTTGACGCCGATCACGACGGGATCGCCCGCCTCGACCACGTTGACGAACGCCGCCTCCATGCCCGCCGATCCCGTGCCCGAGATCGGCAGGGTCATGGCGTTGCTGGTGCGGAAGACGGTGCGCAGCCGGGCGCAGGTGTCGTCGAGGATGTCGACGAACGCAGGGTCGAGATGCCCGAGCATGGGGCGCGCCAAGGCCTCGACGGCCTCGGGATACGGGTTGCAGGGCCCCGGCCCCATGAGCACGCGATCGGTCAGCGGCGGCATGTAGACGTGACCGTAGCCACGCCCGGCACCCAGCGGAAAAGACCGCAGCTCGGCCGTAGACTCCGCCCCGGTGCGGTTCAGGTTCGCGGGCGCCGTCATCGACACCGACACGTACGAGCTGCGGGCGGGCGATCGGGTCGTGGATGTAGAACCGCAGGTGTTCGACGTCCTCGCTTACCTGATCGCGCACCGCGACCGCGTCGTGACCAAGGAGGAGCTGCTCGATTCCGTCTGGGGCAATCGCTTCGTGTCGGAGTCGGCCCTCACGACCCGCATCAAGCAGGCCCGGCAGGCCGTCGGCGACGACGGCCAGGCGCAGCGGATGATCAGGACGGTGCACGGGCGTGGCTACCGCTTCGTCGTGCCCGTGGAGGAGCTCGACCAGCCCCGCCCGGCGGCAGACCCGGTGCTGGCCCAGGGACCGGGCGGCGCGCCCGACACCGAGGCCCCGCTCGAGCCCACGCCCCGCACCCACTACGTCCTCAACGACGGCGCCTCCATCGCGTACCAGGTGTTCGGCGAGGGCCCCGACCTCGTCCTCATCGCCGGCTTCACGACCAACGTCGAGGTGCAGTGGGAGCATCCCGCCATCGCGCGATTCCTCCGCCGGCTCGGGTCGTTCTCCCGGGTCACCATCCTCGACAAGCGGGGCAGTGGCCTGTCCGAACGCCTCGGCGCCGGCGAAGCACCGCCGCTCGAGCAGCGGGCCGACGACGTGCGAGCGGTGATGGACGCCGCCGGGATCGACCGCGGCACCGTGTTCGGATCGTCGGAGGGTGGGTCGCTGGCGGTCCTGCTGGCGGCGGCGCACCCCGATCGGGTCGAGCGGCTGGTGCTTCACGGTACCTGGGCCCGCCACCCCTGGTACCAGGACCCCCGCCGCGTCAACCTGCCGTGGCTGGAGCGAACGTGGGGGACCGGCACCGTGTTCGCGCAGCTCGCGGGCACGATGGGTGCCACGTCCGCTGGGCGCCGGTTCCTGGGCCGGTTGGAGCGCCAGGCGGCGACCCCCGGCACGGCACGGCGGCTGGTCGAGCTGATGTTCGCGATCGACGTGAGCGGTGTCCTGTCCAGCATCAGCGTTCCCACGCTGGTCATCCAGCGAACCGACGACGCGATCGCCGGCATGGACGAGGCCCACGACCTGGTGGCCGGCATCCCGAACGCCCGGCTGGTCGAGCTCCCGGGCAACGACCACTTCGTGTTCAGCGGCGACACCGCACCGATCCTGGCCGCCGTGGAGGAGTTCGTGGTCGGCACATCGGCCGGGCCGGTGTCGCCGGACCGGTTCCTGGCCACCGTCCTCTTCGCGGACATCGTGGGGTCGACGGTTGCGGCAGCGGACGTCGGCGATGCCCGGTGGACGCGCGAGCTCGACGAGTTCTCGAGCGTCGCGGCCCGCTGCCTGACCGAGCACCGGGGTGAGCTCGTCGGCTTCACCGGCGACGGGCTGCTGGCCATCTTCGACGGACCGGGGCGCGGCGTGCGCGCGGCCTGCGACCTCCGCAATGCGCTGGCGCCGGTCGGCACCGAGATCCGGGCCGGCATCCACACGGCGGAGATCGAACGGCGCGGCCGGGACGTCGCCGGCATCGGCGTCCACATCGCCAGCCGCATCGCCGACGTGGCCGACCCCGGATCCGTCTGGGTGTCGCGCACGGTGACGGACCTGGTGGCGGGTTGCGGCCTGGGATTCGAATCCCGCGGCGAGCACCGGCTCCGGGGCGTGGCCGACCCGTGGGCGCTCTACGAGGTGACGATCTGACCGTCGCCCGCAGCTAGCGAGGGTCCAGGAGGCTCAGCGCCAGGCCGTCGAGGATGTCGGACTCCGAGACGATCATCTCGTGGAAGCCGAAGTGGCGGAACAGCGCCACCAGCACGCAGCAGCCACCGACGATCACGTCGGCGCGTGCCTCCTCGAGCCCGGGGTTGTGGATCCGATCGGCGCGCGACTCGGTGGCCAGCGTCCGGAACACGTCCTCGGCGGCCTCGCGGGTCAGGTGGAAGTGATGGATGCGGTCGCGGTCGTACGTCTCCAGCCCGATCTCGACCGCGGCCACCGTCGTGATCGTGCCGGCCAACCCGACCAGCGTCCGCGCCTCGGCGGCGGCCGGGATCTCGCGGACCACGTCGTCGAGATAGGCGTCGGTGAGGCTGATGCAGGCCGATAGCTCCTCGGCCTGGGGCGGGTCGTGCAGCAGGAACTTCTCGGTCAGGCGCACGCACCCGATGTCGACCGACATCACACCGTCGACCCGGTCGGTGCCGACGATGAACTCCGTGGAGCCGCCGCCGATGTCCACCGCCAGGAAGGGCCCGGAGGCCGGGTCGAGCTCGCCGGTGGCGCCCCGGAACGAGAGGCGTCCCTCCTCGTCGCCGCTCAGGAGCTCGGGACGGGTGCCGATCAACGCCTCCACGGCTTCGAAGAACTCGTCGCGGTTGGCGGCGTCGCGGGAGGCCGAGGTGGCCGCGACCCGCACGCGCTCGACGCCGTGGTGGTCGAGGATCTCGCGGTAGTCCCGCAGGCAGGCCAGGGTCCGATCGATTGCCTCCGGCGCCAGCCGCCCGCTGGCCCCGACGCCCTGGCCGAGGCGGGTGATCGTGTTGCGCCGGTCGAGAATCTCGAGCCGCCCATCAGCGGGGCGCGCCACGAGCACGCGGGTCGAGTTGGTGCCGATGTCCAGGGAGGCAATGGCCGTCATCCGCGCAGCACGCTACCGGCGGTCGGCGTCGTCGGGACCGGCAGCCAGGTGGTCCCGGACCCACCGCCCCACGGGATCGTCGCCGCCGGCCAGGTGCCAGGCGTAGTGCGCGTGCAGGCACTTGACGCCGGTGCGGGTGCCGCCCACGCCGCCCGAAGGCTTGGGTCCACGGTGGCCGGGCGGCAACGCGGCGTCGCGCTCGGCCGCGTAGCGGGCGTGCGCGTCCGCCACCGCCCTGGGGTCCACCGCGGCCTCGGCCTGCGCCACGCCCCCCTCGCTCTCGAGGCGCGAGACCCGGGTGCGCTCGGGCTCCCCGACCAGCCAGTAGCGGGTCGGCATCGGCGTGCCGTCGTCGAGCAGCGGCGCATTGCGGATCACCAGCGGTGAGCCGTCGGAATGGCGCCGCACCACCGCAAACTCGCCCTGCGGCGGCCGCCCGAGGAGGCGCTCGACCGCGCGGCGATCGGCGTCGCTGGGGGGTCGCTTCCCCCCTACGCCCACGCGACCCGGTGCACCCGCCAGGGCGCGGAGAAGCCCTTCAGCGAGACCTCCTCGCCGGGACCGAAGCGCAGGTCGCCGGCGGCGGCCGTGAGGTCGTGGGTGAGCCCCGACACCAGCACGTCGCCTGGGCCTGCGACGTCGGCGATCCGCACCGCCAGGATGACGTTCTGGCCGAAGACGTCGCCGTCGGACTCGACGGTCTCGCCGGTGTGCAGCCCGACCCTGAGCTGGATCCGCTGGGACGGGTTCTCCGTGCTGTAGCGGGCGGCGGCCTGCTGGATGTCGACGGCGGACAGGATCGCCTGCCGCGCGCTGGCAAAGACCGCGAGGAACCCATCGCCCTGCGCCTTCACC
This sequence comes from Actinomycetota bacterium, assembly GCA_046723645.1. Lineage (GTDB taxonomy): Bacteria > Actinomycetota > Acidimicrobiia > Acidimicrobiales > VFJN01 > DASQUK01. The sequence continues at coordinate 960 of JBKOUY010000162.1, read as the reverse complement.
TCGATGCCGCCGTGGCGCTCCAGCTGGTCCCGCACGAACTCGTTGTGGGCCTGGAGGATCTCCCACCACTTCGTGTCGCCCAACCGCTCGGCCAGCTCCGTGGAGCCGACCATGTCGGTCACCAGGATGGTCAGCGTCCCGTGCGGCAGCCGCGTCTCGTCCGCCGGGGGCGCCGGTGCGCCCTGGCCGTTGGCACGACCGTCCGGCTCGGGCGCGCGTTCGTCGGTGAGGAACCGGGGCAAAAAGTCGCGCAGGTCGATCGGCGGCCGGGGTGGCCCCGGCGGCGGCGCTCCCTGTGCCCCGTCCGGCCCCGGCGACGGCGCCCCTTGCGGCCCCGGAGGGCGTTGCGACCAGCGATCCCGGTCCCACCGCCCCCCACGCTCGCGATGCCGGTGGGACCCGAATCCCGGCGCCGGGGGCGGCGGCGGGGGCAGGCTCGACTGCAGCGCCCGGAGGGCCTGGCGGGCGCTGTCCCGCAGGTCGTCGACGTTGCCATCGAGGTAGGCGCTGACGATGTCGCGCTTGAGCTCACGCCTGAGCTCGCGCTTGTACCCATGCCTGGACGCGGACGAATGCGACCGCCGCCGGCCGGCTCGGGCCGTGACTCCACCCCACAACCCCCGGGCGTGCACCCGGATGAGGGGAGCGTGTGGCAGCGGTGGCGTCTTCGAGCGGTGGGTCTGGTCCGAGCTGCCGCCCATCACGACCATCCCGTCGAGGTCGACCTGGATGCCGTCCGGCACCACGACCTGGACGCTGCCCATGATCGCCCAGGCGGTCACCTCCACCACCCCCTCGTCGATCACCGCCTGGCGGAGGTCGACCTTGACGTTCCCCCACAAGGCGAACGCGGTAATGCGCCCCGGCGCCCGCCAGCGCCCCCGGGCGCCCGCGGCGGACAAGATGGCGACGAACCTGCGCCGCGGTGCCGGCGCCGGCGCGCTCGGGGTGGCGCCGGAG
>JBKOUY010000016.1:0-22075 GCA_046723645.1 Actinomycetota bacterium | reverse complement strand
ATGGGAGCGATTGTCGTGCCCAAGGGGACCGCCAAGCCCGGGCGCGTGAAGACGCCACGTCGTCCGACGTCGACGCCGATTGGAGCAGCCGGTTGACGGGTAGGAGGTGCTCGACAAGTGGACGGCCGCGTCCGGGCGTCTTCTACTGGAGGGATAGGCGTGTCAGCCGTCGTCACCGTAGTCATCACGACATTGATCACCGTTGTCGTGTTGGTGGTGGCGGGGTGGTCCGCCGGTCGTCCGCGGTTGCCGGGTAAGCACCGCGAGCGGTTGGGCCGTAAGGGTCGCGACCCATGGCATGGCGCTCCACGGCCGGGGGTCGTGGAGCGGCCGGCGGGCGCCGACGCCGAGGCCAACGCCGCCCAGCAGGCACCGCAGCAGGTCGCCCGGAGATCCCGATGATCGTCTTCGGGGGCGGGAAGGGCCCACGCTTCGTCGGTGGCGGCCGCGGCTGCATGATCATGTTGCTGGTGTCGATCGCCCTTTCGCTCGTGCTGACGTTCGTCGTCAACCTCCTGTTCTGGTTGCTGTGATACGGCCACCGAAGGGGGGCCGTCGAAACTTCGTGCATGGCGTGGCAAACGGTCGGAACGCCGATCCGGCTAGCCTCCGCTGACGAACCGACGAGCCGACGTGTGCCGAACCCGTAGGTCTCTCGCTGGAAGCGCTCGGTTCGGTGCCGACCCACCCGCCACAGCTCGCACTGGAGATCGGTCCGCCGCTCGGCTCCACCCGCAAGCCGCGAGGGTGTTCGCCGTCCCACAAGTTCCGTATGGCGGTTCGTGGTGATCGTCCCGTTCGCCGACACCGGTAGCGCACCCAGACATCCGTCAGCACCGACATGGCCGACAGGAAGTACGGCAGGCCACCGCCCACGTTGACGACACTGTCGACGTCCCGCGAAAAGAACCAAAGGCCGTCCCGGCCGTCGGGCCGCCGCACGTAGGTGCGGAGGTTGGTCTCGTTGAACGACGACACCAACGGAACGGCGGGCAGGTCGAGCACGCTGAAACGTGGGACGCGGAACGGTGTCAGCCCGAGCCACCCAGAGCCGTCCAGCGTGCCGGGCACCAGCCCGTGCGGTAGGTGGCGTGCCAACACCTGCGTGTCGACCCGCCAATGAAGGAATGCCACCGTCCGCCACGCCTGGAACACCATCGAACGTTCGACCCGCTCCTCGGCCTGGTTGCCGGCCATACGTCGTCCAGTCCAGACGCGGCCTAGTCGGTCTCGCCTACGGCCACTCGCCGGGCGCGGATCTCCGGCCCCCCTTTCATGTCTTCGACGATGTCGTCAAAGTCACGGTGGACCAAGCCCTGTGTAGTGACGTGGCGAACAGCGTTGCGGGAGGCGTCGCCTTCTTCGTCCTCGACGAAGATGTTCTGGTCTCGGCCGTCCTGCTCGTCGAGGCCGTGCGGCACCGGACTGGTGGATGCCGTGGCCCCGCTGGTCCCTAACCTCGACGAGGGTGCGTCCGTTCATTCCAGATCCCGCGACCGCAGGCCGTCGCGGACGAGGTGGCACCGGGGGTCACGCCGAGCGACTGTCGGCCTCGTCCCCTCGTATGGGTCGGGTGCTCCCCGGCGCTGGAGGCCGGGGTGGGGTCGCCGGGTCCGGGAATTCGCCGCCACCGACGACGCGTTCCGCACCGACCGGTTCCTGGCAGATGCGGTAGGTCATGCCCTTCTCGTCTTCGAGCGGTTCGGTGCACATGTGATCATCGGGCTCGGCCTGGTAAGGGTCACTTTCAGTGGGCATGTCAGGTACCTACCCGTCTGCTCGCGAGCCACACGACGACACGCACCGCGCGGGTTCGGTATCGACAACCCGTCGCCTGGACTTCGACGTGGGGCCGACCGCAGGGCTCGTCGGCCTGCTCCTCGACGACCAACGACCAGCGCCGGCCCCGTGAAGCCGATCAGCAGGACCCTCCGGAACGAGGTCCGCCCCTACTGGCATCAGCTCATGGATTTAAAAGAACAACGCGTCGCTCCGCTCACTGCGTCGCCGACCGGCGTTCTTTGCCGCCGACTCATCGCGGTTCGCCTGCAACCAGTCCAGGACGCCGGCACTTAGGGCCCGCGGCCCAGCTTCTTGGTGTCGCGGTGCTCAAGGAAGGGTTCCTCGTCGGCTGGTAGCCCGCCTTCGATCTGGCGTCCACGCTCGAGTTCGGCATTGAGTTGAGCGCCCAACAACACCCCGAGATTCGTGAGCCACAGCCAGACGAGGAAGATGATCACGCCAGCGAGCGTTCCGTAGGTCCTGTTGTACGAGCTGAAGTTGGCTAGGTAGATCGTGAAGCCGACCGACCCGGCGACCCAGACCACGATCGCCAGGACCGCCCCGGGGGTGAGCCAGCGAAAACCGGGGTGCCGCACGTTGGGAGCAGCCCAGTAGAGCAAGGCCAGCAGAAGTGCGACCAGCACGATCGCCGCCGGCCACTTGGCGAAGTTCCACACGGTGACTGCCGTGTCGTCAAGGCCCAGCAACTCGCCCGCTTGGCCCGCAAGGTCGCCGGTCACGACCACGGCCAGGGTGGCTGCCACCATCGCGAGGGCGAGAACCACCGTCAGGCCGAGACGTACCGGGATCTTCTTCCAGATGGGCCGGCCTTCGTCGACCTCGTAGATCACGTTGGCGGCCCGCATGAATGCTGCGACATACCGGGATGCCGACCACAGCGCCGCCGCCAGGCTGACGACGAACAACACGCCAGCGGCGCCCTGACTGCGCTGCAGGTTCTCGACCGCAGTGATCACTGTGTCCCTGGCAGGACCCGGCGCCAGCTCGCGGAGGTTGTCGATCAGCGGCCGTGTCGCCGACTCACCGAACAGGCCCAAGATCGACAAGACGGCGAGCAGCATGGGAAAGATCGACAGGAGGGCGTAGTAGGTAAGGCCGGCGGCTAGGTCGGTGAGGTTGTCGCGCTTGGTCTCGCGCACTGTCCGCCCAAGGGTCCGGGCCCACGATCCGGCTCGCAACTCGGTCGGTCCGGCGGGGACCCGCTCTTCGTCGACTTGGACTGCGGGGTCGTCGTAGTCAGTGATGCCCACCCGCTATCCGCGCGGACACCGGCGAAACCACCGATCAGGACGCGACCGTGGGTCGCAGGCGCCGTATTTGGGTGGACCCCACGATCGATGGATCGAAAGCGAGCCACTACTCGAGCCGAGACGGGTACACGGCCGCCCGGCTGATGACCTCGCCATCAGGTCAGCGAGGCTGCCCAACGCGTGCCACCGCTCCTCCGGGCGCAGCAGGCCCGGGACCAGACGCTGGAGCAGCACCCGGGTCGCGAGCTCGTCGCCGGACTCCGACAGCCGGGCGAGCGCTCGGCACTACGGGGTACGGTCGACCCCGGGGCGGTGGGATGACGGTGAACCATGAGCAAGAAGTTGAACTTCCCGGTCTTCGACGCCGACAACCACCTCTACGAGACCCGGGATGCGATGACTCGGTACCTCCCAGACGAGTACGAGGGTGCAATCGACTACGTCGACGTCCGCGGCCGCACGAAGATCGTCGTGCGAGGGCAAATCACGGACTACATCCCAAACCCGACGTTCGACCGGATCGGTCGCCCCGGCGCGCAGGCTGACTACTTCCGCCACGGGAACCCGGAAGGCATGTCGCAGCGGGAGCTCATCGGCCGGGGAATCGACTGCCCCCCTGCCTACCGCAACGCGGAGGATCGGCTGAGGCTGCTGGACGAGCAGGGCCTCGACTACGTGATGGTCATCCCGACCCTGGCGAGCCTGGTCGAGGAGCGGATGACTGACGACCCTGACCTGTGCGCGGCCGTGATCCACTCGTTGAACCGGTGGATGATCGACGAGTGGCCCTACGTCTACGAAGGCCGGATGTTCTCCACGCCGGTCATCACCCCCGGCGACGTCGGGCACGCCCTCGCTGAGCTGGAGTTCGTCGTCGAGCACGGCGCGAAAGTCGTGCTGATGCGCCCGGCGCCCGCCTGGGGCTGGAGAGGGCCGCGCAGCTTCGCGCTGCCCGAATTCGATCCGTACTGGGAGAAGGTCCAGGACGCCGGGATCCTGTGCCTCGTCCACGCCTCCGACAGCGGGTACACGCGGTACTTCAACGAGTGGGAGGGCGTGCGGGGTGAGACGAAGGCCTTCGCCGACCAGAGCAAGTTCCTCCATGCGATGGCCAAGTCGTTCCGCGACATCCAGGACGCGGTGACGTCAATGATCTGTCACGGGCTCTGCGATCGGTTCCCCGGGCTCAAGTTCGCGCTCGTCGAGAACGGCGCCGGCTGGGTGCCCGGCATGCTGAAGGTGCTCGACAAGACCTATGTCGACCTGCCGCACCTGTTCGCCGAGCACCCGCTCGACACGTTCAAGCGCTGCTTCTGGCAGCACCCGTTCCACGAGGAGGACCCGACGACGATCATCGACCTCCTTGGTGCCGACAATGTGATCTTCGGCTCCGACCACCCCCACGTGGAGGGCCTCGCCGACCCACTGAGCTATCACGAGGAGCTCGCCGGTCTTCCCGAGGAGGACCAGGCCAAGATCATGGGCGGCAACATGATGCGCCTCATGGGCTTGGCAGCCTGAGAGCCGACGTGGTGCGTGACATCCGGGAACTGTCCGACGATCACGAGGCTTATGCGACCGAGCTGCGCCGACGTTGGGGCGGGCTGCTCAGCTACCGGTACCTCGGGCGACACTTCGCCACCATGGATCACGGGTCGTCTGATGACATCGTCACGTTGCGCCACGACATGCGCAACGCCTCGGGCGGCCTGCTCATCGGCGCGCTCGGCATCTGTGCCCCCGAGGGCGGGATGTCGGATCTGGAGGCTGTGCCGAACCCGGTGATCCATTCCTGCCAGATCCTCGACCAGGGCCGTGGCGTGGCCAGGATCCAGGTGCGGTCTGAGGTCCTCAAGCGTGGCCGGCAGTTCAGCTACAGCCGGTCGCGGATCGTCGACGCCGACGACCCCGGACGGGTCCTCGCCCTCACGGAAGGTCAAGGCGTCGCCATCGGCCAGCCCCCCGAAGGGGTTGGGAAGATGGACACCCGGTCCATCGAGGTCGTCGACTCACCGGATCTCCCACCCCTCTGGCGGGTCTTCGGGGGTCGCCGCCGCGACGACGGTGATTGGGAGCTCGGGAAGCTGGCCGAGGAGCTGGCGTCGCCCGACGCTGCCCTCCACCTCGGGCCACAGCTCGTGATCGTCGAGACCGCCGCGCTCGACGCTGCGGCGCAGGTGGTCGGCAGCGACCAGCTCGAGGCCCTGTCCTCGCACGTCATGTTCCTCGCCCGCGGCAAGACCGGTCCGTTCCGTACCTCGACAGAGGTCACCACCGGTGACCACGACCTCGTCGCCGCACGGGTCCTGCTCCGAGACGAGGGCGAGGACGGCCGAGCGATCACGTCGGCGTCGTTACAGTTCCGCCGAGCCGGTTGACGAGGCTTGAAGAGGGAGGTGTTTCGATGGGGGTGCGCTTCACATGGAGACCGGGGCGTCCGACCCAGGTGGCGCAAGAACAGGGGCGCAGGAATGCAGAAGCCGCTCGCTGACGTCTTCACGTGGCCGGCCGACGAACCCCAGCTGATAGGCAGCCGGTGCGAGCGGTGCGGGGCGGCGACGTTCCCGGTGCAGTCGCACTGCCCGCGGTGCCCCGGGACGATGGCGGAGATCCTTCTTCCCCGGCGCGGGACCCTCGTGTCGTGGACGACCCAGGGCTTCCCACCGGTGGTTCCGTTTGCAGGCGATGCCACCGGCGAGAACTTCGAGCCTTTCGGCGTCGGGCTCGTGCAGCTCGATGACGTGGTGCGGGTCGAAGCCCGCCTGACCGAGAGTGATCCGGCCCGTCTCGACTTCGGGATGGAGGTCGAGTTGCGGATCGTTCCCTTCTACGTCGACGACGATGGCGTCGAGGTCCTCACCTTCGCCTTCGAGCCTGTCGGGAGCTGACGTGAACGACGTTGCGATCATCGGCATCGGCCTGCACCCCTTCGGCCGCTTCGGGGACAAGACGCCGTTCCAGATGGCGGCGGACGCCGTCGAGGACGCCCTCGCCGATGCCGGCATCACGTGGAGCGATGTGCAGTTCGCGGTCGGCGGCAGCTGGGAGGCCGCCCAGCTCGACCCGATCACCAGTCTGCTCGGGCTCACCGGCATCCCGTTCACCAACGTGTTCAACGCGTGCGCCACCGCGGCGAGCACCATCGACCATGCCGTGGCCGCCATACGGCTCGGCCGCTTCGACATCGGCGTCGCCGTCGGTGCCGACAAGCACCCACGAGGGTCCTTCAAGGCGGACCCGGCGCTCATGGGCATGCCGCAGTGGTACGGCGAGAACGGCCAGTACGTCACCACGAAGTTCTTCGGCATGAAGATCAACCGTTACATGCACGACCACGACATCTCGCCGACGACCCTGGCCAGGGTGGCGGCGAAGAACTACCGCAACGGTTCGCTCAACCCGAAGGCGTTCCGGCGCAATCCGCTTTCGGTGGACGAGATCCTCGCCTCGCCGATCCTGAACCACCCGCTGACCGCCGCGATGTTCTGCGCCCCCGACGAAGGCGCGGCGGCGGTTGTGCTCTGCAGGGCAGACCTGGCCTCCCGCTTCACGGATGCGCCGGTGTTCGTGAAGGCAACCGAGATCCGAACGCGCAACTACGGCGCCTACGAGGTCAACACGACGTGGGCCGCACTCGACGAGGACGTGTCGCCCACGGTCTACGCATCCAAGGCGGCGTACGAGGCGGCCGGGATCGGGCCAGAGGAGGTCGACGTCATCCAGCTGCAGGACACGGACGCCGGTGCCGAGGTGATTCACATGGCCGAGAACGGCTTCTGTGTCGATGGCGAGCAGGAGAAGCTCCTCGCCGAGCACGCCACGGAGATCGCTGGCCCGCTGCCGATCAACACCGACGGCGGGCTCATCGCCAACGGCGAACCCATCGGTGCCTCCGGCCTGCGGCAGGTCCACGAGCTCGTGATGCAGCTACGGGGCCAAGCGGCCGAGCGCCAGGTCCCCGGCGAGCCGCGGGTCGGCTACGCCCAGGTCTACGGCGCACCCGGCACCGCTGCCGTCACCATCGTCTCGCGCTGACCCGACGTCTGGCCCTCGCTCCGTCGCGTCATCGTCGACTCCCGTCAGGCAACAGCCCTGCGTCCTCGGGCCGAGGCAGCCGCCGTCGCAACGTGACCGCGACGCCGGTGCTGAAGCGAGCGACCACGACGTCGTCGGGCTCGTCCGCCGGCGGCGAGGCCGCGCCGCGCCGCACCGTCCAGGTCCTGTCGACGCCTCGACCCTCGGTGACGACGATCGCAGTGGGGTCGACACCGTGCACCAGCGATTCGACGATCCCGTCGACGCCGTCGGCGAGCAGCCCCGGCAGCGAGTAGGGATCACCCTCGGATATCCCGGCGGCGTCGCCCGAGAGCCTGATGGTTGTCGCGTCGGCGTCGAGCTCCACGCTGAGGCCGACGTAATCGGCAGGGAGCAGGAAGTGGGTGAGGGGGAGCACCGTGGCCATGGTGTCGGCCTCGCTCGGATCGACGCCCAGCACCCGGGTGAGCCGTTCCGCGGCGATCCATCCGATGCCGGTGAAGATCGCCCGGCCGACCTCGACGGCTTCGTCGTGGCCGTACCGCTGCTCCACCGCATGCATCATGCCCCGGGCCAGGAGGTGGCCCTGGACGGCGAACTCCCGCAGCACGATGTGGAGCGCTCGGGTCGAGAGCCGCTCCAGCTCGAAGCCCGGGTCGAAGTCGCCGCTGTAGTCGTCCCATCCGCCCCGCTCGGATGCCGCCGGCAGCTCCGGATCGTTCGGGAGCTGCGCGACGACGCTCCGCTCCATGAACCCGAGCCACGGATGCGGATCGATCGGGTCGGCGGACTCGTCGATCTCCACCGTCCAGTGGCAGTCGGGGCCGCCGCGAGGGACAGCAGGCGGTCGGTGCACCGGCCGCACCCGGGCGCGAGGGTTGGTGGCGACCGCGGTCGCGTCGAAGGTCGGGTCCTCGATGTCGTGGCACATGACTCGGACCATCGCTTCGCCCATCGGGACCGCGTCGGCGAGCGCACCGCAGGACCGCAGCCAGAACTCGCCGCGATCTGACGAGTGGAGCTGGTACCCGACGTCCATGAACTGGTGGGCGAAGCCGACGTCGAGCTGCAGTCCCTTGAAGATCGTCTCGACGTCGGTGCCCTCGAATCGGAGGAGCCCCTGCATCCGTCGGGTGTAGATCGGGCTGGTCATCATCCACTCGTCGATCGCGAGCTGGCCTGCCTCGTCCATGCTTCGGCGGCCGAGGATGGCCGGGACCGACGCGCGGTCCTGCAGGTGGGCGGCGAGCATGAGCTCGCGTCCGATGGTGCAGAGGTCGGCTCGCGAGTACGACAGGAGGGGCGACAGGGTCATCGGTTCTCTTCTCCCCTGGTGCGGACGAGCTCGCGCTTGAGGATCTTGCCGTTCTCGTTGCGGGGGAGCTCGGTGACCCGCTCGAACCGGACAGGGACCTTGTAGGGCGCGAGATGCTGCCGGCACAGGGCGACGAGCGCCTCGTCGGTGGTGGGCGCCGACTCGACGACGAAGGCGACCGGAACCTCCCCCAAGCGGTCGTCGGGCGCGCCCACCACGGCGGCGTCCGCGAGCTGCGGCGCGAGGCGCAGGACCTCCTCGACCTCGCTGGGGTGCACCTTGTTGCCGCCCCGGTTGATCATGTCGGACACCCGGCCCTCGATCCACACGAAGCCGTCGTCGTCGATACGCCCTATGTCACCGGTGTGCTGCCACTCGTCGAAGCGGCCGGGGATACGCACGAGGAGCTCGCCGGTGCCGTCGTCGGTGGTGACCTCGACACCGGTGTGGGGCCGGCCGACAGCGCCGAGCTTTGCATCGCCGAAGGCCTTCGAGTCGGCCGCGCTCCACCCGACCACCTCCCCGCCGAGCTCGGTCTGGCCCCAGCCGTTGAGGACGCTGATGCCGAAGCGGGCGCGGAACCGGCGGGCCTGCAGCGGCGACAGCGGTGCAGAGATGCAGCGGACGTACTTGAGCGGGGCGAGGTCGGCGATCCGCTCGTCGTCGGCCAGCATCACCATTGCCGCTGGCGGCAGAACGGTGCTGCGAATCTCGAAGCGGCGGACGAGAGCGGCGAACTCGGCGGTGTCGAACCGATCCATGACCACAACGGGGGCGCCGGTGCGGAAGGCGAAGAGCACCTGGTAGATGCCGTTCCAGAGCCCAAGGGAGACCGGAATGAGGTTGGGCATCGGTGGCTTCGAAGGGTCGCCCGGCTTGGCGCGGAGGGTGCGAAGGACCTGGTCGATCCCCTCGAGCACGCGAGCGTGCAGGAGCGGGACGGGCTTGGGGGGCCCGGTCGTCCCCGACGTGAACGACACGACGGCTACCCCGGCGTCGAACCTCGTCCCGAGCACCTCACGCTCGATGCGTTCTAGCTCGGTGGCGGTGGCTCGCGGGTTCAGTGGCACGTAGACGCCACCGGCCAGCCAGGTCCCGAAGAGCCTGGCGATCAGCTCGCCGCCGTTGGGCAGCGGTGTTCCGCACGCCGCGCCCGGCTGGATCTCGAGCGCGGCCGCCCAGGCTTCCGCCCGCCCACGGAGCTGGGAACCGGTCCATTCGCCATCGGGCGCGTAGACGTAGACCTCGTTGCCCGGCGGGGGCAGCAGGTCGGCGAGGTTCAGACCCTCCACTTGGCCTCGCGCTTCTCGGCGAAGGCTCGCGGGCCCTCCTCCTGGTCGGGATGGCCCCACATCGAAACGAGCTCTCTGGCGCCGAGCTTGCACGCCTCGGTGAGACCGTGCTCGAGCGCGGCGGCGAGGGCTCGCTTGGTTGCCGCCATCGCCGCCGGGCTGTTCTTGGCGATGGTCTCGCCGAGCTCCTGGGCCCGCTCGCGCAGCTTGTCGGGTGGATCGACGACCTCGCTCACCATGCCGAGTTCGTACGCGCGCTGCGCCGACATCCGCTCGTACTTCCCCATGAACGCCATCCGCATGACCGCCTCGACCGGCATCTTCCGCATGAGGCCGATCGCCTCCACCGAGACGACCTGACCGACGGACACGTGAGGATCGAAGAACTGCGAGTCCGACGCGCAGATGACGATGTCGGCATCGGCGACCCAGTGAAAGCCGGCGCCGGCGCAGATCCCGTTGACGGCGGTGATCACCGGCTTCCAGACGTTTTGCTGCCATGCGGTGAAGTGGAGGTCGAAATTCTCCATGTCGTCGCGGTAGCGCGCGAAGCCCACGCCGTCGCCAGCGATCTCCGACACGTCAACGCCGGTCTGGAACGCCCGCCCCTCACCGGTGTGCACGATCACGCGCACCTCCGAGTCGGCGTCGAGCTCCAGCCACGCGTCGGCGAACTCCGAGCGCATCGCGGCGTTCATGGCGTTGAGCTGGTCGGGCCGGTTGTTGATCAACCAGCCCACCGGCCCGTGCCGCTCGACGATCAGGTGCTGATAGGTACCCACTGCGGCTCCCTCTTCTCGGCCCACGCCGCGGGCCCTTCGGTCTGGTCCGGGTGCCCCCACATCGCCGCCAGCTCGAGCGCGCCCGCCTTGCACGCCTCGGTGAGGCCGGCCTCGAACGCGCCCCATAGGGCCCGCTTGGTCGCGGCCATCGCCGCGGGACTGTTGCGGCCGACGAGCTCGGCGATCTCGCGGGCCCGCTCGCGCAGGCGACCCGGCGCGACCACCTCGGACAGGATCCCCAGCTGCCGCGCCCGCTCCCCGCCGAGCCGCTCATGGCTGCCGGTGAACGCCATGCGGACGATGGCTTCCATGGGCGAGCGCCGTACCAGGGCGATGGTCTCGTAGGCCGAGACCTGGCCGACTGACACGTGAGGGTCGACGAACGTGGCCTCGGTCGATGCGATGACGATGTCGGCATCGGCTACGAAGTGCAGCCCGCCACCGGCGCACACGCCGTTGACAGCGGCGATCACCGGCTTCCACACGCCGTTGTGCCACGCGGTCAACCGCAGCTCGGCGTCCCGCGTGCGCCGGGATTGCACCCGCAGAGCTTCCTTGTCCTCGGCCAGCTGGGCGACGTCGAGCCCGGTTTGGTAGGCCGGCCCGTTGCCGGTGTTGACGATGACCCGCACGTCGGGGTCGGCGTCGAGCTCTGCCCAGGCCGCCTCGAGCTCGTTCATCATCGCCGCATCCATGGCGTTGCCGCGGTCGGGCCGGTCGAAGATCAACCAGCCCACGTGGCCCTCGCGGTGGACGTCGAGCGTCGTGTAGCTCATGACCGGGGAATGCCCTTCCACGCCACGCGCCTGTAGGGGTCGGGCTCCCGTGGCAGGCCCAGCACCCGCTCCCCGATGACGTTCTTGTTCACCTCGGTCGTGCCGCCCTCGATCGTGTTCCCGCGACTGCGGAGCATCCCCTTCACGGTGCGGTCCAGGCGACCTCCTTCCCAGGCCGTGGCGTGGGCGCCGAGGAGGGCGACGGCGGCGAGCTGGATGCGCTGGTTGAGGTCGCCCTGGTGCACCTTGCCGATGGAGGTGAGCGGGCCACCGCGGAGGCGGCGGTTGGTCCATCCGCGGATCTGCTCCTCGGCCCACAGGCGCACCACGCGGTCGCGCAGCACTGGGTCGGTGACATGCCGCTGCAACAGGCCATCGGCGCTCCCGCCGCCGATGCGGTCGACGCCGCCCGAGCCGCTGCCCGACACCATCTGCCGCTCACCCGACAGCGTGGCATTGGCCACCCGCCACCCCTCGCCCTCGGCCCCCACCCGCTGGCCGTCGGGCACGCGCACCCCGTCGAGGAACACCTGGTTGAAGTCGACCTCGCCGGTGATGTGCCGCAACGGACGCACCTCCACCCCGGTGGCGTGGATGTCGACGAGGAAGTAGGTGATGCCGTCGCGCTTCGGGGCGTCGGGATCGGTGCGGGCGAGGCACACCGCCCAATCGGACACGTGCGCCCACGTGGTCCAGACCTTCTGACCGGTGAGCCGCCAGTCGCCGCCGTCCCGCTCGGCCCGGGTGGCGAGCGACGCGAGGTCGGAGCCGGCGCCAGGCTCACTGAAGAGCTGGCACCACTTCTCGGTGTTGTCGATGATCCGCGGTAGGTAGCGCAGCCGCTGCTCCTCGGTGCCGTGGGCGAAGAGCGCCGGCGCGCAGAGGTTGAGGCCGAGCGGGTTGAGGCGGCCGAGGCCCAGCGGGCTGAGAAGCGCCTCGACCCGGCGAGCGACGGCGGGTTCGAGGTCGAGCCCCCCGTACGCGAACGGCCAGGTGGGGACGACGAGACCGGACGCCGCGAACGTCGGGTACCACGCTTCGTACTCGGCGAAGGTGCGGACCTCGCGCAGTGGCGTCGCGGTGCTGGCGGCGTCCCGCCAGGCGGCCGGCACCTCGGCTTCGATCCAGGCACGCACGGCGTCGAGCACCTGCTCGACCGGAGTGCTTCGGTCGACGGAGAGGCTCATCGTCCGGTGAACCCCGGCGTACGCTTCTCGACGAACGAGGCGAGACCCTCACGGAAGTCCTCGCTGCGGCTCGACAGCTCCATGGCGAACGCTTCCGCTCGCAGCTGCTGATCGAAGGTGTTCTCGCCGGCGACTTGCAGCATCCACTTGGTCAACCCGAGGGCGACGGTCGGCCCGGCGGCGAGCTCCTCGGCGAGCGCAATCGCGGCGCTGTCGACGTCCGACGCCGGGACGGCGACGTGGCCGAGGCCCCACTCGACGGCGGTGGCACCCGTGATTCGGGTGCCTCGGAGAAGCAGCTCGCGAGCCCGCTGCACGCCAACGAGCCGTGGCAGCAGCCAGGTGCCGCCGGTGTCCGGGGTGAACCCGCGCTGCGCGTACGGCTCCCACACAGTGGCGTCGTCGGCGAGCACGAGGAAGTCGGCCGCCGCCGCGAGGTGGAGCCCGACGCCGGCGACCCATCCCCGGGCCGCGACCACCACGGGGACCTGCACGGTGCCGAGAAGCGGGATCAGCCGGTGACTCTGCGACGGCAGGCGCCGCTGGATCGAGCCGATGCGAGGTTTCACGTCGTCGCCGCGGTTGGCAGCGTTGCGGCCGACGATGTCGAAGCCGCTGCAGAAGTGGTCGCCCTCGCCCGTCAGCAGGATGGCGCGGACCGACTCCTCCCGGCCGGCCGCGTCGATGCGGTCGATCAGCAGTTCGACCATGTCGTCGTCGAGGGCGTTGCGCTTGGCCGGCTTGTCGAGGTGGAAGCGCAGGACGCCACCGGCCTGGCTCACCCGCACGTGCGCGCTCCGCTCGGTCATCGGTCCTCCCAGGCGGCGGCGATCTCCTCGAGGGCGCCCTGCAGGTCGGCGGCGGGCGGGTCGGGCAGCCGGACCGGGCCGCGCCGGCGGGACGGCAGGAGGATCGTGGCGTGCCCGGGCGTCGTCACCTGATGGCGCTGGTTGGTGCACGTGATGTCGAGGTCGACCGCCGGCCGGTCGCCGTCGGCGACGTACTTGCGCACAACGGTCCCCCGGACCCACTGGGTGTCGCCGACGTAGTTGAACTGCCGGAACTCGCAGTCGAGCGTCCACAGCCAGGCGTCGTCGCCCATCCAGTCGGTGCAGAGGTGGATGAGCCACGTCTCCCGCATCCGCCCGTAATCGAACGTGGTGGGGTTGCCTGAACGCTTGGCGAACTCCGGGTCCCAATGGACCCGCTGCATGACGTCAGGGACGTTGTGCTCGTCGCGGTGGAAGAAGCGAGGGATGCGGGCCCGGTTCTTCGCGGCCAGCCGAAGGGCCTTGACGCCGTAGAGGCCCATGCCCATGCCGACATGCCAGCAGATCATGTCGGTGACCGTGAGGGGGCCCTTCACCAGAGGGCCGACCTCGTCGCCCTCCTCGACGTCCTCCCACCATCGGGGCTCGGCACCACGTGGTGACTCGGCGTCGTACGCGGCCTCGATCGCGGCGATCTCCTCGTCGGTGTAGTCGGCCAGCTGTACGTCGTCGTACTTCTTGCGTACCTTCGCCTTGGTGCGCTCGGCGCGGACCATCAGCCGGTACTGGGCCGCCAGCACCGGCCCGTCGACGTCGCGGAACACCTGCCCGGTCCACTCGTGCACCGCGCGCTCGGCGAACTCGCTCGGCTTGTCGAGCACGGCCACGAGGGCGTTGCGGCGGGCCACCCGGCGCAGCGGACGTAGCGGGGCCCACCACTCGCGCGCCGACGCGGAGTAGAAGGCGTGCACCCCCCGGAGGGGGTCGCCCCTGAGCAACGCCTTGGTGTCGGGGGCGAGGTCGGTGACCTCGTCGTCGCCGATGAGCGTGTCGCCGCCGACGAGGACCGGCGGTGCGATAGGGCCGCCCCACACCGTGGTGTCCGCGTACGCCGGCTCGCACCACAGTGGGTTGTCGTCGCCGTAGGCCTCGGCCACGTGGCGGAACGTGTCGGTGGTCGGCAGCGAATAGTGCGGCGGTACCGGGTGCGGCTCGGCCACGCCGATCCGGGCCCGCAACCGGGCGATGCCCTCGTCGGTGATCCGCCCGTCGTCGCTCATGCCCGGCTCGACGGTCACTGGGGTCGGCCACAGCCGTCGAAGTGGAGCTCGCCACCCCGGAGCTCCCGGATGGTGACGAAGTCGCCCTTGTAGCCCTTGCGGTCGTGGGGACCGAACTGGACGTACGTTGCCAGCCCACCATTGGTCGCCGGCATCCAGCGGATGCGCTCCGTGCCCTCCCTTGGCGTCTCCTGGCGGTCCGCCATGAATCCCCCTCTAGATCTTTGAACGGTGATTCATGGCAGAGTAACCATAGTCGGAAGGTGCATGCGATGCCCTATCCACGCCGATACCGACGAGTTCATCATGGTGAGTGTCGACGACCATCTTGTCGATCTCGCGGCCGCAGCGTCCGAGGTATTCGACGCCGTCGCGCACACGTTCCCGCCGCGGAACCACCCGGGTTCGATCTGTTGATCTCCCCTTCTACCTGACTGAACAGCAGTTCATCGTCAGCTATTGTCGCGTCATGGCCAAAGCGAGTGCCGCGAAGTCGGGTCGGCGTGCCGAGAGGCGCGCGCTCCGGCAAGACGTAAGCCGGACCCAGGTTCTCGACGCCGCCGAGGAGGTCTTCGGCGAGAAGGGCTTCCACGAGGCCACGCTAAAGGAGATCGCGGAGCTGGCAGAGTTCTCCGTCGGTTCCCTGTACTCGTTCTTCGATGGCAAGGACGAGCTCTTCCGCCAGATCTTCATCCGCCGCGGCGACGAGTTCATGCCGGCGCTCGGCGAGCTGCTCGGCGACGACGACGCCGACCCCCGAGGGCAGCTGCACGCGCTCGTCGACTTCCAAGTCGGGTTCTTCCGCAGACACCCGCACTTCGGTCGTCTGTACCTGCGCTACTCGAGCGCAACGAACCCCTCGGTGGATCGGGCGATCGACGCCGTGCTGAACGAGCGCTACGACGGCGCCATGCGGCAGCAGGCCGACCTCATCCGACGTGGCCAGCGAGCCGGCACCTTCCATCCAGGCGATGCTGACGTGCTTGCACGGCTGTTCACTGGTCTCGTCTCCGCGTACCAAGCGCTCGATCCAGCTGTCGTCGCCGGCGGAGCCGATGCCGGCGAACCCCTCCCCCTCGCCGACCTCCATGGCATCATCGACCGCACCTTCGTCTCGAAGCCGATGAGAGGCCGAGTCGTCGGCGCTGCCTAGCGGACGCCGTTCGCCCGTAGCCACGCGGCTAAGTCCGAGTTCGATTTGGCAGATCTCCCACAACCGCCAGCGCCGTCACTACAACCTCGCCTCCGTGTGGGGCCCGCTGGACGGCCGCTGCCGTGTCGACGTCGATGGCGTGGCAGCATCGGTTATCGCGGGGTTGTGGTCTGCCTCGCTGGTGGTCGGCGTGCGCATGGTCGGTTCGGTTGTGTTGACCGTTACTCGTCAGCGTCCGGTGGGTGAACGACGGGGTCCGCGTCCGCTGCTTCGTCGTCGACCTCTGGCGGCGGCGAGCGAGTCGACGAGGTTGTGCAGGCCGTACTCGAACTGCTCGGGCGACGCGGTCGTGACCAGCGTTGGCCGCAGGGCGTGTAGATGCGGATACTTGCCGGGGTCAAGCGCGTCGATCGAGTGCTTCCACGCGGCTTCATAGGCCTCCGCGGCTTGCTCGTGGACGCGGGGCAGTTCCCAGATGACGAATCCAAAGACGTAGGTGAGCAGCGAGTAGAAGGCGCGCACGGCGTCGCTGTCGGAGAAGCCGGCGGCGAGGAGGACCCCGTGGACCTGCTCGAGCTGGTCGAACACCGGACCGACAGTGAGGCCGCGGTCGGCCAGGATGCGTGCCAGGGCGGGATGAGCGATGGCGGCATCGCGCAGGGCGCGGAGATAGCCAACAACACGCCCCCGCCAGTCGTCGGCCGGCCCGTCTGGGACCTCGATGCCTCCCATCACGTGCTCTGCGACGGCGGCGATGAGGTCGTCCTTGTCGCTGACGTGGCGGTACAAGGACATGGTCCCCACACCGAGGTGCTGTGCCAGTTTCGGCATCGTGACGGCGTCGAGCCCGTCGCGGTCCATCATTGCCAGTGCCGCGTCGACAATGGCTGGCCGCGACAGCGTGTTGCGCGGGACGCGGCCGCCCTTGCGCATGGGGTGGGCATCAGCGGGTTGCTTGCGCGGCATCACACCTCCGGGCTTGCGTATGTCATACGCTAGTAGTAGCGTACCGCATACGCTATTACGAAAGGGGGATGCGATGGCATCCCAAGTCACGCGGGTGGCACGGTTGAGCACCGGCACCGTGGACATCCATCCGCAGCACGCCTACCGGGGCCGCGCACCGATGTACTGGTGGATCCTGCGGTCGCGGGAGTGGCTGCAGGCCCGCCCCATCAACGTCTACGTCATCGAACACACCGACGGTGTCGTCGTGTTCGATACCGGCCAGGACCGCGCCTCGGTCACCGACCCGCACTACTTCCCCGACGGCGCCAACGGCGTGATCTTCCGGCGACTGGCAACGTTCCATGTCGACGAGACCGAGACCATGAGCGCGGGCCTCGCACGGCTCGGCTACGCCACGTCGGATGTGCGCGCGGCGATCATCTCGCACCTGCACCAGGACCACATTGGCGGTGTTGCCGAGCTACCAACCGCCCAGCTGCTGGTGTCACGGGACGAGTGGCGTTCGCTCCAGCGCCCGCTCGCCGAGACCCGTGGCCTGCTCCGCAAGCACATCGAGGTCGCTGGTCTGCGGTGGACGCAGGTCGAGTACGAACGGCTCGCGGACCCGACGCTCGCACCGTTCATGACCGGACACGACATCTTCGGTGACGGAGCGCTGGTCGTCCTCCCCACGCCCGGGCACACAGCGGGCTCCATGTCGATGCTCGTGCGATGGTCCGACGGCCCACCGCTGTTGCTCGTTGGCGACCTCACCTACGACATCCACGCCTTCGAACAAGGCGTGCACTCCGGCGTCGGCAGCCGGCGCACACTACGTCGCACCCGCGAGTCGGTACTTGCGCTACGCGAACACCAACCCGGCATGCGCATCCTCGCCGCACACGACCCCGCCGCCGCTGCCATCCTCGAGGCGGCCTGACCCATGGGCGACTTCTCCGCCACCATCACCATCGACCAACCTGCCGACACGGTCTTCGCCTTCCTCGCCGACCCCGCCAACCTGCCCCTCTGGCTCGAGGCCGTCGACGGCATCGCATTCGACGGCCCACCCCGGCGCGGCGCCCGGTTCCGGATGGTGCGGTCACTACCCAGCGGAAGCGTCGTCAACGAGGTCGACCTCGTCGATTTCGATCCCGAGCATCGAGTCACCTTCGAAAGCAGGTCCGGGCCGACGCCGTTTCGCTACGAGTATCAGCTCAACCCGACCGGCCACCGCACCCGAATAATGCTCATCGGCCGCATCAGCGCTGAGGGCCTCCCCGGCCCGATCGCTCACCTCGACGGCGTCGCGACACAATTGTTCAAGCGAGGCATGCAACGAAACCTGCGGACCGTCGAGCACCTGCTCACCACCGGCGTCGCCGCCAACACGCGGCGCTCCCCCCGATCATGAAGCCGCCCAATCGCTCAGCCATGCGTTGCTCATTGGGAAGGGCGAGGTTGTCGCCGTAGAGCCCACCCCGCGCGCTACCTGGGCGCCCGGCAACGGCCGGCGCAGAGGGAGCGCACAGAACGACGAGCCGGGGCGCGCCCCAATGCCCGTCACCTCTCTCCGTGTGGGCCGATACCGTCGTCCGATGGCGCATATTCGTATCGGCGACAAGAGCTGGAATGTCACTGACGACGCGGAGACGGTGCTCCGCCAGTTGACCAGCGGTGAGACCTACATGGGAGATCTCACGGGTGGCAGCGGCGCACTCGTAATCTCGTCCACGTTGAACTGGGCAGTGGTCTCAGCCAAACAGCCGGCAGTCGACCCCGCCGCCAGTGCCTTCTGACTGGATCACACCGAGGCGCACCAGCCGCCAGCCGGAGGTGAAGGACGACGCGAGACGGCCCGCCGCTGGGGGGAGACCATGCCGGCGAACCGTCAGCCGGTGGCCTACCTGAAGCCCGCGGCGCCCAATCTGGCTAGGGGGACGACGGGCGCATGCAAGGACGGTCCCCGGGCTCCGCCCCGGCCGGGGGACCGCCGGGTGCGTGGCCTACCCGAACGGTCTGTGGGACAGACCTGTGCGTGCGTTCCTGAGGCACCTTCTGCACCCGACCGCTGCGAGCAGATCGCCGATTCGGGCGTGGCCCGGTCCGGACTTGTTCCGGGTGGGGCGGGTGGCGTGTCTCGCGCCTGGCGGGCGCACAGAACCCCGGGCGGGTCAGGGCCGCGCTCTGATCCGCATGGGAGACACCGCGAACGGGGCGGCCCTGCTCGACGAGCCCATGGTTGCCGTGACGGCCGGGGAGGTGTCGCCAACATCGACCGGTCGGATCCATCTCGGGGTTGTCAGGTCCGGATCAGCTCGTGGCGGCCGCCCGGTACTCGACCAGCACCATTGTGAGGTCATCGTGGAGTTCGTGGGCGGCGTGTTCGAGGACGGCGCGCACCAGTCGGCGGAGCGACTCGGCGGGTGGCAGGTCGGCGAGGAGGTTCCGGGACAGCAGGTCCATGAGCCGATCCAGGCCGAAGCGCTCGGTGCCGCGCACGCCACCTTCAACGACACCGTCGGTGTAAAGCAGCAGCATGTCTCCGGGCTCGAGGACGAGCTCATTGACCGTAGGCTTCGCGCCCGACAATCCGATCGGCAGCACGGGAACGGTGTCCGCTTCGTGCACCACTTTGCCGCCGCGCACAACGAGCGGGGGCGGGTGCCCGGCCGACACCCAGCTGAACCGGCCGGAGGTTAGGTCGACGTGGCCGAACGCAGCCGTGGCGAAGGTGAGCTCGCGGAACACCGCAGTCAGGGCCGCGTTGGCCCGGACGTAGAGGTCGGGAAGGTCGCAGCCGTTGCGGCGGCCGTTTCTCAGGCTTCCCTGCACCAGATGGGAGACGACCGCTGACTCGATGTCATGGCCGACCGAATCGATGATGGCCACGTGGAGCATGTCGGTGTTGAGGGCGTAGTCGAAGGTGTCGCCGGCTACCTCGTACGCGGGCTCCAGAATTCCCGCGACCATGACTCTGGACGTGGCCAGGGTCATGGGTGGCAGTGTCCCCCGTTGAAGTTCGGCGGCGAGCGACATCTCCCGGTTGCGTCGAGCGAGTTCCACGGCGTCGCTGTACTCGCTCTTGGTCACGAGGAGCTGCGCCGCAAGGGATGCCACGTGCTCGACCAAACTTTGCGTCTGCGCGTTGCGGGCATCCTCTGCGGTGAGGTCGACCCCCAGGACGCCGAGGCGAGCAGTGCCGTCCACCACCGGAACCCACAGGCGTACTCCGCCGTTGGTGGCGACGCGGCATGTCATTTCGAGGGCGAACGCCCGACCCGCAATTGTTCCGTCGATCCGAAATGATGTCGTCTCCTCAGCGGCTGGCCCGAAGGGATGCAGCGACACCAGTCCGTGGTCAGCCAGGAACAGGCGCGCCGAGACGGCACCAGCCCGCGCCAACGCCTCGGCGACGGCCCCCGGCAACTCGGCCGGCGGCAGGTGATGCGCCGTTGCGAGCAGCCACGCCAACGAATCCCCGGCGACCGCCTCGGCGGGGCGCTTCACGATGGTTCAGGGTAGTCCCGCCATGTGATGCACGGCATCGAGGCCTCTGAAGCCCTCGACGATCCTGCCAACGTCGTCGAGCGGCGGTAGCGGGGTCGCGCCTCCGGGTCGGGTGCTCGCTCACGACGACCGACGCGGAGGTGTCCTATCTGCTGCGACGGCATAGCAGGCTGATTTGTGCCTCGTGCCTCATGCCTCGTGACTAGTCCCTCCCGGACGAGGCATCGCGCTGTAGGGAGCCCTTTGCCTACGTACCGTGCGCCCACCACGTGACACTTGCCACTCACAAACTTAGGGTTTAGGAACCCCGAAACCGGGAAGCTTGTCGGCACAACAACAACACACAGGAGAAACAGCACAAATCATGGTGACTAATCGCACGGCCCTCGACACAGGTGTGGCGAGCCGACGAGCTGACAGTAACGGCCAGCGCAGAACATTCACGGAAACCAAGGTGGGTTTCAAGACGACGGAATTCATGCTGGCGATCGCTGCCATCGTCGCGATCCTCATCGCCACCTACGTCGCCGACGCAGACCTCGGCGCCAATGACGGCTGGAAATACATGTCCTGGGTCGCGGTCGCATACATCGTTAGCCGCGGGCTGGCGAAGCTCGGTACCCGCGAGCCGTACGCCGAGCGCTTCGACAAAGACTGATCGGACGGAGCGACTCAGCGTTTCGCCCAATAGTCGATATAACGTTCACACATATTCCCGGCCCGGCCGAGCGGAGCATGCCAAACAACGGTGACTTCGGCCGGGCCGCATCGCGCCCGACACGAATCTCCGAACGGGTTGGTCTGGCCGACCGTTTGACCTCATCTCTGGGACCCGGCACCTGCGGCGTGCGTGAAGCCGCTTCACCCCTATGTGGCATGGCATGAGCCGCGGCCCGAACTCCGTGCACTCACAGCTCTCCGAACAGATCGGAGACCCGTCAGACGTCCACTCGTGATCGGCGACGGGATGACCGCAGCTGCAGTCGCCGAGCCCGGCTCTCGGTCTCGCCGTGTTCACTCATCCTCACGAACGCTATGCGCCGGTCTCCACGAGACGCCAGGACCACCGCGATTCAGCACCCATCGGCGGTTGGCATCCACGGTGATGATCATGGGCGCGTCGAAGGGCGGTCGTGCTGCTCGGCCTGTGGCTCTGCGCCGCCAACACCAGGTGCCCACCGGCTACCGAGCCGCCCATCTGCGCGGACCACCCGGGCGGATCCACGGGACTCGGGAGCCGAGCCCAACAGTCGGCTGCAGGATCGAAGCTGTAGTCGACGATCGCCGTGGCGAAACGGATCGGTTGGCGGCGCGACGGGCCCAGCACGCGTGATTACAGCTGTCGTGATGACCACAACAGGGCAGCGAGGATCACCGACGTGAGTCCGACGGCGAGCCCCACGATCCAGCCGGCGACGTCTTGGCTTACCAGTACGGCGCCGAGGATGGTGGCGAGACCGATGATGCCGCCCGTGGCGAGCACCCGCATGGAGCCCCGCTCGAGCTTGGTTCGACGCCGTGCTCGGGCTGGGATCATTCCCTGAACTGGTTCCGGGCGCGGTCTCTCAGAGACCGGGAGTGCTGTCCATGAGCCTGGTGCGTCGTTGTCAGCTGCTTCGCTGCTCTCGCCGTCCAGCGGTGGATGGGCGGCGTCGTCGCCGGCTCGCCGCCCAGAAGGATCAGTCATGAGTCATCTCCACCTCGGTAGTCTCGACCTCGTCGACGACGGAGGCCAGCCCAGCCCAGCCCCGCTGCCGCGGTACTCCTCCGGACGGCGCGTCATGGCGGTCACGTCGTGGCCTGCGGCATCGAGCGCGGCCGCGACATGCCGGCCGACAAACCCGGTGGCGCCGGACACAAGAGTCTTCACGTGAACTCCAAGCCGATCGGGAGGCCGTCCCTCACCGGCAACAACTACCCGCCAGTTCCCCACTGATACAGCCGCAGCCGCCGAGCCCGCCAGTCTGCCGCCCC
>JBKOUY010000137.1:0-4117 GCA_046723645.1 Actinomycetota bacterium | reverse complement strand
GCCAGAAGGCGAGCGCGCATGCGTCCACCGAGCGGGCGCGCCGGCTGGCCGCGGCATGCGTCGGCGCCACGACCCCGCTGCTCCGCCGCTTGGGCACCGCCGGCCAGCCGGGCGACCTGACCCGCCGCGAGCGCGAGACGGCGGAGCTCGCCGCACGGGGACACTCGGACCGCGAGATCGCCGACATGCTGTACCTCTCGGTCCGCACAGTGCACGCCCACCTGCGCTCGGCCTACTCGAAGCTCGGGGTCTCGGGGAGGGGCGGCCTGGCGGCGGCGTTGGACATTCCGCCCGACGGGGGACGCGAATAGGTACCCGACTGCCGATCCCCCGCCCCGCGGGCTGTCCGTACGGTTGCTCCATGAGAGGGCGCGTCCCGCACCGCGGCGTTGCACGCCGTCATGCGCGTCCTGTCAACCGGTGGGGCTGGGGCGGGCCGGCCCCACCGGAGCTCCTCGGTACCCGCCGGCATGGTCCCTGCAGACTCTTCGGGAAGGGGCTCGATGTCCGAGTCGGATGACCTGAACCGGCTCCCCGAGACCTATGCGTTGGCCCTTCGCCTGCGCGGCGAGGGCTTGGGCGACGACGCCATCGGTCGTGTGCTCGACATCGAATCCGAGTCGGTCGGGCCGCTGCTCGAGCTGGCGGAGTCCAAGCTGGCCGGGCTGGCGTGCCGCTGCGACGATGGGAGCGCCGAGGGCCCGATCGCCTGATTCGGTTCCGGACGTCGGTACCGTCAATCCACGAGCGCCGGGTACACGAGCGTCTTGAGCTGGCCCCGAAAGTTGAACGTGCCGGAGGGGATCAGCTGGGCCATGAACACGACCGCGAGGTCCTCGACCGGGTCGATCCAGAACAGCGTGGACGCCGCACCGCCCCACATGTATTCGCCCGGCGACCCCACGATGCCGGTGGCCACGGGGCCGAGGCTGACCGCCACGGTGAGCCCGAAACCCATGCCGGCGAATCCGACCTCGCCATACGCGCCCGGCAAGGCGAACGCCGACAGCTCGCCGCCGCCGAGCAGGTGGTTGCTCGCCATGAGCTCCACGGTCTTCCGGCCGAGGATGCGCACGCCGTCCAGCTCGCCGCCGCCCAGCAGCATGAGGCAGAAGCGCAGGTAGTCCGCCATCGTCCCGACCAGGCCGCCGCCGCCCGACAGGAACGACATCGGACGCCGGTAGCGGCTCTCGACCGGGTCGTCCTGCAGGACCAGCCGCTTGCCGGCGTCCCGCGTGTAGCAGGCGGCGAACCGGTCGACCTGCTCGTCTGTCACCCAGAACCCGGTGTCGACCATGCCGAGCGGCTCGAAGATCGTAGTGCGGAGATAATCGTCGAACCGCTGGCCCGACAGCACCTCGACCAGGCGGGCGCACACGTCGGTCGAGAACGAGTACAGCCAGTGGGTCCCGGGGTGGAACCGCAGAGGCGCCTCGGCCAGCCGGTCGACGAGGGTCTCGAGCGTGGCGCCCTTGCCCAGGCGCTCCCCCGGCGGCTGTCGCAGCATGTCGACGGTGATGTCGCTGTTGTCGAGCGAGTAACCGAGCCCGGACGTGTGCATCATCAGGTCCCGCACCCGCATCGGCCGCTGGGGCTGGACGAGCCGAGTCTCACCGTCCCCGGTTCGCTCCCGCACCCGCAGGTTGCGCCAGGCCGGCAGGAAGCGATGGACCGGGTCGTCGAGCTGGAACAGTCCCCGTTCGTACAGCGTTAGGAGCGCCACCCCGGTGACCGGCTTGGTCATCGAGTAGAGGCGCCAGATGGTGTCGTCGGCCACGGGGCGGCCGCGCTCCCGGTCCCGCTCGCCGAACGACGAGGCATGGGCGATCGCACCGTGGCGCGCCACGACCACCTGGCAACCGGCGATCTTGCCGGGCTCGAGGTAGCGGGTGCGCAGGTGCTCGTCGATGCGCGCCAGGCGGGCGGCATCCATGCCGGCGGCGTCGGGATCGATCTTCACCGCTTGTCCTCCTTGACGCAGAATGCCGACAGCAGCCACATCGTCCAGGTCCTCAGCGGAACGCCGGGATCACACGCTCGGCGACGAGCTGCAGCGTGTCGGTCGACGGGTAGTCGCGGTTCCAGGGGATGAAGCTCGTGACCCCCATCTCGCGGTAGCGGCCGATCCTGTCGATCACCTGCTCTGGCGTGCCGACGAGGTTGCCGGCCTGCCAGCTGTCGAACGGCTCGCCGAAGGTCGACCCGCCGATGGCCCGCACCTCGGCGTCGGTCTCCCGGACGAAGATCTCCGGGCTCCACGTCTTCTCGATCTCGTCGTAGTCGCGGCCGACGGCGTCGCAGTGGCGCCGCAGCACGTCGCACTTGTGCGCGAACTCCTCGGGGTTGCCGCCGAAGTTGGACCGGTCGGCCAGGCGGGCGACGACGCGAAGGGTGAGCTGCTCGCCGGAACCGCCGATGAGGATCGGCGGGTGGGGCTGCTGCAACGGCTTGGGATCGCACTGCGCGCCCTCGAGCTGGAACCACTTGCCCGAATAGGTCGTGTCGGGCTCTGACCACAGGGACCGAACGATCTCGATGGTCTCGCGCAGCATTGCGATGCGGTCCCGTGCGGGAAGGAACTCGTAGCCGTAGCCCCGGAACTCGTGGTCGTACCAGCCGGCGCCGATGCCCCAGTCGAGTCGGCCGTCGCTCATCACGTCGATGTTGGACGTGATCTTCGCCAGCAGTCCCGGGTTGCGGTACGCGGCGCAGCCGACCATCTGGCCCAGCCGCACCCGTGACGTGCGCTGGCTGAGCGCGGCCAGCGCGGTCCAGCACTCGTACACCGCCTCGTGCGCGGGCACCGGCACATTGTGGAAGTGGTCGTAGACCCAGATGGAGTCGTAGCCCAGCCGCTCGGCGAGCTCGGCGACCTCGACCGCCTTGGCCCACTTCGCCTGGGCGCCGTCGATGTCGACCAGCTCGGTCTTCCAACCCTGCGGCACGAATGCGCCGAATGTGACCGGGCGTGTGGACATGGCGGCCTCCTCGTCTCTCTGCCAGGGCTCGGCGCCGGCGGCGTGATTCGGCCCTCGCCGGCGGACCCTACGTCGTGAGCGGGATCCTGAGCGCACAGGCCGCGTCAGCCCGGCACAAAGACCCCGTGGACAGGCGGCGGTGGCGCTCCCGGCTCGCCGGCCATAGACCGGAGGAGGTCGGCGGCGTCGTCGAAGCCGACGCAGCGGCGGGGCAGGTCGGCGAAGGGCCACGAGCCCTCCGCGAGCAGGGCAAAGGCGGCGCGGTAGGCCGCGGCGTCGACGCCCAGTGCACCGAGGACCCGGAGCTCCTTGGCCACGATGAGGTCCGGCACGAACCCGTCTACGGGCGCGAAGCCCCGCATGCCGGCCACCACCACCGTGCCGCCGGGGCGGGCGAGGTCGATCGCCTGGCCGAACGCAGCGGGCGCGTTGGCAGTCACGTCCACGACCACGTCGGCGCCGCGACCACCGGTCGCGTCCCGCAGCTCCCGGACCGGGTCCCGGCGCGCCACGTCGACGGCCAGGTCGGCGCCGAACTGCGGCGCCAGCGCCAGCCGCTCGGCGTCGCGCGGGCCGAAGCCGGTGACCATGACGAACCGGGCCCCGGCGTCCTTGACCGCGGCCGCGGCACACAACCCGCGGATCCCGGGACCCAGGACTGCCACGACCGCCCCCGACCCGGTCGCCGGGACGCCCACGGCCCACTGGATGCCCGCGCCCAGCGGGTTGAACACCGTGGCCAGGACCGGGTCGAGGCCATCGGGGACCGGCAGCAGCAGCGCGTCCGGCCCCAGGTACGCAAACTCGGCGTAGCCGCCCCAGAGGCCCGGCGCTCGGTCGAGGGGGGTCGCCCCGTAGAACTCGCGGAACCCGTGGCGCTCGCAGTGGCGATGGTCGCCGGCGAGGCAGGCCGCACACGCCCGGCACGCCTGGAAAGGCACGACCGCGACACGGTCCCCCGCGGCCACCCCCCACCGCTCGGCCGCGGCGGCGCCGACGTCCTCCACGACGCCGACGATCTCGTGACCCGGCACGAAGGGCCCGCCGACCCGGATGCCGCCGGTGAACTGCTCGTGGTCGGTGCCGCACAACCCGCAGGCCACGACCCGCACCAGGCCGTCATCGTCGGCGAGCTGCGG
>JBKOUY010000244.1:0-13723 GCA_046723645.1 Actinomycetota bacterium | reverse complement strand
GCGGCGCGTGGCGCGGCGCCGGCGGCGGGATGCGCGGTGGCCCGGCGCGCCGGCGACGCGCTCGCCGGACCCGTCGGGGGCATCGCCGGGCGTGGCGTCGACCTTGTCGCCGTCCGCGATCGCCACGTCAGCCTCCCCGTTCCCCGGCCGCGGTCGCCAGCAGCTCCGCGGCATGGACACGGGCGGCGTCGCTGTCGGGCTGGCCCGAGAGCATGCGCGACAGCTCGATGACCCGGTCGGGATGGTCGAGCACGCTCACCCGGGCCACGGTCGTCGACTCGTCGCTCTGCTTGGCCACCCGGACCTGGGCGTCGGCGTAGGCCGCGACCTGCGGCAGGTGGGTCACGACGAGCACCTGGTGCGGCTGCTGGGCCAGGCGCGCCAACGACCGGCCGACGGCGACCGCAGCCGCGCCGCCGATGCCGGCATCGACCTCGTCGAACACCAGGGTCGGGGGCGCGGCGCTGAGCACGAGACGCAACGCGAGCATGGTCCGCGCCAGCTCGCCACCCGAGGCCACCTTGGCCAGCGGGAGGGGCGGCGTTCCCGGGTTGGCGGCGAGCCGCAGCTCGACGTCGTCGCCCGGGTCGTCGCCGCCCACCACCACCTCGACCCGCGCCTTGGGCAGGGCCAGCTCGGCCAGGTGTGCCTGCACCTCGGCCGCCAGCAGGGGTGCCGAGCTCTTCCGGGCGGTGGCAACCTTCGCCGCCGCCTCGGCCTCCGCGGCACGCGCAGCCGTGAGGCGGGCGTCGAGCTCGGCCGCCCGCCGGTCGTGGTCCTCGAGCTCCGCCAACCGGGCCCGCAGGCCGTCGCCCTCGGCCAGCACGTCGGCGAGCGTCTCCCCGTACTTGCGCCGGAGGTCGTGGAGGAGCTGCCGGCGCTCGCGCACCTGGGCGAGCCGTTCCGGGTCCTCGTCGATCGCCTCGCCCGCGGCGCGGAGCTCCCCGGCGACGTCGCTCAGCTCGGCCGCCAACGCCCGCAGCCGCGCCTCGGCGTCGACGAACGGGGCCCGCCCGGCCAGCAGCGCCAGCGCCGCGCCCATGGCATCCGCCGCCGATGTGGTGGGCTCGGCCACGTCGCCGGCCCCGTTGCCGCTGAGCGCCATCACGGCGCCGGACGCGGCCTCGCGATGCGCCGTGGCGTCCGCCAGCTCGTCCTCGAGGCGTTCCAGCGCCGTGTCCTCGCCGGGGCCGGCGATGGCGGCGGCGTCGATCTCCGACACCTGGTAGCGCAGCAGGTCGAGCTCGCGGGCACGCGCCCGCTCGTCGCCGCCCATCCCGGCGAGTTCGTCGAGGATGGCGCCGATCTCCCGACGGGCCGCCTGCAGCGGGCCGAGGTCGATGCCGCCGAACCGGTCGAGCGCCTCGCGCTGGGCCGCCGTGTGGAGGAGCGACTGGTGGGCGTGCTGGCCGTGGAGGTCGACCAGCTCGGCGCCGATCGCCGCGAGCTCGCCGGCGGTCGCCAGCCGGCCGTCGATGTAGGCGCGGCTCCGGCCCGAGCGGGGAATGGCGCGGGCCAGGACGACCTCGTCGCCGGCGTCGATCCCACCGTCGCCGGCGCCGTCGCCCGCACCATCGGTGGGCCGGACGAAGCGGCCCTCGACCCACGCCTCGTCGGCGCCCGTCCGCACGAGCACCGGGTCGGCGCGTCCGCCCACCAGGAGCTCGATGGCATCGACCACCAGGGTCTTGCCGGCGCCGGTCTCGCCGGTGAGCGCCGTCATGCCCGGGCCGAGCACGAGGCGCAGCTCGGCAATGACCCCGAGATCGCGGACGGCCAGTTCGAGGATCACTCGGTCACCTAGCGGTCGCTCAGACCGAACTTGGCCTTCAGGATGTGGAGGAAGTCGCGAGGTCCGAACGTGACGAACCGCGCCGACTCCCGGGCGCCTGTGGCCCGGATGGCGTCGCCGGGGCGCAGGGTTCCGAGGTTCGACCCGTCCAGCGACAGCGTGGCGGCGCGCTCGTCGAGCACCTCGATCCGCACGCTGGCGGTGGGCGGGAGCACGAGCGAACGGTCGAAGAGCATGTGCGGCGACACCGGAGTCATCAGCAGGCAGCGATGGGTCGGCTCGACAATGGGTCCCCGAGCCGAGAAGGCATAGGCCGTCGACCCCGTGGGGGTGGCGACGATCAGGCCGTCAGCAGCGTACGGGGTGAAGAACTCACCGTCGACGCTGACCCCCAGCCGGACGGTGTGTCCCATCGGTGTCTTCTCCAGCACGGCCTCGTTGAGGGCGAGGTGCGCGTCATCCTCGAAGCCGGCGGCCTCGACCGTGACCGCCAGCATCATCCGCTCCTCGACGTCGTACGAACCGGCGAGGAACCGCTTGAGGGCCATGCGCATGCTGGCCGGCTCCACCTCGGTGAGGTACCCCAATTGGCCGACGTTGACCCCGATGACCGGCACGCCCTCGGCCGCCACCAGATCGACCGTGCGGAGCATGGTGCCGTCGCCACCCAGGCTGATGGCGACGCCGAGGCCGCGAGCGAAGTCCGCCTCGGCGGTGCCGACGCCGGTCAGCCCGGCGATCGCGGCGTCATGGAGTGGAACACGGACCTCGTGCCCCCGCTCGCGCAGCCATGCCACGGCGTCACGTGCCAGCTCGGCCGCCTGCTCGCGCTCGTGATGGACGATGATCCCGACGGTGGCCATGGCGGCATCACACCCTCACGACCCGCCGGGGCGGGGTGGGTCGACCAGCGCCAACGCCTCGTCCACCGCTGCCGCCGCGTGGGCGCCCATGCCATCGGCGTCGCCGGGGGTCGCGGCGCGGGCATGCACGAAGAACTCCACGTTGCCGTCGGCGCCGGTGAGCGGTGACACCATGGCCCCCATGATCGCGGCTCCGGTGGCGCGGAGCGCGATCAGCACCTCGTCGAGCACGCGCCGCCACACCCCCGGGTCGCGGATGACCCCGCGGCCGCGGGTCGCCTCGTCACGGCCGGCCTCGAACTGCGGCTTGACCAGCAGCACGAGGTGGGCGCCCGGCGCCGCCTGCCGGAGCAGCGGGCCGAGGACCGTTCGTAGCGAGATGAACGACAGGTCGGCCACGACCACGTCGAATGGCGGACCGAGGGCCCCGGGCGCCAGGTCGCGCACGTTGGTGCGCTCGACGGGCTCGACGCGCGGGTCGGCGCGCAGGCGCTCGTGTAGCTGCCCGTAGCCGACGTCGACGGCCACCACGCGGCTGGCGCCGTGCTGGAGCAGGCAGTCGGTGAACCCGCCCGTCGACGCACCGGCATCGAGCGCCCGCGCGCCCTCCACGGGCACCGCGAAGCGGTCGAGCGCGGCCGCCAGCTTGTCGCCCCCGCGGCCGACGAAGCGTGGCCCCTCGCCCTGCACCACGACCGCCTCGTGGGGCGCCACCTGCCGGGCGGCCTTCAGCGCCGGGGCGCCGTCAACGGTGACGCGGCCGGCATCGATGGCCTCGCGGGCCTGTGTCCGGCTCGTCACGAGCCGCCGGCGGACCAGCTCGGCGTCGAGCCTCCGGCGGACCGGGGGCGTGGCGGTAGCTCCCCGGCTCAGCGGGTCGACCGCGCCCTGGTCGCCTTTGACGCGCTCGACGACCTGGACGACTTGGTGGCCTTGCGGGCGGCCTTCTTGGCTCCGGTCTTCTTGGCTCCGGTCTTCTTGGCCCCGGCCTTCGTGGCCCCCGCCTTGCGGGCGGTCGCCTTCTTGGCGGTCGACGCCCGCCCGCCGGACTTCCTCGCCGCCTTGGTCGCCTTGCGCGTCGACGCCTTCTTGGCCGTCGCCTTGCGGGTACCCCGTGCGGCGGACACCTCGGCGATCCGGCGTTCCAGGCGTTCGACATCGTTCTTGGTGGCGAGGCCGAGGCTGGCCATCTGCTGCTGGATCTCGGCGCGGACGGCGTCGATGAGGCGCTCGCTGTTGCGGCGGCTCCGGTCCAACAGCTCGTCGATGACGGACTGCGCCTGTTCCGCCTGCACCTCGCCGGCGCGCACCAGATCGCGGATGAGGTCTTCGGCCCGCGCCTGCGTCATCGCCGTGAAGGTCATGCCGGCGTCGAGCAACCGCTTCAGCAGATCGTTATCAGGCATGGTGGAAAGATACGACCGTACCTGCCCTGGTGCACGGTCGCGGGTCGCCGGCACGCGGATTCACACCCCGCCGGCGCCCGATACGGTTCCCGGCGGTGCTGCCCCTCTACGACGACAACCCGGTTTCCCGGCGGCCGGTCGTCACCTTGCTGATCATCGCCGCGTGCGTCGTGGCGTACTTCTTCTGGCAGCCGAGCCCGTTCGAGGAGACCGTCGACGACGTCCGGTTCGACCTGAAGTACGCGGCCATCCCCTGCGAGGTCCTGGAACAGCGCCCGCTGACGACGGCCGAGGTGCAGGCAACGTTCAATCTGGGTGAGGACAACGCGTGCAACATCGACCGGGGGCAGACGCCGGCGTTCGATGCCGGCAAGAACGTCTACCTCGCGATCCTCACCTCGATGTTCCTACACGGGAGCCTGCTTCACCTCGGCGGCAACATGCTGTTCCTGTGGATCTTCGGCAACAACGTCGAGGACCGGCTGGGCAGGCTCGGCTTCGCGGCGTTCTATCTGGTGGGCGGGATCGTAGCGACGCTGGCACACGTGGCCGTCAGCCGGGATTCGACGGTCCCGTCCATCGGCGCTTCGGGGGCGATCGCGGCGGTGATGGGCGCATACCTCATCTGGTTCCCCAACGCCCGCGTGCGCACGATCGTCATCTTCGTGTTGGTCAACGTGCCCGCGAAGGTCGTGCTCGGGGTCTGGTTCGTGCTCCAGTTCTTCACGGACCCCAACGAAGGCGTCGCCTGGATGGCGCACGTCGGCGGGTTCACCTTCGGCGTGCTGGTCGGCCTGCTGCTGCGGGGCTACGGCGATCGGGCCAGGCCCGCGACTCGGTACCCGGATCCCTGGGGCAGCGACTACCGGCGGTACTGAGTCACCAGGTCGGCCAGGCTCGGAGCGACGATCGCGGGTTGGGGGCGGACGGGCAGGTCGGCCTCGCCCGTCACCCCGGTGAGGACCAGGGCGAAGCGGTAGCCGAGCACGGCGGCGAAGGCACCGTCGGTCTCGGGACGATCGCCCACGACCATCCCCTCGCCGCCCGCGATCGCCCGGACCAGATCGGCCATTGGTCGGTGCGGCTTACCCGCAACCGTGGCCGTCACGCCCGACGCATACGCGACCGCCGCCGCCAGCGATCCGCCCCCGGGTATCGGCCCGTCCGGGGTCGGGTACGTGGCGTCGTCGTTGGTGGCGATCAGGCGGGCGCCGTGGAGCACGGCCGTCATGGCGAGCCGCAGCCGCTCGTAGTCGAAGTCGCGGTGGAACCCCACGATCACCGCGTCGGCATCGCCCTCCCGCACGGGCTCGGCGCCCCGCCCGGCGACCGCCTCCACGACGCCCGGCCCGCCGGCCACCAGCACCCGCTCGCCGGGCTCGACCAGGTTCGCCGCCGCCATGGCCGACGTCACCACGTCGCCGACCGCAGGGATCCCCATGCGCTCGAGCTTGGTCTCCTGGTCGGCGAGGCGGGCCCAGGAGTTGTTGGTGGCGAACACCACCCGCTCGCCGGCACCCCGCAGCCGGGCCACCGCGTCCGCGGCGCCGGTGATGGGACGCTCGGCGAGCCACACCACGCCGTCGAGATCGAGGAGCCAGGTCATGCCCGTGCGCCCACCCAGCCTGTGTCCCACGCCATCGGTGCGAGGTTAGGGCCCGCCCCTGGGCGGTCTGCCAGGATGGGCCGGTGCCCCTCTTCCGGCCGTTCCCCGGCATCCGCTACGACCTCGCACGCGTGGACCTCGGCGACGTGATCAGCCCGCCGTACGACGTGATCGACGACGACGAGCGCGCCCGCCTGGCCGCCCGCAGCCCCTACAACGCCGTGCGGGTCGACCTCCCCATCGACGAGGGTGGCGAAGACCGCTACGCCGTGGCCGACCGCCTGTTCTCCCGCTGGCAGGCCGAAGGCGTGCTCGTGCGGGACCGGCAGCCGACGTTCACCGTCTACCGGATGTCCTACGCGGACGACGCCGGCGTCCCCCGCCACACGACCGGCGTGATCGGAGCCCTCGACCTGCGCCCCTCCGGCGCCGACATCCTTCCCCACGAACAGACGACCCCGAAGGCCCGCAGCGACCGGCTCGACCTGCTCCGGGCGTGCCGTGCGAACCTCTCGGCGATCTGGGGGCTGTCGCTGGCCAAGGGGCTGACCGACCTGCTCCCGGTCGACGCGGACCCGGTGGCGGACGTCGACGACGGCGAGGGCGTGCGCCACACAGTCTGGATCGTCGACCAACCCGACGTGAACGACGCCATAGCCGCCGCCGTGGCGGCCCAGCCGGTCGTCATCGCCGATGGCCACCATCGCTACGAGACCTGCCTCACCTACCTGGCCGAGCGCGAGCGGTCGGAGGGCCAAGCGGGCGAGGCGGCGGCCACCTTGACGTACGTCGTCGAGCTGGTCGAGGACGAGCTCACCGTGCGCGCCATCCACCGCCTGCTGAACGGCCTTCCCGCAGGCTTCGACCTGGTGCGTGCGCTCGAGCCCTGGTTCGAGCCCGTCGGTACCCCGCCGGCGGGGCCGCCGGTGACCACCGCCATGGTCGACGCCGGAGCGCTGTGCGCGGTGGTGCCCGGTGGCGAGGTCATGCTCCGCCCGCGACCCGATGCGCTGGCGGACGCCCGCGACCTCGACTCCGCCCGCCTCGACGTGGCCCTGGCGTCGCTGCCCGCACACGAGGTCACGTTCCAGCACGGGCCCGACAACGTGCGCCGGGCGGTCGCCACCGGCGAGGCTCAGGCGGGGGTGCTCCTCCGGCCGGCCAGCGTGGCCCAGATCGAGGCGACCGCCCACGGGGGCGAGCGCATGCCACCCAAGACCACTTTCTTCCATCCCAAGGTGAGAACGGGCCTGGTGTTCCGCGATCTCGGCTAGAACCGGCGCCCATGGACGTTGCCACTGCGCTCGACTTCATCCGCAAGAACCATCGTGCGGTGCTCGCCACCACCCGGGCCGACGGGACCACGCAGATGTCCCCGGTGACGGTCGGCGTCGACGACCGGGACTGCGTCGTGGTCTCCACCCGCGAGACGGCCTACAAGGTGCGGCACCTGCGCGCCCTGCCGTACGCCGCCCTGTGCGCGTTCACCGAACGTTTCTTCGGCGACTGGGTGCAGGTGGAGGGGCCCGTCGAGATCGTGTCGCTGCCCGACGCCATGGAACCCCTGGTCGAGTACTACCGCCGCATCAGCGGGGAGCACCCCGACTGGGCCGACTACCGGGCCGCCATGGAGCGCGATCGCCGGGTGCTCCTGCGGATGACGGTCGAGCGTGCCGGCCCGACGGTGCACGGCTGATCCGCGGCGGGGATTCCGGCGCTCAGCGGAAAGCCGGGGCCACCTCCGCGGCGACGAGCCGCAGGTGGTCGAGGTCCGTCAGGTCGAGCACCTGCAGGTAGACACGCTGCGCGCCGGCGTCGGCGAAGCTCGCGAGCTTGTCGGTCACCTCGGCGACGGTGCCCGCGAGCCCGGTGGCCCGCAGCTGGTCGGGCTCGTGGCCGATGGCGGCCGCCCGGCGCCGGTACGCCTCCTCGTCCTCACCGCAGCAGAGGACCTGCGCCGTCGACCACGTCATCGTGGCCGGGTCGCGCCCGACCCGCTCGCAGGCGGCGGTCACCGCCGCCACCAGCGCGTTGAAGTCGCCCAGCGGCGCGAAGCCGACGTTGAACTCGTCGGCGTACCGAGCGGCCAGCGCAGGGGTCCGGCGCTTGCCCAGCCCGCCCACGATCACGGGTGGCCGTGGCCGTTGGATGGGTTTGGGCAGCGCTGGCGAGTTCGTGAGCTGGTAGTGGCGTCCCTGGAAATCGAAGCGCTCGCCAACGGGCGTCGTCCACAGGCCCGTCACGATGGCGAGCTGCTCCTCGAGCCGGTCGAATCGCTCGCGGGTGCTGGGGAAGGGGATGCCGTAGGCCCGGTGCTCGTCGTCGAACCATCCGGCGCCGAGGCCCAACTCGACGCGGCCGCCGGACATGGCGTCCACCGTGGCGACCGCGATGGCCAGCGGGCCCGGGAGCCGGAAGGTGGCGGACGTGACCATGGTGCCGAGGCGGATGTGCGTGGTGTCCCGGGCCAATCCGGCGAGCGTGACCCACGACTCGCTCGGTCCCGGTTCGCCGCTGCCCGGCCCCATGCTCAGGAAGTGATCCGAGCGGAAGAACGCATCGAAGTCGAGGCGTTCCGCCTCGCGGGCGACCGCCAGCAGGTCGTCGTAGCTCGCTCCCTGCTGGGGCTCTGTGAAGACGCGTAGGGTCAACGGCATCCCGCCGACCCTAGTTGTCGGTCAGATGCGGGTCGGTCGTCAGACCGACGCCATCAAGGGGCCGGCCGTCGGTGCCGGGCCGGAACGTCAGTTGACGTTCCAGGTGGCGCCCGAGCGGAGCAGCGCCGCCAGGTCGCCGGAGCCCCGTTGCTGCTGGGCGGCGACGATCTGCTGGTTGACGGCCTCGCCGTAGTCGGGACGGACCACGTCGCGAAACACGCCGATGGGCGTCGGCTGGTGCGGTCCCCGGGCGAGGCGCGACAGCATGAACGCCACGCTCGGGTCGTCGCGGGTCTCGTCGTGCACGAGCAGGGCGTCCTCGCCGACATCGGCCACGTCGACGATGTGGGCACCCCGCTGCGAATCGAGCACGACGCCCCTGCCGCCGTCGGCCCCGAAGCGGATCGGCTCGCCGTGGCGCAGCGGGATAAGCATGTCGTCACGGTTCTGCTTGGCGGTGATGCCCTCGAACGCGCCGTCGTTGAAGACGTTGCAGTTCTGGTAGATCTCCACCAGCGACGAGCCACGGTGCTCGAACGCCCGCCGGAAGACCTCCATCATGTGCTGGCGGTCCATGTCGTGGGTGCGGGCCACGAACGCGGCCTCGGCGCCGATGGCCATGCTCACCGGGTTGAAGGGATGGTCGAGGCTGCCGAACGGCGTCGACTTGGTGACCTTGCCCACCTCGCTCGTGGGGGAGTACTGGCCCTTGGTCAGCCCGTAGATCTGGTTGTTGAACAGCAGGATCGTGATGTTCACGTTGCGGCGCAGCGCGTGAATGAGGTGGTTGCCGCCGATCGAGAGGGCGTCGCCGTCGCCCGACACCACGAACACGTGGAGGTCGGGCCGGGCCAGCGCCAGCCCGGTGGCGATCGCCGGGGCGCGCCCGTGGATCGTGTGCATCCCGTAGGTGTTCATGTAGTACGGGAAACGGGCGGCGCAGCCGATGCCCGACACGAACACCGTGTCCTCACGCCGGATGCCCAGGTCGGGCATGAGCAGCTGGACAGCGGCCAGGATCGAGTAGTCGCCGCAACCGGGGCACCAGCGCACCTCCTGGTCGCTGGTCCAGTCCTTCCGGGTCGTCACCGGGATGGCGGTGTCCGTCATGACTACGCACCTTCCTTGAGGTGGTCGACGATCGCCTGCTCCAGTTCCGCCGCCGTGAACGGCAGGCCCCGCACCTTGGAGACGGTCCGGGCGTCGACGAGGAACTCGGCCCGCAGCTGATGGGCGAGCTGCCCCAGGTTGAGCTCGGGCACCAGGACCCGCGGGTAGCGGCGCAGGACGTCGCCCAGGTTGCGCGGGAACGGGTTGAGGTGCACGAGGTGGGCGTGGGCAACCCGGTGGCCGGCCCGGCGGGCCCGGCTGACGGCACCGTCGATGGCGCCCCAGGTGGAGCCCCAGCCCACGACCAACACCTCGGCGTCGTCGACGTCACCGGTGACCTCCACGTCGGGGATGGACTCGGCGATGCGCGCCACCTTCTCGGCGCGGAGCCGCACCATCTGCTCGTGGTTCACCGGGTCATAGCTGACGTTGCCGGTGCCCTCCTCCTTCTCGAGGCCACCGATCCGGTGCATGAGCCCGGGCGTGCCCGGCAGGGCCCACGCCCGCGCGAGCGTCTCAGGGTCGCGCAGGTAGGGCCAGAACTCTTGCTCGCCGTCGGCATCGACGTGGTTGGGCTCGGTGGCGAACGTGGGCCTCAGGTCGGGCAGGCTGTCCACGTCGGGCAGCCGCCACGGCTCGGAGCCGTTGGCCAGGTACCCGTCCGACAGCAGGATCACCGGCGTCCGCCACGTCAGCGCGATGCGGGCCGCCTCGATGGCCACCTCGAAGCAGTGGCCCGGGTTGCGGGCCGCGAGGATCGGCAGCGGTGCCTCGCCGTGGCGGCCGTAGTACGCCATCAGCAGGTCGGCCTGCTCGGTCTTCGTGGGCAGGCCGGTCGAGGGCCCACCACGCTGGATGTCGATCACGATGATCGGCAGCTCGAGGTTGACCGCGAGGCCCATCGTCTCGGCCTTGAGCGCCATCCCCGGTCCGCTGGTGGTGGTGGCGCCGAGATGGCCGCCATAGGCGGCGCCGACGGCCGCGCCGATGCCCGCGATCTCGTCCTCGGCCTGCAGCGTGCGGACGCCGAAGTTCTTGTGCTTCGACAGCTCGTGGAGGATGTCGGAGGCCGGCGTGATGGGATACGACCCCAGGAACAGCGGCATCCCCGAGAGCTGGCTGGCGGCGATCAGGCCCCACGCCAACGCCGTGTTGCCGGTGATGTTGGTGTAGGTGCCGGCCGGCAGCGTGGCCGGATGGACCTCGTAGGGATGATCGAACAGCTCGGCGGTCTCGCCGAAGGCGTGGCCGGCCTTGAAGGCCGCCGTGTTCGCCTCGGCGACGTCGGGTCGCGCCACGAAGCGACGCTGGATCCACTCCAGGGTCGGCTCGACCGGCCGCGTGTACATCCAGGAGATCAGGCCCAGCGCGAAGAAGTTCTTGGAGCGTTCGGCGTCGCGAGGCTTGACGCCGAGGGGCGTGACCGCGCCCTTGGTCAGCGAGGTCATCGGCACCTCGTAGACCGTGTATGCGTCGAGGGTGCCGTCGTGCCGCGGGTCGGCGGTGTAGCCGGCCTTGGTGAGGTGGCGCTCGTCGAACGCGTCCTCGTTGAGGATGATCGTGGCGCCCGGAGCCACGCGGTCGAGCTGGCTGTGCAGCGCGGCCGGGTTCATGGCGACCAGCACGTTGGGGGCGTCGCCCGGCGTGGTGATGTCGTGGTCGGAGATGTGGACCTGGAAGGCCGACACGCCGGCGAGCGTGCCGGCGGGCGCCCGGATCTCGGCCGGGAAGTCGGGCAGCGTCGCCAGGTCGTTGCCGTACAGGGCGCTCGTGTTGGTGAAGCGGTCACCGGTGAGCTGCATGCCGTCACCCGAGTCGCCCGCGAACCGGATGACGACCCGGTCGATCACTTCAGGTGCTCTTGGGCGTTGTGTCGTCTCGGACAAACCCGCCCCCCTTCAACGTGGTTCCTTGTCGTTATGACCATATCGCCGCGACTGCGAAACGTGGCGAATCGTGCCCTGGGCGCCGATCTCGTCACGCTATGCGCGCGGCCACAGATCCCCAGCTACCCGGGTACCCGGCAGAGAATACGCCGCGGAGTGTGGTTAGCCCAGTGGCTGTCGCCGGAGGTGGGCGATTCAGGCGATGGTGATCGACTCGTCGAGGTAGACGTCCTGGATGGCATTCAGGAGCTCGACACCCTCGGCCGTTGGCCGCTGGAACGCCTTGCGTCCCGAGATCAGGCCGATGCCACCGGCACGCTTGTTGATGACCGCGGTGCGTACTGCCTCGGCCAGGTCGGA
The DNA here is from genome assembly GCA_046723645.1 of Actinomycetota bacterium. Taxonomy (GTDB): domain Bacteria; phylum Actinomycetota; class Acidimicrobiia; order Acidimicrobiales; family VFJN01; genus DASQUK01. The sequence continues at coordinate 2,043 of JBKOUY010000244.1, read as the reverse complement.
CGCCCCCTTGGACTCCCCGCCGCTGTTGATGAGGCCGATGCGGCCCATGTAGTTGTTGACCACCTGCCAGCGGCACAGGTCGATGGGGTGGTCGGTGGTCAGGGACTCGTAGACGGCTTTGTTGGTCCGGCCGTAGTTCTCGAGGGCCAGGAAGCCGCCGTTGGTGGTCGGCAGCTTCTGCTTGATGATGTCGGCCTCGATCGTGACGCCCATGTGGTTGGCCTGGCCGGTGAGGTCGGCCGCGGCGTGGTAGTCGACTTCGCCCTGCTTGAAGGCCGAGTTGCGGAGGTAGCACCACAGGACGGTGAACATGCCCAGGCGGTGGGCCTCGGCGAACGCCTCGCTCACCTCCTGGAGCTGGCGCGTCGCCTCCGCCGACCCGAAGTAGATCGTGGCGCCCACGCCCGTCGCCCCCAGGTCGAACGCCTGCTCGACCGAGCCGAACATCACCTGGTCGTAGCGGTTGGGATAGGTCAGCAGCTCGCTGTGGTTCATCTTCACGATGAACGGGATCCTGTGGGCGTACGCGCGGGAGACCGCTCCCAGGGCGCCGAAGGTGGTGGCGACGGCGTTGCAGCCACCCTCGATCGCCAGCTCGACGATGTTCTTGGGGTCGAAGTACTTCGGGTTGGGGGCGAAGCTGGCGGCGCCGGAGTGCTCGATGCCCTGGTCGACGGGGAGGATCGACACGTAGCCGGTGCCGGCCAGCCGGCCGTGGCCGAACAGCGCCTGCAGGTTCCGGAGGACCTGGGGCGACCGGTCGGTCTGCACGAACACGCGGTCGACGTAGTCGGGTCCGGGCAGGATGAGGTCGTCGGCGGGGACGCCCTTGGACTCGTGCTTGAGCAGGCTCTCGGCCTCGTCACCCAGCAGGCTCTGGATGTCCACGGCGGTGTCTCCTCGATCGTCTCGTTGCGGTCGGGTCAGGTGCTGTCGGGGTTACCAGGGTAGATGACGATCATCGGGGGGCGCGGGTGCGGGCGTCGACATCATCGGAGCGCCCTTAGCCGGGTGTCGACGTCGACGAAGTCGGGGTCGCTGGCCGCAACGCGGGTGAACAGCTCCCGGGCACGGGGCAGGTCCCCCGCCCGCTCGTAGAGATCTGCCAGCGCGTAGGCCATGCGAAGGTGGTGCAGCCGGGGCTTGCGCGTGGGGCGGTTCGCCGACGACGCCAGCAGCTTGATGGCCTCGTTCAGCTTCCCCTGGTCGGCAAGAGCGCCCGCGGCCACGATCCGCCCCTCGGCCACGAGCTCGGGCCGGGGGCTGGCGGCGCGCAGCTCCTCCCACAGCTCCTCGACCTTGGCGTACCGGCCGAGCGCGCGGTAGCAGTCGGCGAGGACGGGGTTCTGTTCGGTGCTGCCGGTCAGCGAGCGGTAGGCCTCGAGCTCCTTCACCGCCTGGGCCCACCGGCCCAGGCGGTAGAGGCTCAGCCCGTACAGCTCACGGACCGAGGCGGCACGGGGTGCCTGCCCGGCGAGGGGGCGCAGGATCCGCCGGGCCTCCTCGAACCGCTCCCGCCTGAAGGCCTCGCCCGCCTCCCGCATGCGAGCCTCGAGGCGCGGCAGGCGGTTCGCCGGGACGGCCCGACGCAGGTCGTCGTCGACCGGCGTCGGCTTTGTGGCCCCGCCTCGGCTCGCGGCAGCCTGGCCTGCCTCGCCGCGACCCCGGCCAGCGGGTCCCGGCTCGTCGTGACTGGCGGCACCATTGGCCGCGGTCCTGCCCCGTTGGCCGGTCGGGCGGGTCCCCCGGCCCTTCGAACCCCCGGCGGACCCGCCGGGCGGTGACGCCGCGCCGCGGCGGGTTCGACCGGCGGATCCCCCCGGAGCGCGCTCGCGGCTGCGCTCCACCGCCCCGGTGGCCTCGTCGCGCAGCTCGCCCTCGTCGATCCACTCCTCGGGCTGCCAGGCGGCATCGCGGCCGGTGTCACGGTCTTCGCCCCCGGCGTCGTCCCGGCGCCGGGCCCTCCCCGCCGCCCGCCACGCGTCCGACGCAGCCGTCGGCGGGACCTGGGCGGCGCCCCGGCGGGCGAGCCCGCCCCAGCGC
>JBKOUY010000097.1:0-13145 GCA_046723645.1 Actinomycetota bacterium | reverse complement strand
GCATCGACCGTGATCGTCTGGCGGACGGATTCGGTCTCGGTGGCCGACTCGACGGACCGGGGCAGCTCGCCCTCGGCGCCGTCCGCGCCGTACGACGACTTCCATATCTGGCCGTCGAACTCGTCGAGGGCGGTCAGCCGCCAGTAGGAGGGCTTCTCGCTGCGCACGGTGAAGACCTGGACGTCCGGCTGCTCGACGATCCGGGTGCGCAGGTCGACCATCGGGCTCGGCACCACCCGGGTCGGCTCGTCCTCCCCGATGTGCCGCCAGTCGATGACGGCATCGGCCTCGGCGCCGGGCAGCCGCGGGCCGGTCACTGCGCCCGCCACCACGGCGATTGCGGTCAGCGCCGCGCCAGTGCCGAGCAGCGACCAGCGCCCGCGATCCCGGTGGCTGGCCGCCCAGGTGGACGACTCCTCCTGGACCAAGGTCCGGTGGAGCAACACGAAGAGCAGCGCCGCCGCCGCGAACACTGCGGCGGACGCCACGCGGCCACCGGGTGCACCCAGCGCGGCGGCGAACAGGAACAGCGTGGTGGCCGGGAGCAGGGCCTCGAACGCGGCCCGGGCGCGGAAGGCAGCCCAGTCCGCCACGAACGCCAGGAACCAGATGGCGACGGCGGTGGCGACGATGAAGCCGTTGACGACCGGCGCCGGCGCCTTGACGTCCTGGAAGACCCGCCACGCGTCGTTCAGGTCGTCTCCGGCGGCGGTGAGCGTCGCACCGGTCGGGAACAGGTACCCGACGGTGTCGCCGAACCGGGTCCAGGTGATGAAGAGCACGCCGGCCACGGCGGTGATCGCGGCCGCCGGCAGCAGGGCCACGCGCCGGCGGCGCAGCGTGGCGACCACCAGGTGGGCGGCGATGGCCTGCAGGACCAGCGGCCCACGGAAGGAGCCGTCGACGAACAGGCGGTGCATGCCTGCGATCGCCGCCAGCGTCACGAGCGCCAGGGCCACCTCGGTGGCCAGCAGCATGTGTCCCCTGGTCCGCTCGGTGCGCTCGTTCACTGCCCGTCCCCCACGGGGATGTCGGGCACCGGGGCCACCGCGGGGGCGACTCGGCCCGCCGCCCGAGGGTCGTCGACCGGGGAGCGGCCGGGTCGGGTCGCGGCCATGGCGCGGTCCCACACCTCGCCGAACGGCGCGCGGGGGCCGACCCGCAGGAGGGTCGCCGAGCCGCCCGTGGGCAGCGGGGCGCGGGTGGCGCCTGCGGCGCCGTCGACCTGCACCACAACGAGCGACCCGAAGCGGCGACGCAGCCGAGTGACGCCCGACAGCTCTGCGGCCGTGGTCTGCGCCACGATCACCACGAGCGCACCACCACCGCTCCGGTTCAAGAGGTCGAGCATGGTGCGCAGGCTGGCGCTCCCGGTGGCGTCGATCACCGCCAGGTGCTCGAGCAGCGCCTCGCTGTGGGGGACGCCCACCCCGAAGCCCGAGTCGGTCCCGTCGGTGGTCACGAGCCGGACCAGGTCGTGGCGCGCCCCGTTGGCCATGACGATGCTGGCCGCCGCCGAGACCGCGAGCTCCAGCGACACGCTGTCGTGCGCCGCCCGGCGGACGTCGAGCAGGACGGTGGTCCGCCCCTGCCAGGGCTGCTCCTGGTGGCGCACGAGCAGCTCGTCGTGGCGCGCGGTCGACGGCCAGTGGATCCGGCGCAGGTCGTCGCCGACCACGTAGGGCCGCAGGGCGTAGAATTCGTCGCCGCTCTTGCCCAGGGCGTGGGGACGGATGGCGCCCGCCAGCGGGTCGTGCCCGGAGGTCAGCGGGACCGGCCGGATCTCGTCGATCGCCGGGAACACCGTCACCTCGACCTTGGGGGCACCGACGCTGCTCGCCTGCACCAGGCCGAACGGATCGCCGACCACCACCCGGAGCGGGCCGACCCGGACGATCCCGCGGCGCCCCGTGGGCAGCCGGTAGGTGGCGAGGGTGGCGGCGCCGTGGTCGAGCGGCGGCACCAGCAGCTCGGCGCCGGCGGTCCCCGACACGGGGTCGCGGAGCCGCAGCACCGGCGTGTCGGTCCCGCGGAGGTTGCGCAGCCGGACGTCGACCCGGCTGACCTGGCCCGCGTGGACCCGGGCGGGGTGGACGGTGCGATCGATCTCGACGTCGAGGCGGGTCAGGCGCACATAGAGCAGCGCGAACGCCACCAGGCCCAGGGCCACGGCGCCGAACACGTACAGCTCGTTGATGCCCAGCATCCGGGCGAGCACGACCAGGGCCACGCCCCCCCAGACGACCAGCCACCCCTGCCGGGTCAGCATCGTGCGGCGCTCACCGCCCAGCGTCCACTAGTGCCCGCCGGGGACCGGCACGGCGCGCAGCACCTCGTCCAGCGCGTCGGCGGGGGACAGGCCCTGGAGCTGGGCCTCCGGTGTGACCAGCAGCCGGTGGGCCAACACCGGCCTGGCCAGCGCCTTGACGTCGTCGGGGATGACGTAGCCGCGTCCCTGCGACGCGGCGCGGGCCTTGCTGACCCTCAGCAGCGCGAGCGTGGCGCGCGGCGAGATGCCGAGGGCGAGGTGCGCGCTCCGGCGTGTCGCCTGCGCGAGGTCGACCAGGTACGCCTTGAGGCTGGGCGCCACATGCACGCCCTTGGCGGCGGCGGACAGCCCCAGCACCTCGTCGTTGCCGATCACCGAGCCGATGTCGCGGTAGGCGTCGTGGTCGCCGTGGGTCTCGAGGATCTCGAGCTCGGCGTCGGGCGACGGGTAGCCGACCGACACCCGCATGAGGAACCGGTCGAGCTGCGACTCCGGCAGCGGGTAGGTCCCCTCGTGCTCGATGGGGTTCTGGGTTGCGATGACCATGAAGGGCCGGCTGAGGGGATAGGTCACCCCGTCGACCGTCACCTGGTTCTCGGCCATGGCCTCGAGAAGCGCCGCCTGCGTCTTGGGCGAGGCGCGGTTGATCTCGTCGGCGAGCACCACGTTGTTGAAGACCGGCCCGGGCCGGAAGTCGAACGAGCCGTCGCCCCGGTTCCACACGGTGATGCCCACCACGTCGGAGGGCAGCAGGTCGGGCGTGAACTGGACCCGCCCGAAGCTGCATTCGAGTGAGGTGGCAAGCGACTTGGCGAGGTTGGTCTTGCCGACTCCCGGCACGTCCTCGAGGAGCAGGTGGCCCTCGGAAACGAGGCACAGGAGCACGAGCTCGATGACGTCGCGCTTGCCTTGGATGACGCGCTCGACGTTGTCGACCACGCTGTCGTAGTAGTCGGAGAAGGTGGCCCCCCGGGCAGCCGCGGTTTGGCTGGTTGCCACAGCCTCGTACTCCCTCCGTCGTTGGGTGAGCCAGGTCAGGTTAGGCCGCGGATGACCCAAGGCGGGCGCGAGTCGCCGTCTGGGGGCCAGGTAGGTTGCCCCAACGATGGTGGACGAGGCGCTGGCGGTCGACTTCGGGGGTACGAAGCTGGCCGCGGGGCGGGTCGACCAGCATGGCGCCCTTGCCGCCCAGCGGACGGTGCCGACGCCGGTCGGGGGGTCGGCCGGCGAGCTCTGGGACGTCCTGGCCGGGCTGGTCTCGTCGGTACGCAGCGGCGACGAGGTGGTCGTCGGCGTCGGCTGCGGAGGGCCCATGGAGCCCGGGGGGGCGACGGTGTCACCGCTGAACGTGCCGGCCTGGCGGGGTTTCCCGCTGCGGGACCGGCTGGCGGCCCTGACCGAGTTGCCGGTCCACATCGACAACGACGCCAAGGCCCTGGCGCTGGGCGAGGGCTGGGTCGGCGGCGCCCGGGGCGTCCGCAACTACGTCGCCATGGTGGTGTCGACCGGTGTCGGGGGCGGGATCGTGCTCGACGGCCGGCTGGTCGACGGCGCCACGGGCAACGCCGGCCACATCGGGCATGTGATCGTCGAGCCCGCGGGACGGACCTGTGCCTGTGGCGCGCGGGGCTGCCTCGAGGCGGAGGCGTCGGGGCCGTCGATCCGCGCCGCGACCGGGCTCGACCCCCAGGACGTCGGCGAGGACGTCCGGCGGCGCGTGGGGACGCTGGTGGGCCGGGCGGTGGCAACCGTCGCCAACCTGCTCGACCTGCGCCTCGCGGTCGTGGCCGGCTCGGTGGCGCTGGGCTACGGCGCGACGTTCTTCGACGCCGCCCAGGCCGAGCTGGACGCCCGGGCCCGGATCGAGTTCTCCCGGGGCGCCCTCATCCGGCCGGCCGGGCTCGGCGACTCCGGGCCGCTCGTCGGGGCCGCCGCCATCGGGTGGCGCGGCGTCGGCCACGACCTCGGCCTCGGTTCGGGGGCCTGATGGCCTCGGCACCGCCGCGCTGGGCGTGGCGAGCGGCGGCCGCGGTCGCCCGCCACCCGTCCCTGTGGGCCACCGGGCTGCGCCAGGCGCTGGTGATGGCTGCGCCCGGGTGGTGGCACCGCCGCCCGTTCTTGCCGCTGCCGTCGCCCGAGTACCTACGCTTCCGCCTCCAGACGGCCTACGGGGGCCAGGGGGACCACGATCCCGATCCGGACGACCTCGTGACCTACCTCCGCTGGTGCCGCGAGGAGCGGTCGACGCGGAACTGGCGACGGAAGGGCCTGCGCCACCAGTAGTTTGTCCGCCACATGACCGAGCGTGGGCGAGCGAATCACGGGTCCGATGGCCCATCGGCCGCAGGGAGGCGGGCGGGCGGTCGCGTGCCGGAGGCGCGGCGATGACCAGGGCGCTCGTGCTCAACGCCACGTTCGAGCCCCTGTGCGTGGTCAGCGACCGCAGGGCGGTGGTGCTCGTCCTCGGTGAGACGGCCGAGATGCTGCACGCCAGCGACGCCGTCATGCACTCGCCCCGGATCGTCATAGCCGTGCCGTCGGTGGTGCGCCTAAGGCGGTACGTGCGCGTCCCGTATCGCTGGAACACGCCGCTCAACCGCCGCTCGGTGTTCGCCCGCGACGAGCACCGCTGCCAGTACTGCGGCGGACCCGCCGAGAGCATCGACCACGTCGTGCCCCGGAGCCGGGGTGGCGACCACATCTGGGAGAACGTCGTGGCGGCCTGCCGGCCGTGCAACGTGCGCAAGCGCGACCGGATGCTCCACGAGACGTCGATGCGGCTGCTCCGGATGCCGAGCGTCCCGCGGGGTTCGAGCTGGTTGACGTTCGCTCTCGGCGTCATACCCGAGACGTGGACGCCGTACCTGCTCAACGCCGCGGCCTAGCCAGGTGACGGCGCGGGCTTCGCCCTGGGCGCTGCGGCGGCTCACCGGGCCCGCCGCCGATCTCCACGCCGAGGCGCTCCCGGACGCGCCCACCCGGGCCGTGTGGGTGCTGGAGGCGACGGCCCCGGCCCTGGTGTTGGGCTCGACGCAGTCGGAGGACGTCGTCGACCGGGCGGCCGCGACGGCCGCCGGCATCGACGTGGTCCGGCGCCGATCGGGCGGTGGGGTGGTGCTCGTGGTGCCGGGCGAGATCGCCTGGGTGGACGTGATCCTGCCCGCCGGCGACCCGTTGTGGGACAACGACGTCGGCCGCGCCACCCATTGGCTCGGCGGGATCTGGCGGTCGGCGCTCGCCGAGCTGGGCATCGGCTCGACCGAGGTCCACGAGGGCCCGCTGGCGTGTGGGCCCCTGGGGCGGCTGGTGTGCTTCGCGACCGTCGGGTCGGGCGAGGTGACGGTCGCGAGCGACGGCGGACGCCGCAAGGTCGTGGGGATCAGCCAGCGCCGGACGCGCGCCGCGGCCCGGTTCCAGTGCGCCGCCTACCGCCGGTGGGAACCCGAGCCGCTCGCCCGCCTCCTCGGCCTCGATCGCGAGCAGCGCGCGGCGCTGGCGCGTGCGGCGGCCGGGACCGACCGGGATCCCGCCGTCATCGTCGACGCGTTCCTGCGCCGCCTCTCGGCCTAGGGGACGACCTGGCGTCCCGCGCGGCCCCGCCGGGGTTCGGCGCGCCGGGGCACGTGCCGCTCACGGGCGCCCCCAGAGCCGGCCGCGCCTTGTCATGTGGGAGCTAGTGGAGTAATTTCCCACGAAGTGGAGAACCCTGGTGGACCGGGACCGCAATCCGACGCCGCAGCGGGCGCAGTCGCTGCTCCGGCGCGCCCCGAGGGCGCCCGCTGGTTCATGGGCTCCTACGAGCACTCGGTCGACGACAAGAACCGGCTCGTCCTCCCCTCGACCTACCGCGGGAGGCTCGCCGACGGGGCCTACCTCGGGCCGCTCGACGGCTACCTCGGGCTGTGGCCGGCCGACGGGTTCGGCGCCGTCATCCAGCGGTGGGAGGACGGCATCGGCCTGGGCATCGTCTCCGAGGAGGCCTACGACGCCTTCTCTGCCGCCACCTTCGAGGTCCAGCCGGACGCCCAGGGCCGCATCGTCGTGCCCCGCTCGCTCCGAAGCTTCGCCGAGCTCGACGGCCCCGTGATGGTCGTCGGCGCCCGCCAGCGCATCGCGGTGTGGGCGCGGGGCCGCTGGGACCAGCGCATGGACTCCATCCCCGAGGGGCCGGACACGGCCCTTCGCCAAGCGGCGCGGGATCTCAGGCTGTGACCCGGTGCACCCGCCACCCCGCCCGCGCCGCCACTTCCCCAGGTGCCGCCCCGCCCGCCGACCGGTCCCCGGCCGGCGCGGTGGAAGGCCCCTTCTCCGCCCGCTTCCCATCGAGCCCGTCCCGGGGAGACATCCCGGCGAGCGCCGTCGAACGGGGATCGCAGTGAGCGCGAGCGGGGCGGCACCGCCGGGCGGTGGGTTCGAGCACCGTCCCGTCCTCGTGGACCTGGTGGTCGAGCTGTTCGCCCCCGTTCCCGCGGGGGTCGTCGTCGACGCCACCGTGGGCGGCGGCGGCCACGCCGAGGCGTTGCTCGACGCGCACCCCCACCTCTCGGTCGTCGGCCTCGACCAGGACCCCGAGGCCATCGACGCCGCCACCGAGCGCCTGCAGCGCTTCGGCCAGCGCGCGACGGTGCGGCACCGCCGATTCGACGAGCTCCGGGCGGTGCTCGGCGAGCTCGGCCACGGGTCCGCGAGCGGGGCGCTGTTCGACCTGGGCGTCAGCTCGCCGCAGTTCGACCGGCCGGAGCGGGGCTTCAGCTACCGGGCGCCGGGCCCGCTGGACATGCGCATGGATCCGAATCGCCCCGTGAGCGCGGCCGACCTCGTCAACGGCGCCGCGGAGTCGGAGTTGGCCCGCCTGCTGCACGCCTACGGCGACGAGCGCTACGCGCGCCGGATCGCGGCCGCCATCGTGGCGGCGCGCCCGATCACGTCCACCGAGCAGCTGGCCAACGTGGTGCGAGACGCGGTGCCGGCGCCGGCGCGTCGCCGCGGTGGGCACCCGGCCCGCCGGACGTTCCAGGCCATCCGCATCGCGGTCAACGACGAGCTGGCGATCCTGCCGGCCAGCCTCGACGACGCCATCGACCTGCTGGTCCCGGGCGGCCGCTGCGTGGCCCTGGCGTACCACTCGGGTGAGGACCGCATCGTCAAGGAGCGCTTCCGGCGGGCGGCCACCGGCGGCTGGACCGGGCCCTCGCACCTGCCGACGCCGCCCCACGTCCGCCCCACGGTGAGGCTCCTGCGCCGGGGAGCGTGGCGACCGCCCGGCCACGAGGTCGAGGCCAACCCCCGGGCGGAGGCCGCCCGGCTACGGGCTGCCGAGAAGCTCGGGCTCCAGGAGGTGGCGTGATGGCGACCGCCCGTGTCGTTCAGCTCCCGAACGGCCGAACCGGACCGCTCCCGGGCCGCGATCGCGGCGACCGCGGCGGACGGGGCGACCGGCACCTGCGGGTCGTTCCCCGCGACCGGCGCGCCCGGCCGGCGCTCAGGCTCAGCCCGCGCACGGGCGTGATCCTGACCGTGCTGCTGTTCGCGGCCCTGTTCTGCGTGGCCGTGAGCCACGCGCTGCTCATCGGGGGACAGGCCAGGGTCGACGACCTCGATCAGCAGGTGGCCGCGGAGCAGGCGCGCTACGAGGAGCTGCGACGCGACGTCGCCGAGCTGGAGGCGCCGCAGCGCATCCTGAGCGAGGCCACCGAGCAGCTGGGCATGGTCCCCGGCGGGGATCCGGTCTGGCTCTCGCCGGATGAGCCGGCCCCCGACGACGACCTGCCCGGCGACCCGCCGCCGGAGTCGCCGGACACCAGCGCCGCCCGGGTCAAGCCCTACCTGGAGCCGACGGGGTGAGCCCGAGTGGTACCGACACGCGTCCAGGTCGCAGCCATGCGGAATATGACCGCCCAAGGACGACGGATCGGGCGCGACCGAGCCACAGCCGGGACGAGACAGATCGTCCGCTGCCACGGCCATACGGGCCGCAGGCGCGGATCCCACCTCCGGGTCGGGGGAGGCGAGCCAGCCGCGGGCCTCGCCTGCTCCGGCCCGGCAATCCCCGCTACCGCTCGCTGATCCTCCTGCTCGTGCTCGGGCTCCTGTTCGGAGTCGTGGTGCTGCGCCTCGGCTACGTCCAGACCATCGGCGCCCGGCAGTACGTCGCCTACGGCGAGGACCAGCGGACCGAGCCCATCGCGCTGCCGGCGGCGCGGGGCACGATCTTCGATCGCAACGGCAAGGACCTGGCACTGTCGACGCCAACCAAGAGCGTGGGCGCCGACCCGAGCGTGATCGGCGATCCGGCGGTCGTGGCGCGGCGCCTGGCGCGGGCCCTGGGGCTCCCGGCGAAGGAGGTGGCGACCAAGCTCGCCTCCGACACCCACTTCGTCTACCTGGCGCGGCAGGTCGACGACGAGGTGGCGAAGCGGGTGAAGCGCCTCGACATCCCCGGCGTGCTCGTCTTCGACGAGTCGGCGAGGCTGCTGCCGGCGGGTGACATGGCCCGCGCGCTGCTCGGCAGCGTCGACCTCGACAACGTCGGCGTGTCGGGGCTCGAGCTGCGCTACGACGACGAGCTGTCCGGCGATCCTGGCGAGTACATGGTCGAGCGGGACCTCGACGGCCGCACCATTCCCGGGGGGCGCCACCTCATCGACCCCGCCGAGCCCGGTGACGACATCGTGCTCACGATCGACCGCAGCCTGCAGTACGCCACCGAGGGCATCATCGCCGACCAGGTGCGGGCCGTCGGTGCCCGGGCGGGCTGGGCCGCCGTGATGGACCCCCGCACGGGTGAGGTGCTCGCCATGGCGAACGTGGAGGCCGACCCACGGACGCACGCCGTCACCAACACCGGCAACAACCTGGCGGTGACGCAGAACTTCGAGCCGGGATCGGTCAACAAGGTCATCACCATGTCTGCCGGCCTCGAGGAGGAGCTGGTGGCGCCGGACACGGTGCTGCAGGTACCCGACACGCTGCGGGTCGCGGATCACGTGTACACCGACGCCCACTCGCACCCGTCCTCGATGACCGCCAGCCAGGTCCTGGCGCAGTCGTCGAACATCGGGACGATCGAGATCGCCCAGAGGGTGGGGATGGAGCGCCTGGACGACTACCTTCGTCGGTTCGGGTTCGGGCAGGTCACCAACCTCGGGTTGCCCCACGAGGAGCCGGGGATCCTGCTCGACCGCGACAACTGGTCGGGCACCTCGATCGGGTCGGTCCCGATCGGCCAGGGGATCTCCGTCACCGCCATGCAGATGCTCATCGCCTACAACACGATCGCCAACGACGGCGTCGCCGTGCCGCCGACGCTGCTGAAGGCCACGTTCGATGCCGACGGCGAGCGCCACCCGGCGCCGCCCGGCGAGGGACGCCGGGTGGTGTCGCCGACCACGGCTGCCTATGTCCGGGAGATGCTCGCCCAGGCCGTGACCTCCGGGACCGGTGAGGCAGCGGCCATCGAGGGCTACGACGCCGCCGGCAAGACGGGCACCGCCCGCAAGCCCCAGCCGGGTGGCGGCTACCGGGATGCCCGGGGCAAGTACCACTACGTCTCGACGTTCGCCGGGTTCATCCCCGCCGGCAATCCCCGGGTGTCGATCATCGTCGTCATCGACGAGCCGACCACGTCGCCCTACGCGGCGGACGTGGCCGCGCCTGCGTTCGCCAGGATCGGGCGCCAGGCGCTGCGGACCATGCGGATCCCGCCGCCGGCGAGCGCCGGCGCCGCCGGGACGCAGCCGACCCCGGAGGAGTCGAAGGTCCGGGCCGCGCCCGTGGCCGAGCCCACGACCACGACGACCGCGCCGACCACCACGACCATGACGACGACCGTGCCCGCAAACACGACGACCACGACGGTCCCGGGTGCGGCGGCGCCCGGAGGGCAGCAACCCGCCGCGAGCACCACCTCCGTTCCCACCCGCGGCCGGTAGTCGCATGGCTCGTCGCGCTCGCCCGGCGGTGACCAGCGCTGTGCTGCGGGCCACCCCACTCGGCGACTAGGCACTACCCCCGTGCTGCTCGGGCAACTGATCGCCGCCTACCCCGCCGCGCAGCGCGGGGGCGCCGACGGCGACCCCGACCTGCGCGCCGTCGTCCACGACACGCGCGCCGTGATCCCCGGTGCGCTGTTCTGCTGCGTCCGCGGCTCACGGGCCGACGGCCACGACCTGGCCGCGCCCGCCATGGCCGCGGGTGCCGCCGCGCTGGTGGTGGACCACGTGCTGCCGGTGGCGGTGCCGCAGGTCGTGGTGCCCGACGTCCGCCGGGCGATGGGCCCCCTGGCCGCCGCCTTCTGGGGCAACCCCTCGCACGACCTCGTCGTGGTGGGCGTGACCGGGACGTCGGGCAAGACCACGGTGACGCACCTGCTCTGCCCGGTGCTGCGAGCATCAGGCCACGCGTCGTGCGCGATCATTGGCACGCTGTCGGGTGCCCGGACGACACCCGAGGCCACCGACCTGCAAGCCCTGCTGGCGGCCGAGCGGGATCGGGGGAGCTCGGGAGCTGGGGTCGACCGGGGACCGGTGGCAGGCCGGGGAGCCGTGGCAATGGAGGTGTCGTCACACGGCTTGGCGCTGCACCGGGTCGACGGCACCCGCTTCGCCGTCGCAGTGTTCACCAACTTGTCGCAGGATCATCTCGACTTCCACCACACGATGGACGAGTACTTCGAAGCCAAGGCCACCCTGTTCACGCCCGCGTTCACCGATCGGGCGGTCATCTGCTCGGACGACCCGCGGGGCCGGGAGCTGCTCGCCCGCCTCGACGGCCCCCGCTCGGGGGTGACTGCGACCGCCTATTCGCTGGGCGACGCGGAGGACCTGACCCTGTCGCCGGCCGGCGCGTCGTTCTCCTGGCGGGGCGAGCCCGTTGAGCTGGCGCTGGCGGGCCGGTTCAACGTCACCAACGCCCTGGCTGCGGCGGCCGCCGCCGAGGCGCTGGGAATCGAGCCCGCCGTCGTCGCGCGGGGCCTGTCGGCGGCGACCCCCGTGCCCGGCCGCTTCGAGGCGGTCGACGGCGGCCAGCGCTTCACGGTCCTCGTCGACTACGCGCACAAGCCCGACGCTCTCGAGCAGGCCCTGCTGGCCGCACGCGAGCTGGTGGCCGAAGGCGGGCGGCTGCGGGTCGTGTTCGGCTGCGGCGGCGATCGCGATGCGGCCAAGCGGCCGCTGATGGGCGAGGTCGCCACCGGGCTGGCCGACGACGTGATCCTGACCTCGGACAACCCCCGTTCCGAGGACCCGGAGGCGATCATCGACGACATCCGGGCCGGGATCACTCCGAGTGCGGGCGCCGCCGTCGCGGTCGAGCCCGAGCGGCGGGACGCAATCGAGCGGGCCGTGGCGGACGCCCAGCCGGGCGACGTCGTCGTCATCGCCGGGAAGGGCCACGAGACCACCCAGACGGCCGGCGACACGGTCCGACCGTTCGACGACCGTGAGGTGGCCCGCGCCGCCCTGGCGGCGGTGGCCGCGCGGGGCCCGGGGGGTGGCGGGTGATCTCACTCCTGCTCGCCGGGGGCATCGCCCTGGGGCTGTCGCTCCTGGGCACGCGCTACCTGATCGACTGGCTGCGCGCGCACCAAGTCGGCCAGCCCATCCACGCCGACGTGCCGGACGGCCACACGCCGAAGGCGGGCACGCCCACGATGGGCGGCGTCGCCGTCGTCGTCGCCGCCGTGCTCGGCTACGCGATCGCCCACATCCGCGGGGGGTTGGCCTTCACCCGGAGCGGCGTGCTGGTCATGCTGGCCATCGCCGGCGCCGCCGTGGTCGGGGCGATCGACGACTGGATCAAGGTCAGCAACGAGCGCAACCTCGGCCTGTCGATGCGGGCCAAGATGGGCGGCCTGCTCATCGTCGCGGTCGGGTTCGCGATCGCGTGCGTCAGGTGGACCGATGTGGAGACCACGCTCAGCTTCACGCGCGCCACCGAGCCCGGCTGGCAGCTCGGCGAGGTGGGCTGGATCGTGCTGGCCGTGCTGCTGATCCTCGGCACCACCAATGCCGTCAACCTCACCGACGGGCTCGACGGCCTGGCCGCGGGGTCGTCGATCTACGCCTTCCTGACCATGACGGTGGTGGCGTTCTGGGCGTTCCGTCACCCGGAGGTCTACGGGATCAACCACGCCCTCGACCTCGCGGTCGTCGCCGCCGCCATGACCGGCGGCATCACCGGTTTCCTGTGGTGGAACGCGCCGCCGGCACAGGTGTTCATGGGGGACACCGGGGCGCTCGCCATCGGGGCCGGGCTGGCGGTGCTGGCCCTCACGCTCAACGTGCAGCTGCTACTCCCCATCGTCGGCGCGCTGTTCGTGTTCGAGACGCTCTCGGTGATCGTGCAGGTCGGCAGCTTCCGGCTCCTCGGGCGCCGCGTGCTGCGCATGGCGCCGGTCCATCACCACTTCGAGCTCGGGGGATGGCCCGAGACCACCGTGATCGTGCGGTTCTGGATCCTGGCCATCATGTCCATGGCGGTCGCCCTGGGCATCTACTACGCCGACTTCGTGTCGATCGGGGTACCGGACTAGTGCCCGGCGCAGGGCGAACCTCGCCGCCAACAGCCGTGCTGCAGAGCGGCGGGGGGTGTGGGGGGCAGAGGCTCCTGCCGGAGCCCCCCACCGTTGCTCGGGCCGGCTTCGCCGGTCGAGCAACAGGCGAGCGACGCCGCCGAAAGGCGGCGGCCCAAGTCTCGCCGAGCAACCTCTGGTTGCGAGGCGAAACATGAAGGCGCTGGTGGTCGGGCTGGGTGTCACCGGTGCGGCGGTCGCCCGGGCGCTGCTGGCGCACGGCCACGACGTGGTGGCCGCCGACGACGCCCCCGGGCCGGCGGCCCGCACCGCTGTGCGGGACCTCGGGCTCGACCTGGCCGAGGC
>JBKOUY010000050.1:0-6395 GCA_046723645.1 Actinomycetota bacterium | reverse complement strand
AGAGGAGGCCGTCGCTGCGATCGAGTGGCACCTGGCGGAACGCCGGTCATCGACCCCCGGCGGCGCCCACCAGCTGCCAGCGCCGCGCACGGTCGAGTCGGCGGCGGCCAGGGCGCCCGACGCCGGCGTCGTCGTGGTCTCGGTGCCCGGCCCGCACGCCTACGTCGAGGCGGCCGCTGCGTTGCGCGCGGGGCGGCACGTGATGGTCTTCAGCGACGGCGTCGCCCTCGACGCCGAGGTCGCGCTCAAGCGGGAGGCCACCACAGCCGGCCGCCTGGTCATGGGGCCCGACTGCGGCACGGCGATCCTCGACGGGGTCGGCCTCGGCTTCGCGAACGTCGTGGTTCCGGGGCCGGTCGCCCTGGTGGCGGCATCGGGCACGGGCGCACAGCAGCTGTGCTGCCTGCTCGACGGCGCCGGGATCGGCGTCCGCCACGTCATCGGGGTCGGTGGCCGCGACCTGACGTCGGCCGTCGGCGGCGTGTCGACGCTGGCGGCGCTGGCGGCGCTGGACGTTGATCCGGCGGTGGAGGTCATCGGTCTGGTGTCGAAGCCGCCCGATCCAGAGGTTGCCGAGGCCGTGACGGCGGCGGCCGCCGGCTGCCGGACGCCCGTGGTGGCGGCTCTCGTCGGACCTGGCCGTCCCACACTGACCGACGCGGCCGCCGAGGTCGCCGGCGCCCTCGGCAAGGCAGCCCCGGACCCCCAGTCGTGGCGGCCGCCGGCAGGCCCGGGGCCCGCCCGGCCGGGCCCGGTCCTCGGGCTGTTCAGCGGTGGCACGAACGCCGCGGAGGCGCTCGTCGTCCTCGAGGACCGCCTCGGCCCGGTGCTCTCGAACGTGCACCACGACGCGGGGAGGCGGATCGGGCCCTTCGATCCCGCCGGCGGTACCCACGCCGTGCTCGACCTGGGTGACGACGAGCTGACGGCGGGGCGGCCCCACCCGATGATCGACCCGGCGGCGGTGGCGGAGCGGGTGAGGAGCGCCGCCGGCGCCGACGCCGGTCCCGGCGTGCTGCTGCTCGATGTCGTGCTCGGCCACGGCGCCCACCCCGACCCGTCGTCCGTGCTCGCGCCCGCGCTTGCCGACGCGAGGGCGTCGGGCGCGGCCACCGTCGCAGTGCTGGTCGGCACGCACGGCGATCCCCAGGGCCTCGACCGCCAGGCACGCGCCCTGGTGGACGCGGGTGCGATCGTCCACCGCAGCAACGCCCGCGCCGCCGCGGCGGCCGCGACGCTGGCCACCGGTGCGGGGGTCGAGCCCGTGGGCACCAGGTCGGGGTCACCGTGACCGCCGGTCCCAGCCCCGTCGCCGACCTCCTGGCGGCGCCCGCACGCGTCATCACGGTGGGGGCCCCCACGCTCGACGAGGCGCTGGTGGCGCAGGGCGTGCCCACCGTGCCGGTCGAGTGGCGGCCGCCCCCGGCCGCCTCGGCTGCGGACGTCGCCGCGGTCATGGCCGATGCCCGCACGGCCGAGGCCAACCGGACGGCCGTCGACCGGATGGCGGCGGTCCGGCCCCGGCTCGTCGACGTGCGCCCCGCCGCCGAGCTCGTCGGCATTGCGCGTCACCAGCTGCTGCACGCCGGCCCCCCGCTCGACTGGGCCGCGGCCTCGGGGCCGATGCGGGGGGCGATCGTCGGTGCGTGCCTCTACGAGGGCTGGGCGGACACGCCCGACGCCGCGGAGCGCCTCGCCGCCTCGGGCGCGATCGAGCTGTCGCCGTGCCACGACCATGCCAGCGTCGGCCCCATGGCCGGCATCGTCAGCCCGTCCATGCCGATGTGGGTGCTCGAGGCGGGCGGACGCACTAGCCGGAGCACGCTCAACGAGGGCCTGGGCAAGGTGCTCCGCTACGGCGCCTTCGGCGACGCGGTCACCGAGAGGCTGCGCTGGATGGAGCGGGTGCTCGGACCGATCCTCGCGTCGGGGCTGCGGCGCCACGGCCCGATCGACGTCGGCGCGCTGATCGCCTCGATGGTGGCGATGGGTGACGAGGGCCACAACCGCAACCGGGCGGGCACGTCGCTGCTGGTGCGGGCCCTGGCGCCAGACCTGGTGCGCACGGTCGGGGACGGCGAGTCGGACAACGCGGCCGGCGACATCGCCGACGTGCTGTCGTTCATCGACGCCAACGACCACTTCCTGCTCAACGTGGTCATGGGCACCGCCAAGCTGGTCGCCGACGCCGCTGCCGGCGTCGCCGGCTCCAGCGTCGTCGTGGCCATGGCCCGCAACGGCACCGACTTCGGGGTCCGGGTCGCGGGCGCTGGCGACCGCTGGTTCACCGCTCCCGCCGCGGTCCCCGAGGGGCTCTACCTGGGCGGGTTCGGCCCCGACGACGCCAACGCCGACATCGGCGACTCCGCGATCACCGAGACCGTGGGGCTGGGCGGGTTCGCCATGGCGGGTGCTCCCGCCATCGTGCAGCTCGTGGGGGGCGACGTCGGGGACGCGCTCGGATGGACGGAGCTGATGTACGAGCTGACCCTCGCCGAGCACCCGACCTGGATGCTGCCGGTGCTGGGCTTTCGCGGCGTGCCCTTCGGGATCGACGTGGTGCGCATCGTGCGGACCGGGGTGGCGCCGATCATCAACACCGGGATCGCCGGGCGCGTGGCCGGAACCGGGCAGGTCGGCGCCGGGCTGGTGCGACCCCCGCTGCAGTGCTTCACCGCGGCGGTGGCGGCGCTGGCCGAGTCCGCCGAGCCCGCCGAGGCCGCGAAGGCGGGTGGGCGATGAAGCCGCCGCCGTTCGTCTACCACCGGCCGGCGTCGGTTGAGGAGGCGACCCGGCTCCTGGCGGAGCTGGGAGACGACGCGAAGGTGCTGGCCGGCGGACAGAGCCTGGTGCCGCTGCTGAACTTCCGCCTGGCGGCCCCGGCCCACCTCGTCGACATCAACGGCATCGCGGGGCTGGACCGGATCGACCGGGCCGATGGCGCGGTCGAGGTCGGCGCCACGGTCCGCGACGCCCGGCTGCTGCGCGAGCGCGGGCTCGCCGCCGCCCATCCGCTGCTCGCCGAGGCCACGGGATGGATCGCTCATCCCGTGATCCGCAACCGGGGGACCGTGTGCGGATCGTTGGCGCACGCCGACCCGGCGGCCGAGCTCCCGGCAGTGCTGGCCCTGCTGGGCGGCGGCGTCGAGGCGGTCGCGTGGCGGCACGGCGCGCTGTCGTCCCGGCGGGTGCCGGCGGACGCGCTGTTCGCGGGGCCCCTCCAGACCACCCTCGACCCCGACGAGCTGGTGGTGGCGGCGACGTTCCCGGCGCTGGCGCCGGGCACCGGCTGGGCGGTCGAGGAGCTGGCGCGCCGCCACGGCGACTACGCGCTCGCGGGCGTCGCGCTCGCCGTCGCGGTCGACGGCGGCGGGGAGCCGGCGTCGGGCCGGGCGTCGTACCTGTCGTGTGCGCCCACGCCGGTGGTGCTGGACATCGGCCCGGCGCTGCGGGATGGCGGCAACGTCCGGAGTCCCGCCGTGTACGACCTTGTCGCCTCGTCGCTGGACCCGACCGACGACATCCACGCCACGGCCGCGTACCGCAAGCACCTCGCCGCCACCCTCACCGTGCGCGCCGTCGACCGGGCGCTCGAGCGGGCCCGGGACGGCGCCCCATCCGAACTTGCGGCGGTTGGCGACCCCATGGGGGCCCCAACCACCGCAAGTTCGGGTTTTGGGGGGGAGAGGCCGGGAGAATGAGCGAGCTCGTCCGTGCCCCGGGCCCGCACGACCTCCACGAGGTGGTGGTGACGGTCAACGGCGTCACCCAGGCGGCACGCGTGCCGGCCCGCCGGCTGCTGTCCGACATGCTCCGCCACGACCTGCGCCTGACCGGCACGCACGTCGGCTGCGAGCACGGCGTGTGCGGCGCCTGCACGGTGCTGCTCGAGGGCGAGCCCGTCCGCTCGTGCCTGACCTTCGCGGTGATGGTCGACGGCGCCCGCATCACCACCGTCGAGGGGCTGGCGGGACCCGACGGCGAGCTCGGCCCGGTGCAGCGGGCGTTCCGCGAGTGCCACGGCCTGCAGTGCGGGTTCTGCACCCCGGGATTCCTGCTCCTGGCCACCGAGCTGCTGGAGCGCAACCCCGAACCCGGAGACGACGAGATCGCCGACGCCCTCGGGGGCAACCTGTGCCGCTGCACCGGCTACGTCAACATCGTCCGCGCGGTCAGGCGGGCGGCCGAGCTGACGAGCAATCAGGAGCCTCCGGCATGAGCACCCAATGGTTCGGCGAGAGGGTGGAGCGGCGGGAGGACCAGCGCCTGCTGACCGGCGGGGGGCGGTTCCTCGACGACGCCGGCCGCGATGCCCTCGGGGTGGCGTTCGTGCGCAGCCTCCACGCCCACGCCCGCATCACCGGCGTCGACGTCGCCGACGCCCTCGACGTCGACGGCCTGGTGGCCATCTACACGTGGGAGGACCTGCCGGGCCGCCTGGCGGATCCGCTGCCGCTGCTGATCCCCCACCCGGACCTCACGCATCCACGGACGCAGTACGCCCTGGCCCGCGGCGAGGTCAACCATGTCGGCGAGCCGGTCGCCATGGTGGTGGCGGACGACCGGTACGTGGCCGAGGACGCCGCCGAGCGCATCGTCGTCGGCTACGAGCCGCTCCCCGCCGTCGTCGGCATCGGGGCCGCGCGCTCGGCCGACCACCTGGTCCACCCCGACGTGCCCGGCAACGTGGCCGCGGTGACCACCCAGGAGCTGGGCGACGCCCGGGCGGCCATCGCCGCCGCGCCGCATGTCCTCGAGTTCGACCTGGCGATGGAGCGGTCGCTGTCGTCGCCACTCGAGGGCCGGGGCGTCCATGCCCGCTGGGACGCCGACGACCAGCGACTGCGGATCCGTACGTCGACCCAGACGTCGACCGGCGTCCGCGCCGCCGTGGCCAACATCTTCGGCCTGCCCGACGTGGCCGTCGAGGTGATCACCCCCGACGTCGGTGGCGGCTTCGGCACCAAGGTGGTGCACCCCTACCCGGAGGAGGTCCTGGTCCCGTGGGCGGCGCGCGTGCTGGGACGCGAGGTCAAGTGGGTCGAGGACCGCTACGAGCACTTCGTCTCGGCGACCCACGAGCGGGGCCAGGAGCATCACGTGCGCGTCGGCTTCGACGACGACGGCGTGATCCTGGGGCTCGACGTCGAGTTCTGGCACGACACCGGCGCGTACACGCCCTACGGCATCGTCCTGCCGATCATCACCGCCACGCAGCTGCCCGGGCCGTACCGCCACCGCCATTACCGGGTCACGTTCACCTCGCTCTACACCAACACCGTGACCTGCACGCCGTACCGGGGGGCCGGGCGGCCGCAGGGCTGCTTCGTGATGGAGCGCACGGTCGATCGCATCGCCGAGGAGCTGGGGCTCGACCGCGCCGAGGTGCGGCGGCGGAACCTGATCGGTCCCGACGAGTTCCCCTACGACTTCGGGATGGTGTTCCAGGACGGCCGGCCCCTGATCTACGACTCCGGCAACTACCCGGCAGTGCTGGAACGCGTGAGGGACCTCGTGGGCTGGGACGGCTTCGCCGCCGAGCGCGAGGCCGCCGCCGCCGAGGGCCGCCGCCTGGGCATCGGGCTCGCGTGCTACGTGGAGGGCACCGGCGTCGGTCCCTACGAGGGCGGCCACGTCCACGTCGAGACCAACGGCCGCGTGATGGTGGCCACCGGCCTCACGTCGCAGGGCCAGGGGCACGAGACAGTGTTCGCCCAGATCGTGGCCGACGAGTTGGGGGTGGACGCGGCCGACGTGTACGTCACCACCGGGGACACCCGCCGCTTCCCCTACGCGGTCGGGACGTACGCCAGTCGGGCCGCGGTGATGAGCGGCAACGCCGTTGCCCTGGCCGCCCGCCAGGTCCGGGCCAAGGCGATCCGGATCGCCGCCGAGGCGCTGGAGGCGGCACCCGAGGACCTCGAGATCGCGGCCGGGGTGGTGCACGTGCGGGGGACGCCGAGCCGCGGCATACCGCTCGCGCAGGTGGCCGTGCTGTCCAACCCGCTCCGCTACGCGTTCTCCAAGGAGGCCCAGGCCGCCACCCAGTTCGCGTCGGCCCCCGACCCTGACGTGCCGCCCGTCCCCGAGGACGAGGAACCCGGGCTCGAGGCGCGCGACTACTACTCGCCGGTGCGCTCGACGTTCGCCGCGGGGATGCATGCGGCCGTGGTCGAGGTCGATCCCGACACCGGCGACATCGACGTGCTGCGCTATGCGGTGGTGCACGACTGCGGTCCGCTGATCAACCCCATGATCGTCGAGGGCCAGATTCACGGCGGCGTGGCCCAGGGGGTGGCGGGCGCCCTCTACGAGCGGCTCGCCTACGACGCCTCGGGCAACCTGGCCAACGCCAGCTTCATGGACTTCCTGATGCCGTACCTCAGCGAGGTGCC
>JBKOUY010000206.1:0-13431 GCA_046723645.1 Actinomycetota bacterium | reverse complement strand
CCCTCGGGAAGTCCCGATTGCGGCCATCACCCTTCAAACCTGCAATCGGCGATTAGGCAACGGGCCACGAGAACCCACAAGCACCGATCGTAGAACAATGAAAACTTGTTCCCGGCTGAGCCGCGCTACCCGCCCGCTCTGCGATCGCCGGCGATCTGCAATCGCGAAGCACCCCTCCCGGGCACCAGCTCCAACGGCGATCCGCTGCCGTCAGCCGGCACGAGTCGAGGCCCGAGGGTATGACGTCACGAGGTCGCCGGCATCGAGGCGGTCGGCCGGGTCGGCCTCCAGGTTCTCGCCGGCGTCAGGGTCGGCCGGGTCGTGATCGTGCATATCAGGGCGTTGGCACCGCAGCTCGGGCGGTCCCCTGGCGTCGAGGTCGAGTAGCTCGAGCCGAAGGTCGTCGGCCATGCTCATCGAGGTGTCGGTCGGTCTCGAGTTGCTGGCCCGGATCGATACGTCGGTGGGCTGCTCGATCAGGACAGCTCCGCTTCGCTGGACATGGCCGCCTACGGCTTCCCGGGTGCTGTGTGCCAAAGCAAGTCTCGAAACGTCGAAACGCCAGACAGTTCGCCAGTCCCCTGCGGCAGGGGAAGCGTTGTTCGGCGCTCGCGTTCTGTGCGCGTTCGCGTATTCGCAAGGTGCGAGAGATCGGCAGTTCGGGGCGCGGTGGTTCGTCCCGGATCGGCACCTATGTGACAGCCCACCTCCGGCAGACTGGATCGATGGCGAGGGACCTGAGCCAGCACGAGGTCGAGCTATTGATCGACGGGCTCACCGACGACGTCGCGTTCGTTTGGGTGCTGATTCACCTCGGAATCCGAGCGAACCCGCCGACAGATCCCGGCCCGCCGTCAGACTCCGACGTGCACACGGCCTTCTCGACCCTCGACCGACTCTCACTCGCCGGCCTGGTGAAGGTGGGCCACATGGAGTACCTCGACGGCGGCCCTCCGGGCCGGGTTGCTCCCGTGATGCACGTGGAAGAGCCGATCGCTCAGGTGAGGCGCAGGGCACTGGCCGCGTGCAGCACTGACTCGGACTGGGAGTGGTCCTGCCGGGTTGTCAACACATCTGACGGCGACGATGCGGCTCGGCGCGCCCTCGACGCGGGGTAACTGCATTTCCCGATCGCCGGGTCGGTGGCGCAGAGCGCACCGATTGCCCGCTGCGAGCGGCCGCTGCCCGTCCGACCCCTGATACAGAACGCCGAGGCGCGAGATCGGCACTTCGGTGTGGCTGACGGCATCGGCGCTGCGGCCGGCGACGCGCGAGCAGAGACGCAGGAGGCGTGCCTCAGCCGTGGAGTAAAGCGGTCAGGACCCGTTCCACCGCACCTGAGCCGCCCAGCGCGTCGCGGGGAAGGACATCGCACTCACCGTCTGAGATCGGTTCCTCGCGCGTAGGAGCCGCTAGATCCTCCGGCGGGTAGGTGACTCTGAACGCTTGGCCCGAGATGTCTCGCCGGCCGAAGACGGGCATTGGCCAGTCAGCAGGTTCCCAATCCTCCAACTTGCCCAGCACCGGCCACCGACCCTCGATGAGACCAAGGTCCCCGAAGCGGACCACACGAATGACGTCGGACGGGCCGAGAGCCGTGACATCAGCGACCGTGGGGAGCTTGTCCCACCGGGCGTTGAAGAAGTACCCGATCACGCCACCCCGACCGTCGTGACGAGCCACTAGCCCGACGGCGAACCCGCTGTCTGCTCGGAGTGGGACCGCGAACCAGTCGCCATCTTCGTAGGCCAGTCGCTGCGCCACGCGCTCAGAATGCCCGACTTGCGCAGCCCTTGCGTGGCGGCGTGTCGGGCACAGAACGACGCGGCGCCTGGGCGCTGAGATCTACAGCCCGGGTAGTTCGCGAGTAGGACCTGCTAGGGATGGGCGTCCGCCTCGTTGATACTGCCGTCCGAGATCGGCCAGTCGTGATCGCGAAGCGCGCCGAGAACCGCCGCGGGACTCTTCGTCCAGAAGATCACGCCGTCATAGCGGCCGTCGTCGGTCTCGAAGCGAATCCCGGGGCTGAGCGGGAGGCGGACCTGACCGACACCGAGGACCGCCGACCGGTCGATCCACACGGGTGCTGGCCCTCCGAACAGCCGCCCTCCGCCGCTGAGGTGAGCCCAGTTGTCATCAAAGCGAAGCGTGACCAATGGCGCCGTTGCGTTCCCCCGGCCGACCCGCGACCCGCCCCTAAAGGTCACCGAACATGTCTCGTCGAAATGATGGTCTGGATCCAACGACGGCGGCGTGCGCGACGGCCGATAACCCTGGCGCTCGAGATGCCGGCGTAACGACAGTCTCAGGAGACCCAACAGACCGAGGAAGACGATGCCAACCACGACGACCGAAGCCACATCGTCGACTGTAGACGCCGCCGCAGACAGCGCCCGAGGGCCAACCGACGTCTCAGCGGCTGGAACAGGTCGACTGCGTGGATCATGTCTGCAGCGCTGCTGCGGGGCCCCTCGCGTCTGCGCGTACGGGGGCGCGAAGCGTCTCAAAGCGGTGCCGCCGAGGTTGCGCCAGGAGACCTCCAACCGCCGGGTACGCCGCGAGGGATGCGCATCGGTTCCCCTACCTGCGCACGCGTCGTCTGGCGGATCATGAGCACAGAACGACGTGGCGCGAGATCGGCAGATATGGGTGGGTCACGCGCGCTCGGGTTCGGGGCTCCGGGACCCGGCTACGCGCAAGGCGGAGCTGGTGGATCTGCCGGTGTGCGAGGTCGAAATGCCGCTTCGAGCTGCCCGTCGCGGCTTTCGAATTCGGCATGATCCGGGCTCGTCAGAGTCATCACGCCCGGTTGGATGGGGTTCCCCCAGCCCGCAGGCGGGTTGCCGTTGCCGTCGTCGAGAACTGGCTCTGCCACCCAGTCGCGGCCAGCGAACTCAGTTCCGTCGATTCCACAGTGGGTGTAGAGCACGTGCCAGTAACGCTCACCGATCGTCGCCGACTCGTCCCCCGTTGGGATTGGGCGCAGCGTCAGGCTCGACCAGACACCGCGCAGCTCATCCCGCCGCTGCTCGCTCAGATTGCCTCGATGGGCAAGGAACGCCGTGTAGAGCCGCCCGTCGGCGATGAAGTCCACCTGCCGCTGCTCCACTCCGTCAACGGCGCACCCTCCCGGCAGCTCGCCTGGCGGCATGGTTTCCTGGCCAAGCAGATCGTCAGGCTTGGACGTCAGCGGCTCCCGGATGCCCGTCTCGGCCCACTCGTCGAACGGACCCTCAGACGCCGAGATCCTGAGCGTCAAGACGAGGTCTCCGGCACCCAATGCTCGCATCGCCGCCCACGGATAGGGGGAACACCCGCGCTCGGCCCCCGGGAGCTCGCCGGTAACCAGCCCCAGCACCTCGAACTGATCACCCGTCAGGGCGCCCGCCAGCGGAACCTCCGGCCGACGCCACGTTGTCGGATAGCTGACGGCGAGTCCGTCGATGTCACTCGTGTACGTCTCCCACTGGTCGTCTCGGCCCGCCGTGCTCTCCTCGCCGCTGCCGCATGCGGTCGCCGCGACTACAAGCATCGAGGCAACAGTCAGGCGCATGCTCCTTAGACGGTCAGAAGGCCGCGGCCAGTTCCGGTCGCGAAGCATCAGCGCATCTCGCCGCGTTCCGCGCACCAAACCCGTCCTCGCCACCGCAGCGCATATTGCCCGGGACCGCCCTCGGGCTTCCAGAGATTGCCGCCGGTAGAGATCGCCGAGGCGCGGATCGGCAGATATGGGCGCGGTGTCCCAACCCCATCGGCATTGGGGGGATGGGGTGTGGGACGTCGGCGGCGAGATGGATGGGCGTGCCACGATCATGCAGTGGCTGGCGAGGTTTGGTACCGAAAGGACCTGTACAAGGGCACAGCGGAGTACTACGACCGGTTCCGGCCCCCCTACCCGGCCGTGCTGCTCGATGATCTCCGAGCACGCCTACGCCTTGACGGTACCGGCCGGCTGCTCGACCTCGCCTGTGGCACCGGCCAGGTGGCGTTCGCGCTCGCGTCGGACGTCGACGAGGTGTGGGCCGTCGACCAAGAACCGGAAGCGATCGAGTTCGGCAAGCACAAGGCGCAGCGTCTCGGAGTCAACAACATCCAATGGATTGCCGCCGCGGCCGAGGACGTGCCGCTTGAGGGGGTCTTCCGTCTGGTCGCGGTCGGCAACGCATTCCACCGGCTCGACCGTGATGCGGTTGCGACGCGCCTGATTCGCCACCTCCCCGATGGCGGCTGTGTCGCGCTCCTCTGGGGCGGAACGCCGTGGCGCGGCACTCGGGCATGGCAACGTGTCCTGTCGGCCACCCTCGGGCGGTGGAAGGACGCAGTCGGCGCCCGCGACCGCGTCCCGGAGGGCTGGGAGCGGGTCATGGATCGGGACCCGCATGAGCGGGTGCTCCGGCGAGCGGGACTCTCCTACGAGGGGCAGTTCGAGTTCTCCACCGTGAAGCGATGGACCATCGAGTCGCTCATCGGGTTCGTCTACTCGACGTCGGATCTGAATCGAGCCGTTCTCGCGCACCACGCCGACGCGTTCGAGACCGATCTCCGAACCCAGATCCTCGGCTGCTGTCCCGACGGGATCCTCGAACAGGACCTGACGTTCGCGTACCAACTCGCCAGACGCGCTACTTGACCGCCCCACCGGCAACGCTCACGTCGGCTGTGACACGCAACTCTGCAGCATCCCCGACTGCCGAAGGTTGGTACAACGAAACGCGCACCGATTGCCCGCTGCGAGCGGCCCTCGCCACGGCCGATCACCGACACAGAACGCCGTAGCACCGAGCGGCAGTTCTGGCGCGGCCCCCGTCCCCAATCGGTACCTCGGGTGATACGCCGTTCAAGTCCACGTGTGGCAGAAGGTAAACGCCGATCGGCATTCCTGAAGGAGTTCGAGGTGTCAAGGGACGTTGTCGCTGGTGGTGTGGTTGGGGGGCCTGTGGGGGCGCGCGCCGGCAGTGGAGCCGGGGTCAAAGGTCGGCCGGAGGCCGCCCCGTCAGGGCTTGGCCTTGACGTCGGCGAGCAGCGGCGCAGAGTCAGCGCTCAGGCTCGAGCTGCGGGGTTGGGTTCGGTTCCTCGCACCAGGGTCCTCGACGATCTGAGGACGGGCAGCTCGGCTGCCGAGGACAGGCGGAACCGGCCGCCGCCTGGCGACCGCACATGGCCCCTAGACCTCGTGGATGACTGCCTTCCAGACTGACGATATGGGGTTCATCAAGTCGAACATCGCCGACGACCTGCAGCGATGCCTGGCGTGGAGCACGGCACTCGCAGCGCCGCAGCGGCCGACATCGGTGACGCTGCTCCTCGCCACCCTGGAAGTTGGCGAGGGCAGCACCGCCCAGCGCGTGATGACCGATGCTGGCGTCACCACCCAGGCTCTGGAGCCGTTCGAGGTCGCGGCACGAGACGCCCCAGGTACCCGCCGGGGGCTAAAGAGGCTGGTCAGGCTCCCATTGGGTCTCAGCTACGGCGGCGATGGGGACCGGGCGATACGTCTGGCAGCCGAGCTGTGCATCATGGACAAGCGACACGTCATCACTACCGACGACCTCTTCCTCGCCTTGGTCATGCGGGACCGCGCCGCCCAGGCCGCGCTCATCTCTCAGGGCGCGGACCCGAGTGCCATGAGAAGTCAAGTGGCGCGTTCCCGCACCGCGCAGGAGTGAGGCCGAACGACGACGACGGCGTCGCCAGGCGCTCGAGCAAACAGCGGGTTGGACCGACTTCCTGTGCAGCTTGAAGGCCTACGTGTTGCATGGCATCAACCTGCGCGAGGGCCGCACGGGGGACACCCACTGACGGCGCGACTGTTCGCGGCGAAAGGCAGAAGATGACTTCAGAACCAACATGTGGACAGGGCCTCGCCGAGCACGCAACGCTCCCGCGGCTGATCGGGGCGCTCCTGGACGCCGTCGCCGACAACCTTGACGCCCACCTCCCCGGCCTGGTCGCCAACGACCCGGACTCGCAGCGCGAGAAGCGCGTCTACAAGCAGCTCGCAGCCCGACACCGAGAGGTCGCGGCACGGCTCGGCGCCATCGGCGAGGAGATGGCTGGATATCAGGACCTGCCGATGGGGGCCCACGAGTTCGACGCCTTGTCGTCGCAGCCGGTCACCGAGGCGTTGGCGCGAATGATCCGCGCCGAGACCGAGCTCCTCGCGCTCGTCACCCAACAGCTCGAGCAGCACAAAGTGATTCTGACGGGGGTGAGTGGTAGCGCGGGATCGTGATGCTCTGGTGGGACGAGGGCTTCTGTCAGACGCTGGCGGACCGGGGTCGGTTCGTGATCCGCGACGACCATCGCGATCCGGCAGATCCCGACCGCGCCTGCTGACGATGCGGCGAGGCTCAACCAAGGTGACACGTGCCTCCCCGAACGTCGCGCCGACGATCGGATGACCGCCCGACCAGCGCGCGAGCGGCGGGACAGCAACCATCCGGTCGTGACACGCGCCGATGAGTTCCGGCGGGCCGCGCCGTCGGATGAGTGGCGGAGCGCCCCGAACCTTCACGGATCGGAGACATAAGGGATGACGAAGCTCACTGCCGCCTCGAAGGACGGCACCGCCATCGCTTATGAGCGCGCCGGGACCGGTCCGGCCGTGGTTCTCGTCGGGGGTGGTCTCACCGACCGCAGCGAGAACGGTCCGCTCGTGCCGGCGTTGGCCGAGCACTTCACTGTTCTGAACTACGACCGCCGGGGTCGAGGCGCCAGCGGCGACGCCGCTGCCTATGACGTCGGTCGCGAGGTCGAGGACATCGAGGCGCTGATCGCCACAGCGGGCGGGACGGCCCACCTCTACGGCGTGTCCTCGGGCGGCGCGCTCGCGCTCGAGGCGGCCGCCGCAGGGAGCGCGGTCGGCAAAGTTGCCGTCTACGAGGTGCCGTACAACCTCGCGCCCGACTGGCCCGAGGCGTGGAAGTCATACACCGACGAGGTAGATCGCGCGATCGCCGCCGGCGACCGAGGTGCGGCGTTCGAGGCCTTCCTGCGCGTCACCGGTACAGCGGAGGAGGACATCGCCGGTATGCGGTCGGCACCGTTCTGGTCCGACCTCGAGGCGATGGCCCACACGTTGCGGTACGACGCCGCCTGCCTCGGGACGGGACCGCCGCCCGTCGACCGCCTCGCGACGATCCGGCAGCCGGTGCTCGTGCTCACCGGCGACGAGCGCCCGCCCGGCGCGGCGCGGTGGGTCCTGGCCCTCGACGAAGCGGGAGACGCGATCGCGACCGCGATCCCCGGGGCGGAGCGCGAGACACTCGTCGGGCAGGGCCACGTCGCCGATCCGGACGCGGTCGCCGCACGACTCCTGGGGTTCTTCCGTGCATGAGCGGTCACCCGAGCCATCGCACTGGGCGCGCGACCCTACGACATGGTCGGCACGTCGGCGACTGCACCTCCCTGTCCCCGACAGAGTTCGGATGCCAATCATGCGAAGGTGTGCGACCTCCCGCATGCGCGATGACTTTGCTGACTACGGCACGTCTGATTTACGACAGTCGTTACACGGTGTCGCCCGACGACGAAAGGGATCCGCCATGGAGATCACCAACCTGGGTGCAGCGGACGGGCTGCCGCCGGTGGACTGGGCCGCCGTCATCGAGACGCTCGATGCGGGATCGGCGCCGGCTCCAGACGCGCACAATGCTCGCACGACATGGCTCTCAACCGTCAACGAGGACGGAAGCCCGCACGTGACCGCCGTCGGTGCCCTCTGGCTGGACGGCACGTTCTGGTTCCAGACGGGCGCGGGCACGCGGAAGGGCCGCAACGTCGCACGCGATCCGCGCTGCTCGATTGCCGTGTCGATCCGCGACGCGGACGTCGTCATCGAAGGTGACGCCGCTCGGGTCACCGACCCGGCCACCGTGGCGCGCATCGCGAAGGCGTGGGCAGACAATGGTTGGCCGGCTGAACCCGACGAGAGCGGCTCCGGTATCACCGCCCCGTTCAACGCACCGTCGCTCGGACCACCGCCGTGGAACGTGTACCGCGTTGACCCACGCTCGGCGACTGTGGCGCTGGGCACCGAGCCGGGCGGCCTCACTCGGTTCAGGTTCTGACGTCAGGGAGTAAGACGAGTTGCCGATCTGGCGTTTGAGCGCCCGCCGTGCTTCCTTGGGGTCTTGCCTTCGTCGAGCTTGCGCCGGTAGTAGGTGCGCCCCTCGGTGACGTGGGCGATCTAGGTCACCGCGGCGACGTGCAGTGCCCTATTGAGCTGCCGGTTGCCGCGCGGGTTGAGCCGGTGCCGTTGCTTGGGGCCGCTCGATGCGGCGATGGGGGCGGTGCCGATCGCGCAGGTCGACCTGTCGGGCGGGGCGAAGGGGTCGTGCCCGGAGTCCTCGACTACGCCGACGGGCGCCCGAGTACATCGCGGATCTGCGCGGCCATGCGGTCCCGGGCGTCGGTGGATGTGACCAGGGGACGGCGTGGCCCCTCAGCACTATCAATTCTGGGTTTGAAGTTGACGTCTTCTATGTGCGGGCGGTGAAGGCTTCCAGAACGGCACGGGGGATTCGACCTCGATCGCTAACCGTATGTCCATTGGCGCGGGCCCATGCGCGTACTGCCGCCGCGTCCTTGGCACCGCGGCCGCGACGTCGAGTCTTCGCCGCCGTCGCCTTATTGGGGGCTTTCGTGGCAGAGCGAGCTCCACCGGTTCGACGACGCGGCCGCAGCCGCCGGCCTGCTCGGGTGAGCTGATCGAAATGCGATTGGCACAGGTCGAGTTCGTATCGGGCCGTGCCGTTGTCCATTCGAATCGTCGTCACGGCCTCTGTGCTGTCACCGTGAAGATCGCAGGTAAGCACGACACGTGTTGTCTTAGCCATGACACAAGTGTGCAGCGCCACACGTGCGATCGGCTACTCGCTTGAATCTCAAGCCGCAACGATTGATCCATCTCCCCACGCAGCAGTTCCGGTACGTCTGCCTTAGCGCGACAGGATCCTGCGCGAGACCGCCCGCCTCTGGTGAGAACTGCGGGTGTGAGCGAAAGGGAGCACTCATGCCCGAGCCCATAAAACGCCGTGCGCTCGTTCGAAGCAGCCGGATACACGCCTGCGGGAAGTTCATGGGAAAGACCAGCCGACCTCCCAGACACCAGCGTCTCTACCAGATCGTCTTTGCCGACCGGTCGGCACTAGCCCGATCCGGGGATCGGTGTCCCCACAAGCCGGTCGCTGCCACGGTTGCTAGCTCCAAGGTTCCTGTGACCGGCGATGTCACATATCTGGTGACGCTGGCGTCCTTGTCGATGGAGCGCCTCGGTACCCCCGCCCGGGCGCAGCGAAAGGAACAGGCAGATGAAGATCACAGTGTTTGGCGCCAACGGTCCGACCGGACGGCTCCTCACCCGACTGGCGCTCGAAGAGGATCACGACGTCGTGGCTTTCACCCGGCACCCGGATGCCTTCCCGATCGACCATCCGCGCCTCGAGGTCGCCGCCGGCGACGTCCACGACCCGGATGCCGTGGCCGCGGCGATCGATGGGACCGGCGCGGTGCTCTCGACCCTCGGTGTGCCCTTCGCCAAGACTCCGATCACCGTCTACTCCGACGGGGTCACCAATGTCGTCGCGGGCATGCACGCCGCCGGCGTGAAACGGTTGGCGGTCGTCAGCTCGAGCGCGGTCAGCCCCTACCCCGAGCCGCTGGGCGGGTTCGTCTTTGAGAAGATCATGCAGCCCTACGTTGTCAACAAGTTGGGCAAGACCCTCTACGACGACATGCGCCGGATGGAAGCGATCGTGTCGGGCAGCGATCTCGCCTGGACGATCGTTCGCCCGTCGGGGCTTTTCGAAGCGCCGGCTGTCTCGGAGTACGGCGTCGAGATCGACCACATCGGCCACCGGTTTACCGCCCGGATCGACCTGGCGGACTGCCTGCTGCGCCAGGCGCTCGACGACTCCTACGTGCGCTCGGCGATCGCGGTCGCGACCCCCAGCGCCAAGCCGTCGATGCTGAAGCTGATCTGGCAGGAAGGCATCCGCAAGAAGGCGTGACGCCCTCGCCCGACGAATTCGTCCTCCGGACCGCCACGATGGGAACCGCGATGCCGACAGCCGACCCCACTCCGCCGGGTGGCGAGGACCCGGTCGTCGACGCGCTGTGGAAGGCCCACAGGCGCCGGATGCTCGACATCGCGTTCCGGATCCTGCTTGACCTGGGCGACGCCGAGGACGTGGTGCAGGAAGCGTTCTCCCGCCTGGCCCGCACCGACGTGGCCGTCATCGACGATCCCGAGGCCTGGCTGGTGGTGGTCACCAGCCGGCTGTGCGTCGACCGGCTGCGGACACGGCGGCGGCACCCGACCGACCCCCTCGAAGTCGCGGACGCCGCCGCCGATCCCTTCAATCCCGGCGCCGTCGATCCGGCCGACCGGGTCACCCTCGTCGACAACGTCACCCTGGCGATGCACGCCCTCCTCGAGCGCCTGAGTCCGGCGGAGCGAACCTCGTTCGTCCTGCACGACGTGTTCCAGTATCCCTTCGAGGAGGTGGCAACCATCGTCGGGCGCAGCCCCGCAGCGTGCCGGCAGCTCGCCAGCCGAGCTCGCCGGGCCCTGCGGGCCGAGTCCGCGATCGGCCGGTTCCCCGTGGACATCGCCCTTCAGCAACAAGTCAGCGAACGATTCATCGAGGCCTCCGCGGGCGGCGACCTCGAAGCTCTGGTGGCCCTCCTCGAC
This sequence comes from Actinomycetota bacterium, assembly GCA_046723645.1. Lineage (GTDB taxonomy): Bacteria > Actinomycetota > Acidimicrobiia > Acidimicrobiales > VFJN01 > DASQUK01. Next base: position 2,738 of record JBKOUY010000206.1, on the reverse strand, counting down.
CCAGCCGTCGAGGGCATCTCCGACGTCGTTCCCGGTGTGGTAGCAGGGGCAACCGAGGTCGCCGCGGGAATCCTGCGCTACCTCGGGCCGCCAGCCTCGCCCACGCTGCTGCACCTGCCCGTCGGTGACCAGGTCGGCATTGTCGCTCTCCGCGACCACAAGGTGCTTGCCCTCGTCCTGCTGACCATCGACGACGGCCTCATTGCCCACGTCCACGCGCTAGCCGGACCAACCCCCCGCGCCGCCATCACCGCCAGACTCGGACTGCCCTAACGCCACCGGCCGGGTGGTCGGCCCGGATCGGGCGGTGACGTCCGGTGCGAGCGCTTGCGACGAGCCACCCGTACTCAGCCAGGCGGCTGGAGCGAGTCGACGAGGCGATGAAGCCCATAGTCGAACTGCTCGGATGAGGCGGCGGTGACGAGGTGGGACCGTAGGTCTCGCAGCGTCGGGTAGGACGCGACGTCGAGTCGGCCAAGAGACTCGTTCCACGCCGCGGCGTACGCGGAGGGCGGCTGCTGGTGCACGCGCGGAAGCTCCCAGATGACGAACCCGAACACGTAAGTGAACAGTGTGTAGAACGCCCTGACGGCGCCGAGTGCCGAGAAACCCGCCGCCCGCAGGATGGCATGGGCTTCCTCCAGCTGGTCGAAGACGGGCCCGACGGTGAGGCCCCGCTCGGCAAGGATCCGTGACAGCGACGGGTGCGCGAGTGCCGCCTGGCGCAACGCCGTGAGGTACCCGACGACACGGCCCTCCCAGTCGTCCGGGGGCCCGTCAGGCACTGCCACGGCGTCGAGGACTCGCTCCGCGACAGAGTTGACGAGGTCATCCTTGTCGGCCACGTGCCGGTAGAGGGACATCGTTCCGACGCCAAGACGCCGGGCGAGCTTGGGCATCGTCAGGGCATTGAGACCCTCAGTGTCGAGCAGCTCGAGGGCGGTGTCGACGATCCAGTCTCTCGAGAGCGTGTTGCGCGGCACTCGCCCGCCCATCGCCCTGCTGGTCTCGGTTCGCTTCTTTGGCACGTCACCCACTTCCCGGTTGCGTATCTCATACGCAACCTATAGCGCACTACCTACGCTACAAAGGAGGAGGCCTCCCGATGACATCCCCGATCCGGCGTGTTGCCCGGTTCGGCACCGGCACCGTCGACAGCCACCCCCAACACGCCTACCGCGGCTGCCAGCCGATGTACTGGTGGATGCTGACCTCGCGAGAGTGGCAGTCACGGCGTCCCATCAACGTGTACGTAATCGAGCACACCGATGGGATCGTGCTCTTCGACACGGGCCAGGACCGCAAGTCGGTCACCGAACGGTCATCCATCCACGTCGCTGACCTCGCCCGACGAGCGACGGTCTCGTCGGCGTGATCACAACGCCACGCAGAATGCCCGCTGTGGGCGGCCCTCGCCCGGTGGATCGTCAGCACCGAACGACGCAGCGCGAGATCGGCAGAGCGAGATATGTGTCGCGGTGTGTGCTGTCCCCGATCAGCCCCCTCGGGGACGCGCCGAGCGGGCGACTGACCGGCTCGGCATCGTGGCTACGGCTGACCTCGATCGGTTTGTCGAGCGGGCAGGACGGGAAACAATGAACGGATGCAGACGAGGGACGCAGCCGAGATCCTGAAGAAGCCGATCAGCCAAGAGATGCTCAACCGGGACCTCGCCCGGTTGGCGTACGTCGCGAAGGACGGCACCCCGAGGGTCGTCCCGATCGGGTTCACCTGGAATGGGTCCGAGGTCGTCATGTGCACGGCGACGAACGCCCCGAAGCTGGTGTCGCTGCGCCGGAACCCGGCGGTGGCCCTCACCATCGACACCGAGGTGCACCCACCGAACGTCCTGCTGATCCGGGGCGAGGCGGTGCTCGACGAGGTCGAGGGGATTCCTGATGAGTATCTCCAGGCGAGCGGCACCTACAAGATGACGCCGGAGCAGCGAGTTGAGTGGGAGGCTGGTGTCCGGTCGTTGTACGACTCGATGGTGCGGATTGTCGTCAAGCCGACGTGGGCGAAGCTGATCGACTTCGACGAGACCCTGCCTACCCCTGTCGAGGAGCTGATTCGCCGGCGGGAAGAGCGGCAGTAGGCCTAGCCGGTGTCCACCTCGTCACACCGTCGCGACGAACAGTGATCCTTGCAGCGGCATCCCCTATCGCCGGGTCTGCGCGATTCCAACGTGCCAGCGGTGGCCGACACGCGAACATGAGCACATGCCTGACGATGACCTTCCCAAGATCGGAGCGCCAGCGACGCGGGCCCTCGCTTCGATCGGTGTCACCCAGTTGGCGGACGTCGCGGACCGAAGCGAGTCCGAACTGCTCCGCCTTCATGGCTTTGGACCGCGAGCGCTCCGGATCCTGAAAGAGGCGCTCGCGGCGAACGACCTGTCGATGCGCCCTTGACCGCCGGCTCTCTGGTCGCAGGAGCGCGACGAACGACGGGTTAGGGTCGGCGTCGTGCCGGCGCTGTCCCCTCGATTGCGGGAGATCGTCGACGCGCTGCCGCTCCGTCCAGGTCTGCGTGTGATTGAGATCGGTTGCGGGCCGGGTGCCACAGCCAAGGAGGTCGCTCGACGTGTTGGACCAAGCGGTCATGTACTGGCGGTCGATCGCTCGAAGCTCGCCATCGATCAGCTCGTCGCCTCAGCGAGCGACCTGATCGCCGCCGGCCGCCTCAGCGTGCGGAACGTGTCATGCGAGGAGCTCGTGCTCGCTGCCGGCGAGGACCTC
>JBKOUY010000015.1:0-5268 GCA_046723645.1 Actinomycetota bacterium | reverse complement strand
TTGACGACCGTGGCGGCGTCGGTGGCGCCCCCGATGGTCAGGCCGTCGTACTCCTCCTCGACGTGGCCGTCTCTGGTGACGATCATGCGAAAGGCGCCACTGGCCTCGGGGGCCGCCGGGAGGATCTCCACGTCCGTGCCTGCACCGAGCGGCCTGCCGGTGACCGTCTCGAACCCCAACGACTCCGGTGAACGTGGCGTCGGGCTGCGGGACGCCGACTGCCGGAACCAGATCGACATCCGGCAGCCCCCCGCCCGGACGGTGTCACGGAGCGGGGGGAACTCGTCGTCGAGACCCGGCGCACACACCTGGAACAGGCGCGTGCCGGCGGGAAAGCCGCGGAGCACGAACGTGCCAAGGTCGCGCAGCTCGCCTCCGGCGTGGTCGCGGCCGAGGGCGTCGACGACCGCCGACGAGCAGACGATCTGGCCGCCGTGGGCAACCCCACAGATTCGCGAAACTTCGTGGACGGTCAGGCCGAGGTACTCGCCGCCGGAGATCGTCACCGGTCCGCGGTGGATGCCGATCCGCACCCTGAGTCGAACGCCTTCTGGCCAGCTGTGGTGCTCGACCCGCTGCTGCGCCGTCACCGCCGCCGCCACTGCGTCCCTCGCGGTCGGGAAGACGTAGAACAGGCTGTCGCCTTCGCTGCCCATCGGGCGGCCGTGATGGTCGTCGAACGATCGCTCGAGCATCCGCTGGTGCACTCGCAGCAGCAGGCCGTAGCTCCCTTTGAGCTCGCGCAGGAGCACGGTCGAGCCCTCGATGTCGGTGAACAGGAGCGTGAGCCCGCCCTGAGGGTCAGCCATCGCGACGCATTATCGCGATCGATTCAGATCGTGTCGCCGAGCATGACGAACCGGCGTGGACGGCGTGGACGGCGCGCTGATCCTACGGACGGGCGAGCGCCCAACAAGGGCGCGAAACCGCAGCTAGCGCCTACTCGATGCGCAGGCCGCTGATCGCCCTGGCGATGACGAGCTGCTGGATCTGTTCGGTGCCCTCGAAGATGTCGTAGATCTTGGCGTCGCGGTGCATCCGCTCGACCGGATACTCACGCGTGTAGCCGTAGCCGCCGAGGATCTGGATGGCCCGCTCGGTCACCCACACCGCGGTGCGGCCGGCCTTGAGCTTCGACATCGAGCCCTCGGCGTTCTTGTAGCCGCCGTTGCGGGCCAGCCAGGCGGCCCGGTGGACCAGGAGGCGGGCGGCGTCGATCTCGGTGGCCATGTCGGCGAGCATGAACGCGATCGCCTGGTTCTCGATGATCGGCTTGCCGAACGCCTTGCGCTCCTTGGCGTAGTCGAGCGCGTACTCGTAGGCGGCCCGGGCGATGCCGACCGCCATGGCGCCCACGGCGGGCCGGGTGGCCTCGAACGTGGCCATCGCCGGCTGCTTGGCGCCGGTCGTCTGCTGCTCGCGGGCCCGGGCCAGCTTCTCGTCCAGCTTCTCCTTGCCGCCCAGGAGCAGGGCACCGGGGACGCGCACGTCGTCGAGGACGACCTCGGCGGTGTGCGACGCCTTGATCCCGTGCTTGAGGTACTTCTGCCCCTGCGACAGGCCCTTGGTCCCCGGCGGGACCACGAAGCTCGCCTGGCCACGGCCCTTGAGCGCGGGATCGACGGTGGCCACGACCACGTGGACGTCGGCGATGCCGCCGTTGGTGATCCACGCCTTGGTCCCGTTGAGGACCCACTCGTCGGCCGCCTCGTCGTAGACCGCCCGCGTCTTGAGAGAGCTGACATCCGAGCCGGCGTCGGGCTCCGACACGCAGAACGCGCCGAGCTTGATGTCATCGGCGGTCCCGAAGCACTGCGGCACCCATTCCATGACCTGCTCGGGAAGGCCGGTCCCGGCGATGCCGGCGGCGGCCAGGCCGGAACCGAAGATGGACAGGCCGATGCCGGCGTCGCCCCAGAACAGCTCCTCGAGCGCCACCGGGAGCGTCAGGCCCGACGGATCGCCGAGCGACGCCTGCGCGAAGAAGTCGAACGAGTAGAGCCCGATCTTCGCCGCCTCCTCGACGATCGGCCAGGGAAACTCCTCGCGCTCGTCCCACTCGTGCGCCGCAGGACGGACGACCTCCTCGGCGAAGTCGTGGACCCACTTCTGGATCTGCTGCTGGTCTTCGCTCAGGTTCAACGAGAACTCACTCATCGCACTGCCCTTGGTCGATGCCGGCGATCCGATAGTTACCGATCGGTAACATAGCCTACCCCAGCCCCCGCCCGTCGCAACGGTGACGACACCCCCACCCGTAAACGCCACCAAGCTGCATCGGTGACGAGCCCTCGGCCGCCGCGGGCGATCCGGCTCGGGCGTTATCGGATTCCTGCCGCGGGATCGGTGGTCAGGGCCACCGATCCCGCGGCAGGAATCTCAGGCGGGACGTACCTCGGTGCCCCCGGGCGTGTCCTCGACCACGTAGCCGCCGGCGACGATCTGGCTGCGCAGGGCGTCGGCGCGGGCCCAGTCCTTGACGGCCCGGGCCAGGTCGCGCTGGCGCGCCAGCTCCCGGATCGCGTCGGGGACCTCACCGCCCTCGGCGTTGAGCTCCAGGCCCAGGGCGCCGGTGAGCTCGAGCGCCGCGGCCGCCAGGGGGGCGGCCGCGGCGGCGTCGCCGGCGCCGAGCAGCTGGTTCGCCCGGCGGACGAGGTCGAACATCAGCGCCGTGGCCTTCGGCGTGTCGAGGTCGTCGTCCATCGCCGCCCGGAACCGGTCGAGCGCCTCCGGGTCGGGCTCGGTCGTGACGTCCAGCTCTGCGGCCTTGCGGGCGAACGTGTCGAGCCGGTCGAGGGACCGCTCGGCGTCGCGCAGGCTGTCGTCGGTCACGTCGATCGGCGAGCGGTAGTGCGAGCGCAGAACGAGCAGGCGGTAGGCGCGCGGGTCGTACTGCTCCACCAGGTCGAGCAGGTTGGTCACGTTGCCGAGCGACTTCGACATCTTGGTGCCCTCGACCTCGACGAAGCCGTTGTGCAACCAGTAGCGCGCGAACCGCTGGCCGTCGGCCACCGCCTGCGCCCGCTCGTTCTCGTGGTGCGGGAACGCCAGGTCCTGCCCCCCACCGTGGATGTCGAACCCCTCGCCCAGCAGGCCGAGCGACATCACCACGCACTCCGTGTGCCAGCCCGGCCGGCCGGGCCCCCAGGGGGACGGCCACGTGGGCTCCCCCGGCTTGGCCTTCTTCCAAAGCGCGAAGTCGAGCGGCGAGCGCTTCTCCTCCGTGCCCTCGACGCGGGCGCCGACCTTGAGGCTGTCGAGCGGTTGGCGCGCCAGCAGGCCGTAGTCGTCCACCCGCTCGGACTGGAAGTAGACGCCGTCGGAGGTCTGGTAGGCGACGCCGTGGTCGACCAGCCGCCCGATGAGCTCGACCATCCCGTCGACGTACGCCGTGGCGTGGGGGTCGTGGTCGGGGCGCTGGACGTTGAGCGCATCCATCGCCCGGTACCACACGCCCTCGCAGCGAACCGTGATGTCGCGCCAGCCGCGGTCCTCCCGCTGCGCGCGCTCGATGATCCGGTCGTCGATGTCGGTGATGTTGGAGACGTAGGTGACCTCGTTGCCCGACCACGCGAGGTACCGCCGCAGCACGTCGAACACCAGGGAGAAGCGCCCGTGACCAAGGTGCGGCGGGCCGTACACCGTCGGCCCGCAGACGTACATCGACACCTTGCCCGGCTCCCGGGGCTCGAAGGGCACGACGCCCCCCTTGGCGGTGTCGAACAGCCGCAGCATGGGCGCGAGGGTACCGGCGCCCATCCACCCCGCCCGAACAAGTTGGCTGGGCTACGCCAGGCCGACGGGCTCGGGCTCCAGGTAGCCGAGCTCGGCCAGCTTGGCCCCCATCACCTCGTGCATCACGTCGTGCTCGGCCGGGGTGAGGTTGTCGCGCCAGCCGCCGGGCGTCGCCGAGCGGATCTCCTTGTCGTGTCCCTTGTCCGCCCGCGGCACTGCGGCGTAGGCGTGGCGGGCGGCGACGTTCGCGAGCGCGTGGGCGGACGCGTCGAGGGGGAGGTAGGCGCAGATCCGGGCCAGCTCGCGGGCGGGGTCGGCCACGAGGTCCTCGTAGCGCACGAGCACCCGGCGGTCGGGGAGATGCTCTTCGTACACCCGCTGCACGACCGCGGTCCGGAAGGCCCAGACCGCCGACTGCCAGCGGACGAGCGCCTCCCGGCCGGCGTCGGTGACGGGGAACGCGCCCTCATCGAGGGCCCACGACCCGTATCGGTAGGCGGCAAGCCACGAGTCGACCACATCGCGCCCGTCCCGCAGGAGGAAGATCATGCGTGACCCGGGGAACAGCCTCATCAACAGGTCGGCGACGTGCGAGCCCGGCTCCTTGACGACCACGACGGGCTCCCGAGCGGGGCCATCTCGACCGTCGGCCACCTCGGCGTCGAACCGAGCGACGATGAGCCGGCGCAGCGCGGGCTCCCAGGCGTCGCGGTAGCGGTCGCTGAAGAAGTAGCTGTCCTTGTCGTGCTTGAGCCGGTCGAGGGTCGTCAGGTCCGGCGGGTACTGGGCCGTGGCCCACGCCAGCGAGATCGGCCGCCATACCCCGAGGTGGTGACCGAGGTGGGGGTCGTCGATCGCTGTGACGTCCTCGAGCGACGACAGCATGCGCAGCAGCCAGGTGCTGCCGCTGCGCGACGAGCCGAAGATCCAGGCCAGCCGATCGGGGGCATCCTCCAACGAGAAGGCCACGGGGCGAGCGGTGCGGTCCATCGTCGATCCTCGGCCGGGGGATCGGCCGCCGCTTGCATACCCGACGGTTGACGCTGCGAAACGCCGCCGGCCGCCGGATGGTCCACAACCAGACCCCCCGCCAGCTCGGCGGCCGTTCGCGGCCGCCCGCCCCTGGTCGATGGCGCTCTCCAGCCCGTCGGTGACGTAGGTGAAGCTGGTGCCGCCCTTCCTCTCCAGCGTCTCGCGGGCCCGGTGGGTGACGACGAACACCGGCGCGTGGAACGGCGGCTCCTCCCCCCAGGGCTCCTCCCCGCCGTCCGCCATCCGCCGGCCCATCACGTACGCACCCGCCGACTCGAACATGTCCTGCAGGATGTCGACCAACGCGGCATCGACGTTCAGCGGCAGCGGCAGCGCCGGCCGCCCGGTGGGTGCCGGCTGCGACTGGGGCGGTCGGGCTGACGGAGCTGCTCCTCGGCTCCGGTACCGAGGAACCCGGGCGTCGCCACGCCGGCCTTGGCCACCAGGGCGTCCAGCCGATGCTCGGCCTCCGCGACCGCGGCGTCTGCCGCCTCGAGCCGG
>JBKOUY010000063.1:0-3942 GCA_046723645.1 Actinomycetota bacterium | reverse complement strand
CTTGGGGGGCGGCCAAGGAGGTGGGGGGAGGTGGAGGGGGGAGGGTCTCCCTCCCCCCTCCAGAGATGATGCGCGCGATCGGGCTCGACCTCGGGACCCGGCGGATCGGCGTGGCCCTGTCCGACAGCGCCGGCACGGTGGCGACGCCCTACGACGTGCTCACCCGCTCGGGGGACCGGGCCGACGACCACCGCAGGATCGCGGAGCTGGTGGCCGACGCAGCCGCCGACATCGTGGTGGTGGGGCTGCCGCTGTCGCTCGACGGGTCGGTCGGCCCGGCCGCCCGGGGCGTCCTCGACGAGGCCGACGAGCTGCGCGCCCGCCTGCCCGTCGGCGTGGTGACCTGGGACGAACGGCTGTCCACGGTGGAGGCGCAGCAGCGCCTGCGCTCGGCCGGCGTGAGGGGCCGCAAGGGTCGCCGGGTCGTGGATCAGGTCGCTGCTACGGTGATCCTCCAGTCGTGGTTGGATGCCGGCCAGCCACGGACGTGATCCGCCAAGCCGGCCACCTCATCCGCCTCGCCGCATGCCGCTGTCACACGAGCCAGCTCCGCCCGAGCGCCGCCGCCGTCATAGGCGCCGCGACGACGCCGCCGGGAACGCCTTCGACGAGTTCTGGGACGGCCCGGTCAACCGCGACAACGACCTGGCGCCCCGGCAGCCCCCGGCATGGGGGGAGCCCCCGGCGGGGGCCTACCAGGGGGGCGCGACCGGCGCCGGGCCGACGACCGGGGCGTACCGCACCGGGCCGACGGCCGCCGGGTCCCGGGCCGGCGCCTACCCCGCCGCTACCCGCACGGGCGATCCCTATGCCGCCGACACCTACCCGGACGACGGGTACGACGAGGATTACTACGAGGACGAGTACGACGACTACGAGGGCGATGAGGGGGAGGGGCTCTCCCGTCGGCGGGGCTGCCGCACCGTGCTCCTCGGGTTCGTGCTCCTGCTGGTGGCGGTCGGCGCTGGCGGATGGTTCGCCTGGAGATGGGTCCAGGGTGAGATCGATCCGTCAGGGGAGCCGGGCGATGAGGTGCTGGTCGAGATCCCGGACGGGGCGTCGACAAGCGACATCGGACACGAGCTCGCCGACGCCGGGGTGATCAGCAACGCCACGGTGTGGGACTGGTACATCCGCTTCCGCGATCCCGGGGAGTTCCAGGCCGGCCCCTACCGCATGCGGCTCAACTCGTCGTTCACCGAGGCGATCGACGCCCTCGAGGAGGGCGCCCTGCCGCCCAACTCCATCCTGATCACCGTTCCGGAGGGCCTGACCCTGACGCAGACCGTGGCCCGCCTCGCCGATCCCGAAGTCACCAAGGACAGCGGATTCACGGCCGAGAAACTGCAGGCCGCGCTCGCGGACCCCGCATCCCGGTCGGGCGTCCTCCCGGCGGACCAGCGGTCGCTCGAGGGCACGCTCTTCCCCGAGACCTACGCGGTCGAGGAGGGCGACACCGAGGCCGTCGTCATCCAGCGGATGGTCGCGCAACTCGACAGCACGCTCGCCGAGCTGGACGTGCAGGGCCGAGCGCAGGCCCTGGGCCTGTCGCCCTACCAGGTGCTGACCGTGGCGTCGCTCGTCGAGGAGGAGGCCGGCACCGACCAGGACCGCCCGCGTGTCGCCCGGGTGATCTACAACCGGTTGGCCGAGAAGATGCCCCTGCAGATCGACGCCACGAGCTGCTACATCAAGAACGAGCCGGGCGGCTGCAGGCTCAGCCAGGCCGACCTGGAGTCCGAGTCGCCGTACAACACCCGCAACCGGGCCGGGCTGCCACCCACGCCGATCGCCTCACCCGGGCGGGCCAGCATCGAGGCTGCCCTGAACCCCGCCGACGGCGACTGGCTCTACTACGTCCTCGATGCCCAGGCCGACGACGGGTCCCACGTGTTCACGGCCGACTACGACGAGTTCGTCGAGGCCAAGCAGCGATGCAACGAAGCCGGACTCGGCTGCGGGTGATGTCTCGTCTCGCAACCGGAGGTCGCTCGACGAAGCTTTGGCCGCCGCCGGGCGGTGGCGTCGATCTTCGGTCGCTCGACCGGCGAAGCCGGCTCGAGCGACAGCGGGGGGCTCCGGCAGGAGCCTCTGCCCCCCACACCCCCCGCCAGTCCTCTGTCCGGCCGTCATTCGGTCACCGTCCGACCATCTGGGACGAGTGATCACCGGGTCCACCCGGCTGGCGGCGCTGATCGGTTCGCCGGTCCGGCACTCGCTGTCGCCAACCATCCTGAACGCCGCATTCGCGGCCGTCGACGCCGATTGGGTGTTCCTGGTGTTCGACGTGCCCGCCGGTCGCGGGGCGCACGCCATCGCCGCCGTGCGCGAGCTGGGGATCGGCGGGCTGTCGGTCACCATGCCGCACAAGGCCGCGGCGCACGATGCCGTCGACGAGCGGACCCCGGTGGCCGCCACCCTCGGCGCCGTCAACTGCGTGTGTTGGCGGGGCGACCGGCTGCTGGGGGACAACACCGACGGCGCCGGGTTCGTGGACGCACTGCGGGCCGACGAGGGCGTCGACCCAGCGGGGCTGCGCTGCGTGGTGGTGGGAGCCGGCGGCGCTGGCAGGGCGGTGGCGCTGGCGCTCGGCGACGCGGGCGCGGCCGACGTGGCCATCGTGAATCGGTCACCCGAGCCCGCGGCCCGCGCCGCGATCCTGGCGGGGGAGCGGGGCCGGGTCGGTTCCGAGGCCGACGTCGCCGATGCCGACCTGGTGGTCAACGCCACGCCGCTCGGCATGGGGGTCGTCACCGCCGCCGATGGGACGCCTGAGCCGCTGCCTCTCGACCCCGCCGCGCTACGTCCCGGGCAGGTGGTGGTCGACCTCATCTACCACCCGGCGACGACGCCGCTGCTGGCGGCCGCGCGCGACCAGGGCGCCGTGGCGGTCAACGGGCTCGGCATGCTCATCCACCAGGCCGCCCACGGCTTCCGCCGCTGGACGGGCGAGGACCCACCCCTGGAGGCCATGTCGGCCGCCGCCGTGGCCCAACTGACGCGGCTCATGGGGTGACACCACACCCTGTGGGCGGGGAGCGGTCAAAACGCCGCTGGGCGCGTGCTGGACGCGCGGTTTAGGCTGGGAGCCAGCGCTGGGGATGTTTGGCGGGGACCAAAGCACATCGGAGGTACAGCGTTGGCGCTCCAAGGGACTCTCGACACGTTTTCTCTCCCAGACGTGCTCACTTTGCTGGCGACGACCAGCAAGACCGGGCGTCTTCGCATCGACGGAGACCGCGGGCAGGGGAGTGTCTGGCTGCGCGACGGCCGGGTGGTCGACGCCGACGCCGACCGTGCCGTCGATGGCGCGCCTACCGACGAGGTGGTGTTCGAGCTCCTGCGCTTCAGCAGTGGTTCGTTTGCGTTCGACGCCGACAGCCACACGCCCAACGCCGAGCATCCCGACGACGTCAACGACCTCCTGCGCCGCGCCAACTCCCTGCTCAGCGAGTGGACCGAGCTGGAGGCCGTCGTCCCGTCGCTCGACCACCGGGTGAGCCTGACCTCGGAGCTGTCCAGCGACGAGGTCACGATCGATGCCGACCGCTGGCGCTCCCTCGTGGCGGTGGGAGGTGGTCGCTCCGTGGGCGAGGTGGCGAGCTCCCTCGGCCTCAGCGAGCTGAACGCGTCCCGGGCCGTGCGTGACCTCGTCGAGCTCGGCGTCGCCGACGTCGACAGCCCGGAGCCCCTACCCGAGCCCAGCCGCCTGGCCGATCTGCCGGACCTGCCCTCCGAGCGGCCGCGCCGCCCACGCGCCCGGCCCACGCCTCCGCGGGGCATACCCGGCCTGCCGATGCCCGCCCCGGGTGCTCGGGGGGGCGGGGAGCGCGTCCCGGGGGGCCGCAGCGACCAGCTTCCCGAGCCGGCCCTAACCGGCGAGACGCCGCGGGCCGGGTGGCGCCAGTCCGACCGGGCGGGCGGCGCGCGCCAGGCCAGCGG
>JBKOUY010000218.1:0-7308 GCA_046723645.1 Actinomycetota bacterium | reverse complement strand
CCACCGATGCGGGGTCGGGTGCTGGCGCTCCTCACCGTTGTCTTTCTCGGGTCGACACCGATCGGGAGCCCCATCATCGGTGCGGTGGCGGAGCTGACCGACGTCCGGGTCGCCCTGCTCCTGGGCAGCGTGGCCACCGGTCTCGTCACTGCGTGGACCGCCCGCCAGATGCGGGCCATGCGCCAAGCCTCGGAGGCACGACCGGCGTCGGACGACCGCGTCGGCACCTGCGTCGAGCCCGCCGCCGCCTGACTGACCACGGCAGTCAGTGAGGGTCGATCCCGCCGTGTTCTGGGGACCGACGACTGCGGTCGGAATGACAGTGCGTGATCCGCGGAATCGACCCTCAATCGTGCGGCAGGCCCAGCGCCCGCTCGCCGATGATGTTCCGCTGGACCTCACCTGTGCCGCCCCCCACGGTCAGAGCCGGCGCGAACAGGAATCCGTAGTGCCATAGGTCGACCGGGACACCGAGCGGGCCGTGGTCGGTGAGCATCCCGGACGCTCCCGCAAGATCCTTGGCCAGGCCGAACAGGCGCTGCCCATGCTTGTCCGCCAGCACCTTGCGGACGGACGCCTCGGGCCCCGGCGGCTCGCCCCGAATCTGGGCGCTCACCGTCCGCAAACGGATCAGGCGCAGCAGCTCGCCCTCGATGTGGAGGCGGACGATCCGATCGCGCAGCACCGGGTCGGAGACCGGTCCACGGGACCGGACGATGGCGAGCAGGTCCTCGGCGGCCGGGCCCCGGCCCCACAGCCCGCCGCCCGTCGAGAGTGACACCCGCTCGTTCGCCAGCGTCACCTTCGCCAGCTCCCAACCACGGTTCACCTCGCCGACGAGGCTGTCCGCCGACAGGCGCACGCCGTCGAGGAACACCTCGTTGAACATGTGGACGCCGGTCATCTCGACGATCGGCCGAACGGTCACGCCCGGCGCGTCCATGGGGCAGACGAAGTACGAGATGCCGCGGTGCTTGGGCGCCTCGGGGTCGGTCCGCGCGATGAGGATCCCGAAGCGGGCCTCGTGGGCGAGCGAGGTCCAGACCTTCTGCCCGGTGACCACCCACTCGTCGCCGTCCCGCACGGCGCGGGTGGTGAGCGACGCCAGGTCGGAGCCCGCCCCCGGCTCGCTGAAGAGCTGGCACCAGATCTCGTCCCCCGACAGCAGCGGCGGCAGGTAGCGCTCCTGCTGCGCCCGGGTGCCGGCGTGGAGCAGCGTCGGACCGGCCCAGCCGATGCCGACCGGGTTGGCCGGCCGGGAGACGCGTGCCCGCCGCAGCTCTTCGTCGATGACCAGCTGGTGCACGGGATCGGCATCGAGCCCGTAGGGCTTGGGCCAGTGGGGCGCAACCAGCCCGGCCTCGGCCAGCTCACGGCCCGACGGCAACGGGTGCTCGGCCAGCCAGGCGCGCACCTCGGACCGGCGTGGGTCGTCGTCGGCCGGAAGCTCGAAGTCCACGTGACGACCCTACGTGGGGTGGGCCACCTGGGGACCAACCGCTACCCTCCGACGAGCCGCCGACCCCCCGAGGAGCGCCCGATGCCAGGCTGGAACTTCGCCGATGTCTGGGAGGTCGTCGCCCAGCAGATCCCGGAGGCCCCGAGCCAGATCCAGGGCGACCGGCGCATCGCCTGGGGCGAGTTCGACCGCCGGGCCAACGGCGTGGCCCAGACGCTCCTCGACGCCGGCGTGGCCGAGCAGGACAAGGTCGCGCAGTACCTCTACAACTGCCCCGAGTACATCGAGTCGATGTTCGCGGCCTTCAAGGCCGGCCTGGTCCCGATCAACACGAACTACCGGTACCAGGACGACGAGCTGGTCTACCTGTGGGACAACGCCGACTGCGTGGCGGTCGTCTTCCACGGCGCCTTCACCGACACGATCGGACGCATCCGGGACCGAGTCCCCCGGGTGGCGACGTGGCTGTGGGTCGACGACGGCAGCGGTCCGCGCCCCGAGTGGGCGGTCGCCTACGAAGACGCGGCCGCGTCGCACCCCGCGCGGGCGGCCGGGCCCTGGGGACGTGACGGCGACCACCTGATCATGCTCTACACCGGCGGTACCACCGGCATGCCGAAGGGTGTGATGTGGCGGCAGGACGACCTGTTCCGCAACCTCGTGTCGCAGGTGAACCCCGTCTACAAGGACGCAGACGCCGACCCGGGGATCGTGCGTGACCAGGTCAAGGACGTGGGCCCCGTGGGCCTGCCGGCCTGCCCTCTGATGCACGGCACCGGCCTGTACACGCAGCTCATCTGCCTGGCGCTGGGGGGTAGCACGGTCACGCTCGCCTCGCGCCGCTTCGACGTCGAGGAGATGTTCGACACGATCGAGCGCGAGCGGGTCAACCAGATCGCCATCGTCGGCGACGCCTTCGGCAAGCCGATGCTCAGGGCACTGGACGAGAACCCGGGCCGGTGGGACCTCGCCAGCCTGTTCCTGGTCGCGTCATCGGGCGTGATGTTCAGCGAACCGGTCAAGCAGGGCCTGCTCAAGCATCACCCCAACATGCTGCTGGTCGACGCCTTCTCGTCGTCGGAGGCGATCGGCATGGGCCAGTCGATCTCGTCGGGCACGTCGGCCAGCGACACGGCGAAGTTCGTGCTCGGCGAGAACACCATTGTCATCACCGACGACGGCCACCGCGTTGAGCCCGGGTCCGACGAGATCGGCCGGGTGGCCGTGGGGGGCCACCAGCCGGTCGGCTACTACAAGGACCCGGAGAAGACGGCCGCCACGTTCATCGAGTTCGAGGGTCGGCGCTACTCGTGCCCGGGGGACTACGCCAGGGTGGAGGCCGACGGCAGCCTGACCCTGCTCGGCCGGGGTTCCGTGGTCATCAATACGGGCGGCGAGAAGGTCTTCCCCGAGGAGGTCGAGGAAGCGCTCAAGACCTACCCCGGCATCCGGGATGCGGTGGCTGTGGGCATCCCCGACGATCGCTTCGGCGAAGCGGTCGCGGCGGTGGTCGAGGTCGCCGACGGCGTCGACGTCGCGCCACATGCTGTCATCGACCACGTTCGCTCCAGGCTGGCCGTCTACAAGGCGCCGAAGCGGGTCTTCGTCATCGACAGCATCGGCCGGGCGCCCAACGGCAAGGTCGACTACAAGCGCCTGCGGGCGTACGCGATGGACAACTCCGCCGCCGGGTAACAGGTGACGCCGAGCGGTATGAACCACGTGTGATCGGAGTCCGAACGGGCGGGTACGGTTCGGCCGTGTCCGAGCCCTTCGAGCCCGCCCAAGAGCTGCGCAAGCGGTTCCACCAGGAGCTCGACGACATCGACGCCAGGGTCATCCGCCTGTTCGCGCTCGTGACCGAGGGCGTGGCGGCGGCCTCCGAGTCGCTGCTTTCCGGTGATGCGGAGATGGCCCGCCGCCTGGCGAGCCGCGACGCGCTCGTCGATCAGCTCGAGGCGGATCTGGAGCAGGTGGCAGAGCGCGAGCTGGTGACGCAAGCACCCATGGCCCGCGACATGCGCTACCTCGTCTCGGTGCTCCGGGTCGTGCCCGAGCTGGAGCGGAGCGGTGACCTCGCCGAGCACATCGCCCAGCGCGCCACCACGGGACTGGCGCTGCGCCTCACGCCCACCGTCCGTGGGCTCCTCGAGCAGTTGGGCACCACCTGCGTCGAGATGTGGCAGGGCGCGGCCGACGCGTGGGCCGAGCGGGACGCCGACGCCGCCGAGCGCCTCGACGCGACCGACGATCGCATCGACAGCCTGCACGACCAGCTGGTCCAGGAGCTGGGGAAGGGCACCCTTGCGCTGCCCGACGCCCTGCAGACCACTCTCGTAGCACGGTTCTACGAGCGCCTCGGCGACCATGCCGTGCACATCGCAGAACGCATCCGCTATCTGGCCGTGGGGGCCTGATGCGCTTTCGCCTGGTTCCGTCCGACGACGCGTTCTTCCGGCTGTTCAACGAATCGGCCGCCAACGTGGCCGAGTGCGCCCACCGGCTGCGGGAGCTGCTTTCTGATCCCACCGATCCCGCCGGGCACGAGAAGGTCGCCGCCTGCGAACACCGGGGGGACGAACTGGTCCGCACGATCGTCCAGCGGCTCAACACCACGTTCGTCACCCCGTTCGACCGCGAGGACATCCATGCCCTGGCGGAGGAGCTCGACGACGTGGTCGATGACATGCTCGAGGTGTCGCACCGGATGCAGATCACCGGCATCACCTCGGCGATGCCGGAGCTCAAGGAACAGGCCGACCTGCTCGTCCAGTGTGCGGACGAGACCCAGGCGCTCCTGGCGCGACTCGAGTCGATGAAGGGCGTCCAACCCCACCTCGACGCCGTCGACCGCCTGGAGAGCGAAGGCGACGCCGTGCACCGCCGCATCCTGGCCCGGCTGTTCAGCGGCGAGTTCGACGCCCTCGACGTCATCCGCTTGAAGGATGTGATCGAGTCGATGGAGGCGGCCCTGAACACGCTCGAGGACATCTCCGACGTGGTCGAGTCGATCGTGCTCAAGCACGCATGAGACGCGGATCCGAGCCCGGGCGGGCGCACTAGCGCCGAGCCGAGCCCCCATGGAGTACGCGCTCATCTTCGTAGTCGTCGTCGCGCTCTCCTTCGACTACGTCAACGGTTTCCACGATGCCGCCAACTCGATCGCCACCGTGGTGTCGACGCGAGTGCTGACCCCGCGCATCGCGGTGGTCTGGGCAGCCTTCTTCAACTTCGCGGCCTTCTTGGTGTTCGGCGACCACGTGGCCGCCACGATCGCCAACGACGTGGTCGACCAGGACGTGCTGTCGATCGGGGTCGTGTTCGCCGGCCTGCTGGGTGCCATCGCCTGGGACCTCATCACCTTCTACCTCGGCCTGCCCACCAGCTCGTCACACGCCCTGGTCGGCGGGATGGCGGGCGCCGCCGTCGCGAAAGCCGGCTTCGGCGTGCTCGTGGCCAGCGGCCTGCGCACCATCGGCGTGTTCATCGTGCTGTCGCCGCTCATCGGCCTCGCCCTTGGGCTCACGCTGACCCTCGTCATCCTCTGGACTTTCCGCCGCAGCCGCGACGTCGAGCGGCTCAACCGCGGCTTCCGCCACGGCCAGCTCGCATCTGCCGCCGCATTCAGCCTCGGCCACGGCGGCAACGATGCCCAGAAGACGATGGGCGTCATCCTCGCCCTCCTCATCGCCACCGGCCACGCCAGCCCCGGAGAGTCGGTACCCCTGTGGGTGGTGCTGGCCGCCCACACCGCGATCGGGCTCGGCACGCTCACGGGGGGGTGGCGCATCGTCAAGACGATGGGGTCCCGCATCACCAGGCTGCAGCCGGTCGGCGGTGTCGCCGCCGAGTCGGCAGCGGCGGTCACGCTGTTCGCCACGTCGGCCGGCGGAATCCCGGTGTCGACCACGCACACCATCACCGGAGGCATCGTGGGCGTCGGGGCCGCCCGCCGGCTGTCGGCCGTGCGCTGGGGCGTCGCGGGTCGGGTCGTGTGGGCGTGGGTGCTCACCATCCCGGGCGCGTTCACGGTGGCGTTCCTGACGTTCCTCCTCGTGGACATGGTGAGCTGAGACGTGCGTCCGATCGACCGCCGCGCCGCGTTCTTCCTCCTGGCATCCGTCGTGTGTCTGGCGCTGGCGCCCGTCGCTGGTGACAACGCGTGGGTGGCGTTGATGGTCGCTGCGGTCTACCTGTTGCTCTCGATCGCCTCGTGGCTGGACGCGCGGTCCCGCCGGCGGTCGTAGCCATGCGCGCCCGAGGGACGCGATCGATTCGGGGACCCGCCGGGCGCCCTTCTACGCTCCTCGGCCATGGCTGATCTCGGATTCGACGGCAAGGTCGCGATCATCACGGGCGCCGGCGGGGGCCTGGGTCGGTCCCACGCGCTCGAGCTGACCCGCCGGGGCGCCCTGGTCGTGGTCAACGACCTCGGCGGCTCCGTCGACGGGACCGGGAGCGGCACGACCGCCGCCCAGGCGGTGGTCGACGAGATCACCGCGGCGGGCGGCGAAGCCGTCGCCAACTACGACTCGGTGGCGACCCCTGAGGGCGGCCGGGCCATCGTGCAGACGGCGCTGGACCGGTTCGGTCGCATCGACATCGTCATCAACAACGCCGGCATCCTGCGGGACGCCTCGTTCAAGAACATGGGCCCCGCCAATCTCGACCCGGTGCTCGACGTCCACCTGCGGGGCGCTTTCCATGTCACCCAGCCGGCCTGGGAGCACATGCGCGCGCAGAACTACGGCCGCATCGTGAACACCAGCTCGGGCGCCGGGGTGTTCGGCAACTTCGGCCAGAGCAACTACGGCGCCGCCAAGATGGGCCTCGTCGGCCTGACCCGGGTGCTCGCCGTCGAGGGAGCCAAGAACAACATCAAGGTCAACGCGATTGCACCCGTGGCCAAGACCCGGATGACCGAGGACCTCCTCGGGCCGATCGCGGACAAGCTGCTCCCGGAGTCGGTTACGCCCGTGGTGGTCTTCCTGGCCCACGAGGACTGCCCCGTGACCGGCGAGCTCTACACGCTGGGGGGCGGCCGGGTGGCGCGGGTGTTCCTGGGGGTGACCAAAGGCATCGTCGACCCAGCCCTGACCGCCGAGACCGTGCGTGACCGCTTCGACGAGATCCGGGACGAGGAGGGCTACGAGGTGCCGGCGGCCATGAACGACGAACTGCGGATCGCCCTCAAGTCCCTGGGCTGACGGGGTTGGGAATCGGCAGCTAACGATATATCGTCAACCCATCGACAATCGATCGATGGGAGTGACGATGAGAAATCGAACCTTCGGCCACCACTTTGGACCGTGGACGGCGCCGTTCCCCGGCCACTTTGCCTTCGACTTCGACCCCCGGGGCCGCGGCGGCCGCGGCGGACGGGGTCGTCGGCGCCGCAACCGTGGCGACGTCAGGGCCGCGCTGCTGGCGCTGCTCAGCGAGCGGCCGATGCACGGCTACGAGATGATCCAGGAGCTCGACGAGCGCACCGGGGGCATCTGGCGCCCCAGCCCCGGCTCGGTCTATCCGACGCTGCAGCTGCTGGAGGACGAGGGCCTGATCACCAGCGAAACGAGCGAGGGTCGCAAGCGGTTCACGCTGACCGACGCCGGCCGCGAGGAGGCGGCGAAGGCCACGGAGGCCCCGCCCTGGGCGCAGTTCGCCGACGACGACACCATGTCGACGGTCAACGACTTCCGCAAGGCGTCGTTCGGCGTCATGAACGCGCTGGGCCAGGTCGGGTTCTCCGGGTCCGACGAGCAGCGTGCCCGGGCCCTCGAGGTGCTCGCCGAGACCCGCCGCAAGCTCTACGCCATCCTCGCCGAGGACGACGCCGAGTCCGTGTAACC
>JBKOUY010000235.1:0-2608 GCA_046723645.1 Actinomycetota bacterium | reverse complement strand
GCTCGTGGTGGACTCGTCGGCGGCCGGAGCCGGCGGCGCCGGTGGGGTCGGGGAATCGACGGACGGGGCCGCGGGGGGCCGCGGCGTGGTGCGCCCACCGGCGATGCGGGCGTCACGCTCGCGAGCCTCGGCCAGTGCCTGGCGCCGGGCCTCCGCCTGCTCGGCGGCGACGCGCGCCTCATCATCGGCGGAACGGGTGGCGACCGGCGCGCGCAACGACGCGATGTGCTTGCCCTCGATCACGGCATCGGCGATGACGCGGCTGAGCAGCGTGCCCGAGCGGATGGCATCGTCGTTTCCGGGGATCACGTAGTCGATGACGTCGGGATCGCAGTTGGTGTCGACGACCGCCACGACGGGCACGCCCAGCTTGTTTGCCTCGGTGACAGCGATGTGCTCCTTCTTGGTGTCGAGCACGAAGATCGCCTGCGGGAGGCGCTCCATGTACCGGATCCCGCCGAGGTAGCGCTCGAGCTTGTCGAGCTCACGCCCCAGCAGCAGGGCCTCCTTCTTGGGCATCGCGTCGAACTCCCCCGAGTCGCGCATGCGCTCGTACTCGAGCATCTTGGCGACCCGCTTGTTGATCGTCTGGAAGTTCGTGAGCATGCCGCCCAGCCAGCGCTGGTTGATGTAGGGCATGCCGCACTTCTCGGCGTACTGCTGGATCGGTTCCTGCGCCTGCTTCTTGGTCCCGATGAACAGGATCGAGCCGCCGTTGGCGACGGTGTCGCGCACGAACGTATACGCCGTCTCGATGCGAGCGAGCGTCTGCTCTAGATCGATGATGTAGATGCCGTTGCGCTCGCCGAAGATGAAGCGCTTCATCTTGGGGTTCCAACGGCGGGTCTGGTGGCCGAAGTGGACCCCGGCCTCCAGCAGCTGCTTCATGGTGACGACAGCCACGTGTCTGTTCCCTTTCGTCCCATCGGTTGGTCGTTGCCGGACCCGCGCGTCCGAGGACGACCGTGGGTTGGGTCCGGCTGTGTGGTGGCGTGCAGGCCAGAGCGTTTCCGGCCGGCGGGACAGCCTATCGGTAGGTCGCCGAGACCCGCCATGTGATTGCTCCGGGCATCTCGGCTCAGGGCAGCTCGGCCAGGGCTGCGGCGCCGAGCTGGTCCTCGGCGGCCGAGATCGCGTGGCCGACCAGCACGTCGGCGACCACGTCGCGCCACCCCTCGCAGCCCGGTGGCTGGCCCGCCAGCGCCCGCGCCATCTCGGCGGTGGCCTCGTCGGACGCCACGAGGTCGGCGTGGGCGGACCAGCCCGACACCGGCACCGTGACGTTGGTGGCGCCGGCGACCTCGGTGTTGGGTGCCGCCACCGCCACGTCGCCGCGGGCGGCGATGGACACGAGCCGGACGCCCTCGGGGAGGCCGTCGGCGGCCAGCTCGCGTATCACGTCGGAGTGCTCGGCCATCTGCCGTATCGCCGGGGCGTCCGGGTCGATGCCGCTTCCCCACAGCGACGCAGAGACATCCAGCCCCACGTTGCCGGTGAGCGTGGTGTTGGCTCCGACGACGGCCGTGGCCATGTCGGATCCCTTGTGCGGGGTGCCGAGGGTGGTCACGACGCCCACGCGGTCGAGCGCCGCGCCCCGAGCGCCGAGCTCGAGCAGCGCCAGCTGGGCGACGAGGCCGCCCTGTGAGTGGGCGAACAGGTCGATCGTCGCCTCGGGGTCGGCGGCGGCGACGTCCTGCACCAGGTCGGCCAGGCGTCGGGCGGCGCCACGAAGGTCGCCCTGGGTCGCCTCGGGCTCGTATGGGTTGGCGCCGAGCTCGCCGAGTGCGCCCCCGGAGCCCGGCACGCGGCCGCCGGCGTAGCTGAACCGCACCACCCGATCGCGGTCGTATCCCAGGTCCGCGACGCGTAGCGAGTCGATGGCGGCCTCGGAGCTCGACGAACCGAAGCCGGCCACCGTGATGGCCACCCGATCCCGGCCCCGCGCTGGGGCGGCCGGCGGCGGACCGTCGGAGCACGGCCCGCGGTGAATCAGCCGGTTGCCCAGGTCGGCGGCGACGCCGAGGCCTCGGGCGGCCAGGTCGAGCTGGGCGGCGTAGGTGATGGTGGTGCTGGCGCGGTCGTACAGCCAGCCAAAGGCTGCGCCGACGCCCGGGATGGCGAGGCCCCCGCCGCCGTCGAGCGCCAGTTGCGCGAGCGCCCTCGCCTCGGACGCGGGGCTGCTGCCCGGAGGGATCTCGAACGGCAACAGCTCGACCGCAACCTCGCGGCTGACGAACAGCGACGCCGGGTCGAAGTACGCATCACCGGCGCGGGCACCGAAGTGCAGCCGCTCGCCGGCCGTCCCGACCTGGAGGCCGGCCCGGACCCGCTGGCCGAGCACCACGGCGATGGTGCGGAGGAACGAATACGAGGTCCGGACGCCGTCGTCGTGGCGCAGCGTGACATGGAGTGCGCCGGCCACGGGCCCGGCGAACACCACCGTCCCGTCGGCGCTGGCCCGGACCGGGTCGCCGGGCTCGGTGTCGTACTCGAGGCCGCGGTTGCCGGCGCCGTAGGGCCCGGCCGGCGGCCGGAAGGGATCGGCGATGGGTGCAGCGACCGGCGGGCTGTACGCGGGCGGCGGCGCGGCCTGGGACGGCTGCGCGCC
>JBKOUY010000213.1:0-24176 GCA_046723645.1 Actinomycetota bacterium | reverse complement strand
GGCCGTCACCACGCCGGTCACCCGCCCGCCCGAGGGCGCCGTCGCGATCCGCTCGACCGCCGCCGTCACCTGGCGGACCCCCGCCGACGTCGCCGCGCGACGAAGGGCCTCCACCAGCGCGGGCGGGTCCACCGAGCGCTCGCCGGCGGCCAGGAACCCGGCCCGCACCCCGGGCGCCAGGCCGGGCTCGAGGCGACGGACCTCGCGGCCACGCAACGGCGCGACGTCGAGGCCCATCGCCCGGTGCCGCGCCGCCAGGTCGTCGAGCGCGACCCGGTCGTCGGCGTCGAGCGCCGCCACCAGGGTGCCGTCGGCGCGGTAGCCGACCCGTGCGCTCGCCGCGTCCTCGACCTCGGCCGCGAAGGACGGCCAGCGCGACCACGACGCCAGGTTGAGGCGCAGGAGGGCGTCCTCGCCCATGCGCGCCTCGGTGACCGGCGCCAGCATGCCCGCCGCCACGCCGGAGGCGCCGCCCCCCGGATCGGGGTCTACGACCGTGACGGCCGCGCCACGCCGGGCCAGCCGCCACGCCGACGCCATCCCGATGGCGCCCCCGCCCACGACGACGACGTCGGGGCTCATGCCGGCCCCCTCTCCGAACTTGCGGCAGCAGGGGCCCTCATGGGGTCTCCAGCTGCCGCAAGTTCGCAGTTTGCGCCTCGACGGCCTTGGCGACGGCCAGCATCATCTCGTGGGTGGCGCTGTGGGGGTCGGGCGCGTCCGAGACGGCGCCGATCACCGCCACCCCCCATGCGCCGGCCGCGATGACCTCGTCCACCCGCTGGGCGGAGATCCCGGCGATGGCGATGACCGGGATCGAGACCGCCGACGCCACCGCCCGCACGCCGGCGACGCCGATGGGCTCCGGCAGCCCGGTCTTCGACCTGGTGGCGAACGTGGGGCCGACCCCGAGGTAGCTCGCACCCTCGCCCACCAGCCGGCATCCGGTCTCCGGGTCGCGGGCCGTCCCCCCCACGAACAGGTCCGGCCCCACCAGTCGGCGCACGGTGGCCACGGGCAGGTCGTCGACGCCGACGTGCACGCCGTCCGCCCCCACGGCCAGCGCCACGTCGGCCCGATCGTTCACCAGGCAGGTGGCGCCGGCCGCCCGGCAACGCGCGGCGATCGCCTCGCTCAGTCGCAGGCGATCGGCGTCGCTGCCGGTCTTGATCCGCACCTGCAGCGTGGGGGCGCCACCCTCCAGGGCCGCCTCGGCCACGATCAGCGAGTCGACCAGAACGTGCAGCCGACCGAGCGACCGCCCCGGCGCATCGTCGAAGGTCAAGGAGCCGCGGCCCCTTCCCGAGGGCCGCCCGGGTCGCGGACGGCCGGGTCCTCGACGTAGACCGCCCCGCCGGCGGCGACGAACTCCGCCGCCTTCTCCTCCATGCCCAGCTCGAGAGCCTCGCGCCCGGCGGCGACCCCGTGCTCGGCGGCGTACTCGCGCACCTTGTCGGTGATCGCCATCGAGCAGAACTTGGGACCGCACATCGAGCAGAAGTGGGCAGTCTTGGCGGGCTCGGCCGGCAGCGTCTCGTCGTGGTAGGCGCGCGCGGTGTCGGGGTCGAGGGCGAGGTCGAACTGGTCCTGCCAGCGGAACTCGAAGCGCGCCTTGGACAGCGCGTCGTCCCACGCCTGCGCCGCCGGGTGCCCCTTGGCCACGTCGGCGGCGTGGGCGGCGATCTTGTAGGCGATCACGCCCTGCTTGACGTCGTCGCGGTCGGGCAGGCCGAGATGCTCCTTGGGCGTGACGTAGCAGAGCATCGCCGTGCCGAACCAGCCGATCATCGCCGCACCGATCGCGGACGTGATGTGGTCGTATCCGGGGGCGATGTCGGTGGCCAGCGGCCCCAGCGTGTAGAAGGGCGCCTCGTGGCACAGCTCCATCTGGAGCTCCACATTCTCCTTGATCTTGTGCATGGGCACGTGGCCTGGCCCTTCGATCATCACCTGCACGTCGTGCGCCCAGGCCTTGTCGGTGAGCTCACCCAGGGTGGCCAGCTCGGCGAGCTGGGCCTCGTCGTTGGCGTCGGCGATCGAGCCCGGCCGCAGCCCGTCACCGAGCGAGAACGCCACGTCGTAGGCGGCGAAGATCTCGCACAGCTCGTCGAAGTGGCTGTAGAGGAAGTTCTCCCGGTGGTGGGCCAGGCACCACGCCGCCAGGATCGACCCGCCGCGGCTCACGATCCCCGTGACCCGGTCCACCGTCAGCGGGACGTAGCGCAGTCGCACGCCGGCATGGATGGTCATGTAGTCGACGCCCTGCTCCGCCTGCTCGATCACCGTGTCGCGGAACACGTCCCAGGTCAGCTCCTCGGGCGTGCCGTCGACCTTCTCGAGGGCCTGGTAGATGGGCACCGTGCCGATGGGGACCGGGCTGTTGCGGATGATCCACTCCCGGGTCGTGTGGATGTCGCGGCCCGTGGACAGGTCCATCACCGTATCGGCACCCCAGCGCGTGGCCCAGGTGAGCTTGTCGACCTCGTCGGCCGCCGACGAGGTGACCGCCGACGTACCGATGTTGGCGTTGATCTTGGTGAGGAACCGAGAACCGATGACCATCGGCTCCGACTCGGGGTGGTTGACGTTCGCCGGGAGGATCGCACGGCCGCGCGCCACCTCGTCGCGCACGAACTCGGGGTCCATCCCCTCCCGCAACGCCACGAACTCCATCTCCGGCGTGATCTCACCCCGGCGGGCGTAGTGCATCTGGGTGACGGTCTGGCCGGGAGCCGCCCGCAGGCGGGGACGCCGGGCGCCCTCGCCGGGGAACGCCTCGGCCCCCGCTCGACCGGCGCGCGCGGCGGCACGGCCGTCGTCACGCAACGTCGCCGCCCGGCCGGCGTAGTGCTCGACGTCGGCACGCTCGTGGATCCACGGCGCCCGCACCGGCTCCAGGCCGGCACGAGGGTCGCTGCCGGGGCCGCTCGTGTCGTAGAGGCGGACCGCGTCGTTGGGCGGGTCGAGCGCGACCTCGCAGAACGGAACGCGCACGTCGGTGCGGATCCCCGCAACGTAGGACTTGCGGCGGATGCCCATGCAGCATCACTCCCTTCGCCGGCATTACCCGGATCAGGTTCGGCGGTCGGCGCCTGGTGCGCCCTCTCAGCCCGGTCGCCCGAGCTCCCGCGTGGTGGGTTGTCGATGCCACCGTACCCGGTTCCTGCCGCGGAAATGGTGGCGCGGGCAACCAATCCCGCGGCAAGAATCCCCCGGCGTGACCCCCTTCGCCAAGCAGACCACGCTGGTGGCCGAGCCGGCGACCCCCGGGCGCTACGTCGTCGACGTCGATCCTCGCTGGAACTGCCCGGTCGTTCCCCAGGGCGGGATGATGGTTGCGATCGCGGCCCAGGCCATGGCGGTCGAGCTCGCCGAGCCCGACCAGCGCCTGCGGTCGCTCACCACCGTGTTCGCGGGGCAGGTGTCCTCGGGCCCGGTGGCAATCGACGTGAGCGTGCTGCGGCGGGGGCGATCGATCTCGCAGGCGAGGGCCGACGTCCGCTCGCCCGGTGCCGGCGCCGGGCACACGACCGTGGCCGTGTTCGGGCGCCCGCGCCCGGGCTTCGAGTTCACGGACCTCCACATGCCCGCGGTCCCGCCGCCCCATGAATGCCCGTCGTTCCGTGATCCGCTGCCGCCGGAGGCGGGCGAGCTGGAGCGACGCCCGCCGTTCGCGTTCTGGGAGAACGTCGAGGGGCGGCCCGCGCTCGGCCACCCGCCGTGGGAGGACTACGTGCCCGCCAGCTCCGACTGCGCCTGCTGGTACCGCTTCGACGAGCCGCCCATGCTGGCCGACGGCACGCTGGACCCGCTCGCCGTCGTGGCCCTGTGCGACCTCATGCCGTCGTCGGTCGGCGAGCGCATGGGACCGGGGCAGCCCGACTGGTTGCCGCCGAGCGCCGATCTGACCGTTCACTTGCTGGCCGAGGCGCGTTCGGAATGGCTGCTGGGCCACCTGCGGGCCCGCTGGGCGGGCGACGGCTACGCGTCGGTGGAGATGGCGGCGTGGGACCAGACGGGCCGGCTCGTCGCGCATGCCGCCCAGATCATGATCCTCACCTTCCCCGACGGGCCGCCGGCGCCCGAACAGCGCGTTCCGCTCGACCAGAGGCGCTGACGACCGCAGTCCCCCCGGCCGCCCGTGGCATCCTGGCGGCGATGCCGGAGCTGACGCTGGGAAGCCTCAACCTCCACATGGGCCGGGGCAGCGGCGGCCATGACGCGCCGTTCTACGACGTGGTCACCGCCTGCAAGGAGGTCGACACCGACGTCCTCGTGCTGCAGGAGGCCTGGGTGCCGGACGGCGATGACGGCGACGTGCTGGTGGTCGCCGGCGGGCTCGGCTACCGGGTGGCGGCGACGTTCGCGGTGGCCCGTGCCGAGTGCCACGACCAGGTGCGCCTGGTCGCCCGGTCCGGCGACGCCGGCGACGGCGACTGGCAGCTCGCGGTCCTGTCGCGCCTGCCGGTGGTCGACAGCGCGGTCGTCCCGCTCGAGCCCCAGCTGCCGCGGGACCCCGGGAGACGGGCGCTGCTCGTCACCACCGTCGAGGTGGGCGGCGGGACGTTCACGGTGTGCGGCACGCACCTACCCGTGCCCAAGGAACCGGTGTGGCGCCTCGCCCCGTCGCTCCATCGGGCGCTGCCGCCCGCCGACCGGCCGGCGGCCCTGGCCGGTGACATGAACATGTGGGGATGGTGCATCGACCGCATGACCGGCGCCGGCTGGCGGCGCGCCGTCCGGGGCCGGACCTACCCGGCACGCCGACCCCATAGCCAGGTCGACCACATCCTGGTGAGCACGCCGGTCGAGGTGGCCGGCGCCGAGGTGGTCCGGCAGGTCATGTCCGACCACCGACCCATCCGGACGAGATTGCGGTTCTGACTCCGCGTTCCGGCGTTCGAATGCGGCGGATTCCGGCACGCCGGGACGCCGATTGGCCTGACCGGGTACACCGTGCGCATGAGCTCCCTCGACATCGCGGCGCCCGCGCCGGCGCCGCCATCCCCCACGCCGGAGCCGGCCAGTGTCGCCGCCCGGCGGCAGCGGCTGCGAACGACCCGGCGGCGGGCGACCGGGCTGCTCATTGCGGTAACGCTGGGCTTCGTCGCCCTCCAGCTGTGGGGCGGTCACGCCGACTGGGTCGGCTACGTCGAGGCGGGCATCGAAGCCGCCATGGTCGGTGCGCTGGCCGACTGGTTCGCGGTCACGGCGCTTTTCCGCCACCCCCTGGGCGTGCCGATCCCCCACACCGCGATCATCCCCACGCGCAAGGACCAGTTCGGCGAGACGCTGGGCGACTTCGTCCAGAACAGTTTCCTCACGCCCGAGATCATCGCCGAGCGGGTCCACTCGGCGCGCGTCGTGCACCGCACGGCCGTCTGGATGGCGCAGCCGGACAACGCCGCCCGCGTGGCCCGCCACCTCGCGGATGCCGCCGTCACGGTCGCCGACCTGCTGCGGGACGAGGAGGTCCATCGCGCCCTGGAGGACGCAGTCCGGCATCGCATCGAGACCACGCCACTGGCGCCGGTGGCCGGCCGCACGCTGCAGCTCCTGACCGAGGACGGGCGGCACCAGGAGGTGTTCGACGTCATGCTCCGGTCCGTCGACCGCTTCCTGCGCGACAACGAGCCCAACCTGCGGGCCCGGTTCGCCGACGAGGCCCCCTGGTGGCTGCCGGGCGCCGTCGAGGACCGCATCTTCGTGCGTCTGCTCGACGGGGCCGGGCACCTGCTCCACCAGGTGGTCCGGGACCCCAACCACGAGCTGCGCCGCGACGTCGACGCCCGGGTCCGGCGCCTGGTCGACGACCTCCAGACGTCGCCCGCGATGCTCGCCCGGGGCGAGGAGCTCAAGGCCGAGCTGCTGGCGCAGCCGGAGCTCCGCGAGTGGGTGGCCCGCGTCTGGAGCGACATCAAGGCGGCGCTGCGCACGCAGGCCGACGATCCCGACTCCGAGTTGCGCCGCCGCCTGGCCGACGCCATCGCGTCGCTCGGTGCCCGGCTGCGGGACGATCCCCGGCTGGCGGCGCGGGCGGAGCATGCCATCCAGACCGGGGTGCGCTACGTGGCCGAGCAGTTCTCCGACGAGATCGGCGCGATCGTGAGCGCTACCGTCGCCCGCTGGGACGGCCGCGAGGCCGCCAACCGGCTCGAACTCCTGCTCGGGCCCGACCTGCAGTTCATCCGCATCAACGGCACGGTGGTCGGCGGCATGGCGGGTCTACTGATCCACGCCGTCGGGCAGGTGATCTAGGAGAGGTCGGGCGGCGGGTAGTCGGGCGCACGATCCTCCTCGGGAAGCTCGTCGTACTCGACGACCGACGAGCCGACGTCGAACAGTCCGGCCGCCTCGAGCGAGTCGGGCAGCTCGCCCGGGCCGTAGCGGGCGCCGCCGTTGGCGAAGCGGTAGCTGCCGACGCCGGGGTTGCCCACCTCGTCAACGCTCTCGGCCTCGGGATCCCACCACATCAGGGTGATGTCGTCCGGAGCACCGCCGTAGTCGAAGTCCGGCCAGACGCCCTGCTCGCCGCGCGAGTCGAGCGGTCGCGTCGGCCCACCCCCCGTCGCAGGGTTGCGCAGCATCCCGTCGCGGAACGTCTCGGGCGTCAGCTCGGGCCCGGCCAAGTGGATGCCGGTGAACAGCTCGCGCAGCCCAGGCTCCAGCACGGCATAGATGTTGCTGGGCGGCTCCTTGCCGCCGAACGCCCAGGTGTAGATGGTGTACGCGGTGCTGTCCTCCCTCTTCGCCGGCGTCCCGGCGAAGCCGATCGCGAACCCGTTGCCCCACTGCCGCTGGTCGTACGACCGCCCGAAGATCGCGGTGTCGGCGAGGAGGTTCGGCCCCAGGATCCACTCGGGGAAGTACTCCTGTGCGGTCGCCTCGGTCGTCAGGAACTGCGGCATCAGGAAGTCGCCGGTAAAGATGACGGTCGTCACCCCCGCGTCCTTGAGCCGGGTGATCATCGTCCGGGCGTCCTCCTGCGCGCGGTTGGGGTCGAGCACGAACGGGATGTCCGTCGCGAGCTCGATCCCTCCGTCGGCCAAGCCATCGCGCAGGGCGTCGAAGGACTCCGCGTAGCTGCCGTCCGCCGTGTCGTAGTGCACCACGGCATAGCCGCGGTCCTCGGCCTGCAGCGTTGGATCGCCCGCCAGCTCGGCCGGACCCGGGCCCGCGAGCTTGCTGATCGCCTCCGCGGCCAGCATGGCGGCCTGGGTTGGCGTGATGACGCCCCAGATCATGGGGTAGTTGTCCACCGTGACACTCTGTGGCAGCGGTTGCGCCGGGACCGAGATCACGTCCCGCGCCGCCAGCTCCTCGCTGAACACGGCCTGCGCCTGCAGCGGCCCACCCAGGACGGCAAACGGCTCCTCCTCGGCTATGGCCACGGCGTCGGCCTGAGCGGCGGTCTGGTCGTCGGCCGTACCCGTGCCGGTGTAGAACTCGAGGTCGACCCTGCGGCCGTAGGTCTCGAAGACCGCGTTGAAGACGTCCGCGTAGTCGCCCATCGTCTTTGTGGCAACCGCCGGATCGAGGTTGGCCCCGGCGCCCGCGATCAGCGAGCTGCCGACCGGGTCGATCGAGGGGTCCGACACGTAGGCGATGATCTTCACGCTGTCGCCCGTGACGCCGGGCGAGGTAGCGCCGCCGTTGTCACCCTCGAACGGCACGACGCAGGGCGGCGCGTAGACGGTCGGCAGCTCGAGCCTCCCGGTCGCCGGATCGCAGTTCGGACCGAAGTCGACGTCGGACTCGCCCTCCAACTCGGCCCGCTGGGGCGTCATGGGGCCGGAACGGAGCAGGTCCTCCTGGCTGGTTGCCCCGCCTCCCTCCGCCGCGTCATCGTCCCCGTCGTCACCGCCGCCGAACACCAACACGGCGGCCCCGATGAGCGCCAGGACCACCACGATGGGCCCGTAGCGCTTCGCCGGCTTCACCCATCCCCGCTGGCGCTTGGGCGGAGGCGTTCCTGCGCCGTCCTCGCTGGTCCTGGGCTCATCTGTGCTCGCCATCGACGACTCCCCTCGGCCGATCGGCGGGTCTTGCTCGGACTATTCCGGCAGCGGGTAGTCGGGCGTGTCGTCCTCGGACGGAACCTGGTCGAAGATCGTCACGGACGACGCGTCGTCGAAGAGCCCGGCCTCCTCGGGCGTGTCGGGAAACCCACCCAGGGTGTAGCGCTGGGCGCCGTTGGCGTAGCGGTACAGGCCGACGCCGTCGTTGCCGACCTCGTCGGGGCCACGAGCGGTCGGGTCGAACCAGACGATGGTGGCGTCGTCGCTGCCGCCGAAGTCGGTGTTCTGCCAGACGCCATGGTCGCCGCGCGACACCTCGCCCTGAGTCGGGCCGCCCCCGGACGGTGGGTACCGGTACAGCCCATCGCGGAACGTCTCGGGCGTCAGCTCGGGCCCGGCCAGGTGGATAGCCGGGAACACCGTCAGCAGCATCCCCTGGTTGAGCAGGTTGGCGTTGCTGTTGGGCGGCAGGCCCCCGTAGGCCCAGTCCCAGATCCGGAACGCGCCGTCGGTCTCCAGGGCGCCCCGAGCGCTGACGAACGAGATCCCGAAGCCGTTCTTCCACTGCTCCATGTCGGTCTGGCGAGCGAACAACGAGGTGTCCATGAAGAGGGTGGGCCCCATGATCCATTCGGGGTGGTAGTCCTGGGCCGTCGCCTCCCTGGTCAGCGACGCAGGCGTCAGCGGGTCGCCGTAGTAGATGATCGTCGTGACGCCCGCATCCTTGAGCCGGGCGATGTTGGTGCGGGCGTTCTCCTGCGCCCGGGCCAGGTCGAGCGCGAACTCGATGTCGGTGGCCAGCTCGATGCCGTTGTCGGCCAGCTGGTCCTTCAGCGCCTCGAACACGGGCTCGTGGTCACCATCGGGGTTGTCGTAGTGGAGCAGGCCGTAGACGCGGTCCCGGGACCTGGTCGCGTCGTCCCCCGCCAGCTCGGCCTCGCCCGGCCCCGCCAGCTTGCCGATCATCTCGGCCGCAAGCGCCGCCGCCTGGTCGGGAGTCGGGGTGCTCTGCCAGATGTACGGCTGGTACTGCTCGACG
Source organism: Actinomycetota bacterium (assembly GCA_046723645.1). Lineage (GTDB taxonomy): Bacteria > Actinomycetota > Acidimicrobiia > Acidimicrobiales > VFJN01 > DASQUK01. Next base: position 15,119 of record JBKOUY010000213.1, on the reverse strand, counting down.
ATCGCCTCCGGTAGTGCCGTGGCGCAGATGCCGGCGCAGATGATTCCCCGCGACGCCAGCTCGGTGGAGAAGACGGGGCTGGCCTGCGCGGGGCCGCCGATGACGATGAACGGATCCTTCTCGGCGATGGCGATGGCGTCGGACCTGGCCGCCTCGAGGTCGTCGCCGGCACCGGTGCCGGTATAGGTCTCGATCTCGACCCGACGGCCGTACGTCTCGTACAGCCGGTTGTAGAGGTCGGCAAAACCCTGGACGGTCTCGGCGGCGGACTCGGGGTTGATCTCGGCGCCAGCGCCCCGGACGGTGGCAATGGTCAGCGGATCGAGGGCCGGGTCCACGATGTATTCGACGACCTTGATCGTGTCGGCGGTGACACCTGGGGACGTGGCCCCACCGTTGTCGCCCTCGAACGGCTCGACGCAGGGTGGCGCATAGATGGAGACGAGCTTGATCCTGCCGGTCTCGGTGTCGCAGTTGGGACCCCAATCGATGCTGTCGGTCTCACCCTCGAGCTCGGCCTTCTGCCACGTCATCGGGCCCGAGGCGATCAGGTCGTCCTCGCTGGCACTAGCGCCATCCGTGGCCGCCTCGTCGTCGCCGTCGTCGTTGCCGCCGCCGAACACCAACACGGCGGCCCCGATGAGCGCCAGCACCACGAGGATGGGTCCATAGCGTTTCGCCGGCTTCACCCATCCCGGCTGGCGCTTGGGCGCCGGCGCTCCTGCGCCGTCCTCGCTGGTCCTGGGCTCATCGGTGCTCGCCATCGACGACTCCCCTCGGCCGATCGGCGGGTCTTGCCTCGGACTACTGCGGTGGCGGGTAGTCGGGCGTGTCGTCCTCGGCCGGAACCTGGTCGAAGATCGTCACCGACGATGCGTTGTCGAACAGGCCGGCGTCCTCGACGCTGTCGGGGAAGTTGCCCAGCGTGTAGCGCTGGCCTCCGTTCGCGTAGCGGTAGAGCCCGACCCCGTCGTTGCCGACCTCGTCTTCACCGCTAGCCGTGGGGTCGAACCAGACGATGGTGGCATCGTCGCTGCCGCCCCAGTCGGTGTCAGGCCAGACGCCGTGGTTGCCGCGCGAGAGCTGCACCTCTGTCGGGCCGCCACCGGAAGGCGGGTAGCGGAAGAGCCCGTCGCGGAAGGTGTCGGGCGTGAGCTCGGGGCCCGCCAGGTGGATGCCGGGGAACACCGTCAGGAGCATGCCCGCGTTGAGCAGATTGGCGCCGTTGTTGGGCGGTAGGCCCCCGTAGGCCCAGTCCCAGATGCGGAAGGCGCCGTTGGTCTCCTGGGCGCCCCGGGCGCCGATCAGCGAGATGCCGAAGCCGTTCTTCCACTGCTCCACGTCGGTCCCACGGGCGAACAGCGCGGTGTCCATGAGCACGCTGGACCCGAGGATCCACTCGGGGTGGTAGTCCTGGGCCGTCGCCTCCGCGGTGAGCGAGGCCGGAGTGAGCGGGTCGCCCGTGTAGATGATGGTCGTGACGCCCGCGTCCTTGAGCCGGCTGATGTTCGTCCGCGCGTTCTCCTGGGCGCGGGCCAGGTCGAGTGTGAACTCGACGTCGGTCGCGAGCTCGATGCCGTTGTCGGCCAACTGGTCCACGAAGACCTCGAACACCGGCTCGTAGTCGCCATCGGGGTTGTCATAGTGCAACAGCCCGTAGACGCGGTCCTTGGCTCGTGTCTCGTCGTCCCCCGCGAGCTCGGCCTTGCCGGGCCCCGCCAGCTTGGAGATCATCTCGGCCGCCAGGGCCGCCGCCTGGTCGGGAGTCGGGCCGTTCTGCCAGATGTAGGGCTCGTACTCGTCGACGAGCGATTGCGGTATCGCGGTGGCGCAGGTACCGGCGCAGATGATTCCCCGCGACGCGAGTTCGGTCGAGAAAACCGTGGTGGACTGCTGCGGGCCGCCGATCACGATGAACGGCTCCTTCTCGGCAATGGCGATCGCGTCAGCCTTCGCCGCCTCCAAGTCGTCGCCCGCTCCGGTGCCGACGTAGGTCTCGACATCGACCCGGCGGCCGTAGGTCTCGTACAGCTTGCTGTAGAGATCGGCAAAACCCTGGACGGTCTGGGCGTTGGTCTCGGTGTTGAAGTCGGCCCCCGCCCCCCTCACGGTCGCCGCGGTGAGCGGGTCGAGGGCGGGATCCGTGATGTACTCGACCACCTTGACGGCGTCGGCGGTGACGCCCGGCGATGTGGCCCCACCGTTGTCGCCCTCGAACGGCTCGACGCACGGCGGGGCGTACACGGAGACGAGCTTGATCTTGCCCGTGTCGGTGTCGCAGTTCGGTCCCCAGTTGATCGTGTCGGTCTGGTCCTCCTGCTCGGCCTTCTGCCACGTCATGGGGCCGGAGTCGATCAGCTCCTGCTCGCTCGACCCGCCCGAGGCGGTGGTGTCATCGTCACCGCCGTCGTCGTTGCCGCCGCCGAACACGAGCACCGCGGCCCCGATGAGGGCGAGGACCACGACGATCGGGCCGTAGCGCTTCGCCGGCTTCACCCATCCGGGCTGGCGCTTGGGTGGCGGGCCCTCGCCCGCGCCGTCACCCTGGGCCTTGGTCTCGTCGGTGGTTGACATGGAGCCTCCTTTGGTTCCCGGCGCCGGGGCTCAGCCGGCTGTCGGTGCGCCGGATCGGACGATGGCCGCCTCGTCGGTACCGAGGTACGAGGCCACCACCGCCGGGTGTTCCACGACCTCGGCCGGCGTGCCTTCGGCCACCATCCGCCCGAGGTCCAGTGCGATCATGCGGTCTGATATCGAGCTCAGTAGCGGCAGGTCGTGCTCGACCACCAGCAGGCTGGCGCCGAGCTCGTCACGGACCCGCCGCAGCATGGGCGCGAGCGCTTCGGCCTCCCGCTGGGCGATGCCGCTGGAGGGCTCGTCCAGCAGCAGCACGGTCGGGCCCTGCGCCAGCACGCAGGCGAGGTCGACGACCCGCCGCGTGCCGGTCGACAGCTCGCGCACGAACTTGTCGCGGTAGGCGCCGAGGGCCAGCAGGTCGATGAGCTCGTCGACGCGGGCGTGGACCTTCTCCTCCGAATCGCCCACGGACGGGAGGTGCAGCGTGGCCGCGATCGGGTCGCGCACCTCGACGTGCTGCTCAAGGGCGACCGCGATGGCCTCGTGGACGGTCAGCCCCGGGAACAGCCGGCCGTCCTGGAACGAGCGCCCGAGGCCACGCCAGGAGCGGACGTACGTCGGGACGTCGTGGAGGTCGACCAGCGCCCCGTCGACGCGGAGCCGGATGGTCCCCGAGTCGGCGGCCGTGTAGCCGGAGATGACGTCGAACAGCGTGGTCTTGCCGGCCCCATTGGGGCCGATGAAGCCCAGGATCTCGCCCGGGCGCACGTCGAACGACACGCCGTCGAGCGCCCGCACGCCCCCGAACCTACGGGTGACCTCGCGTGCCTCGAGGACGGGGCGCCCGTCCCGAACTCCCGAGCGCTCCGCGCCGTCCGCGGCCTCCGCTGCAGGCGCGGCCGCCCGCAGGAACACCGATCGCAGGAGGTCCGGCCGGTTGAGCAGCTCGCCGGCGGGACCCTCGAAGCGCACCTCGCCCTTCTCCATGAAGTAGGCGCGGTCGGCCACGGTGAGGGCAACGTTCACCGACTGCTCGACCAGGATCACCGTCGTCCCCTCGTCGCGCAGCCTCCGCACCATCTCGAGCAGCTGGGTCACCACCGCCGGCGCCAGGCCGAGCGACAGCTCGTCGATCATCAGCAGGCGCGGCTTGGAGATGAACGCCATGCCCAGCGTGAGCATCTGCTGCTGGCCGCCCGACAGGTTGCCGGCCACCTCCTGCTGCCGTTCCCGCAGGATCGGGAACATCTCCAGCACGTGCTCGGTGTCGCCCGCCACCCGGGCGCCGTCCTTGCGCCGGGTCCAGGCCGCGAGACGCAGGTTGTCGGCGACGCTGAGCTGGGTGAACACCCCCTGGCCGCCGGGCACCACGGCCACGCCCCGGCCTGCCACCTCGTCGGGCGGCGTGTGCGTCATGTCGCGGCCGTCGAAGACCACCGCGCCGCCGCTGGCCTGGACAAGGCCCGAAATGGCCTTGAGCAGCGTCGACTTGCCGGCGCCGTTGGTGCCCAGGAGGGCGACGATCTCGCCCTCGTCGACCTCCAGGTTCACGCCGAAGAGCACCTGCACGTCGTCGTAGTGGACGTCGATGTCGCGGCAGAGGAGCAGCTTGATCTTGCCCTGCTGGCGCAGCAGCGCGACCTCGGAACGGGCGGCGGCCGAGCGCCACACCTGCTGGATGTCGTGCGCCACGAACGTGTGCCCGGAGGCGAGGACGAACGCACCGACCAGGAACACCGGGACGGCGGAGATCAGGCCCCAGCGGATGCCGTACGTGTCAGCCAGCTGGCCGACGATGGGCAGGATCAGGAGCCCGGGGAGGATCCAGAGGGTGCCGACCGCAAAGCCGAAGGCGCGCACCTTGGCCGGGACCGCGAGCGACAGCACGGCGTAGATGCCGGGAATCAGCAGGAAGAACGAGCCCTCAACCACGGCGTTGGCGGCGATGGCGATGCCGATGTTGGGTGCCGCGGCGAACACGAGCAGACCCAGCGCCACCACACAGGCCACGTACGACAGGAAGCGCACCACGAAGCCCGGGCCGCGGGCCATGAGCCGCGTGACGATGCGGAGCCCGACGATCAGCCCGACCAACTGTGCGCCGCCCTGGATGCACGCCACCACGAAGCCGCGGGCCCGCTCGTCGAGGTTGAACACCTCCTCGTAGTAGAGGCCCCCGAGGGTGAGCAGGCCGACGACGGCGACGGCCAGGAACGGCAGGGCGTAGTAGATGCGCCGGAGCGTCCGCACCTGCCAGACGATGCGGAACGACTCGGCCCAGGACGGCGGCTCCTCCTCGGTGTTGATCACGTCCTCGGAGGCCCCCATGGCCCGCCGCTCGAAGTGGCCCCGCACCGGCTCGCGGAGCCGGAAGGCCAGGATCACGAAGAACGCGGTGACGAACGCGAAGATGATGAACGGCCAGCGCCATCCCACGGCGTAGCCGATGAGGCCCGCCGAGAGCGGCCCGAGGAACTGGCCGAGTGCGTTGGCGTAACGGTGCACCGAATAGACGCGGGCCCGCACCGGGATGTCGTAGTAGTCGGCGATCAGGGAGTTGTGGACGGGATCGTTGACCGCCCGGCCCAGGCCCGACCCGGCGCGGGCGATTCCCAGCGTCCACAGGCTGTTGGCGAGGCCGGTCAGCATCGAGAACACGCCCCACACCGACGCACCGCCGATGACGATCGGGACCCGCCGGAGCCGGTCCGCGTAGAACCCGATGGGCAGCGCCAGGATGATCGCCGCGACCAGCGACAACGAGACGACCCACAGGATCCCGTTGGTGTCGAGCCCGAAGTGGTCGCGGATCTCGGGCAGCAGCACGCCGAAGGCAGTTCGGTCGAGCTCGTCCGCCATGTTGAGCCCGAACAGCACGCCCAGCGGGAACAGGGGGCCGCCGCCGGTGGTCCGGCCCTTCCAGCGCGCCCACCGCCCCGCATCGGGACGGTCACCATCGGTCGGGGCCACGCCGCCGGGCGTCAGCGCCTCGGCGCCGTTGCCGCTCGGGTCGTCGATCGTCAGGCGGTCGTCGGCGCTCATGACCGTCCCTCGCCTCGATCGCTACCCAGTGCAATGGGCTCCGGGGTGGCCTCCTCCGGCCCCTCGGCCTCCTCGGCGGCCTCCGCCGCTTCGGCCGCCTCCGCCTGCTCGGCCTTCTCGCCCGCGGCCAGGAGCACCTCCTCGACGGGGGGCTCGTCGGCCGTGGCCAACGGCGCCTCGGCCTCGTCGACCCGCACGTCGGCCACCAGGCTGGGCACGACCAGGCGCCGGCGCTTCGCCACCCGCCGCAGCCCGGCGTCGCGGACGTCCGCCAGCACGCCGCCCAGGCCGCTCGGGAAGATCAGCAGCACGAACAGCAGCCCGACACCGGTGGCCAGGAACTGCCACCGGTTGGGCAGGAAGAAGTCGACGCTGAACACGTACGTGGCCCCCAGCAGCGCACCGGGCAACGACCCCAGGCCGCCGATGACGACCATGGTGAACAGCTCGAGGCTCGCCTGGGGCTGGTAGGGGTCGATGGAGAGGCCGGTCTGCTGGTGGACGTAGAGCGACCCGGCCAGCGCCGCCAGGAACCCCGAGAACGCGAACGCCGCCAGCTGGGTGCGGGTGGCGTTCACCCCGTATGCGCGGGCGGCGCGTTCGTTCTCGCGGATGGCGATCAGAACCCGCCCGGTGCGCGACCGCCGCAGGCCCACCACCATGACGAGCGCCAGGGCCAGCACCGCCAGCGAGGCGTAGAACATGGCCGTCTCGCTGGTCAGCTCGATCCCCAGGATCGTGCCCCGGTCGATGCGCCGGCCGGGCAGCCAGTCCGGAAAGATGGTGCGGTTGAGCACGTACTCCGACACGAACAGCCCGAACGCCAACGTGCTCACCGCCAGCGTCAGCCCTCCCCGGCGCAGGGCGGGGTAGCCCACAACCACAGCGGCAATGGCGCCCACGAGGCCGGCGACCGCGCCGGCCAGGGCCAGGTCCCAGCCGCGGTGGTCCGTCAGCGCCCCGCCGACGGCGGCGCCCACGCCGACGAACGCCATGTGGCCCAGGCTCACCTGGCCCGCCCAGCCCGTGAGCACGACCAGCGAGGCGGCCACGATGCCGAAGATGACGATGATCGTCGCAAGGTTGATGCGGCTGGTCGACAGCCACGCCGGCAGAGTGAGCACGAAGAGCCCCAGCGCGACGGCCAGCAGCACCCGGGTCCCCACGACCTCGGGCAGGCGGCGCAGCTCCCGCGGGATAGGGCGGATCTCGCGCGTGGCCTGCCAGGTGGCCGACGCGTCGGAGTCCACGCGGGCCGCATTCCGGCTCCGCGGCGTCAGCAGCAGCCCGGCGAGAACGATCCCGAACAGGACGGCGACGTTGTAGGCGGGCCGGTTGCCCGGCTGGAACGTCATGGCCTGGTCGACGATGCCGAGCCCGATGGCGGCGGCGGCGATGGTCGTGAACCGCTCGAACCGGCCGAACACGGCGGCCGCCAGCGCCTGGAGCAGGAAGTAGGGCGGCAGGACCTCGCCGATCGGCAGGCCTACCGCCCCCGCCCGCAGGAACATGCCGAGGAAGGCCAGCAGCGACGCCACCACCCACACCACCGTGTGCAGCCGCTTCACCGGGATGCCGAGCGTGAAGGCCCGGTCGGCCCGCTCGGCGGAGCCCACGATGGCGACGCCCACCCGTGAGCGCTGGAGGAACAGCGCCATGGCCACCAGGCAGACGGGCACCACGACCATCGTGAGCACGTCGTTGGCGTTGAAGTTGGTGCCGCCGATCTCGAAGTTGGCCTCGAACGGCGGGGCCAACCGGGTGCCGAACGACTGGTCGCCGAAGGCGCGCGGTAGGAACAGCCCCGCCCCCGCCAGCAGCTGGGCTAGACCGATCGTGGCGACGGTGAGCACCAGGCGGGGCGCCGAGAAGAACCGGCGGATGATGAGCGTCTCCACCAGCACGCCCAACACCAGCGCCGCCGCCAACCCGGCGATCAGCCCGACCCAGTAGTTCCAGTTCCAGGCGACCACCAGCATCACCGCGAGGGTCGCAGGCACCGCCCCGAGGTCACCCTGCGCGAAGTTGATGATCCGGTTGGCGCGGTAGATCAGCGCGATCCCCAACGCGATGAGGGCGATCCGGCTCCCGAACAGCGCACCGTTGACCACGACCCCCAGCGGGGCGGGAAAGAAGATGCGCTGCAGCACGACCAGCGCCAGCAACGGCACGAGGAACGCGAACCGCTGCGCCACCTCGGAGACCTCGAGGCGCCTGGCTGCGGGTTCGGTCGTGCTGTCGACGGCGGCGGACGTCATCGCACTCCTCGTCAGGTCTCCGGTGGTTCGCTGGGCCCGCTCGATCCCGCCTCCACGGCGCCGTCCCAGCCCTCGAGCAGGGCGAGCGCCATGGTTCGCAGTTGTTCCTCTGCCTGGTCCGCCGTGAGCTTCTGGTAGCGGCGCATCACGTCCCACGAGGTGGATCCGAGGGTCAGCGTCAGCGCCTGGCGCAGCCGGTCACCGCTGGCCCCCACGGCGGCGATCTCGGCGGCGAACACGTTGTCGATCTCGGCGCGCCCCGCCTTGCGCCCGGCCTCGAGTGCGCGCTGCAGTGCGGGCGAGAACGGCTCCTGGACCAGCGCCGCCCGGCGGACGCCGCTGCCCGCCTCGTAGAGCGTCCGCCTGTTGGCGACCAGCGCCGCCACCCGGTGGCCGATCGGGCCCTCGGTGGGGACGGGCCGGGCCAGGGACATCAGGTACTCACCGTGGCGGACGGCCGCGGCGACCAGCAGCGACTCGACGTCGTCGAAGTGGACGTAGATCGACCGCAGCGACACGCCGGCCTCGGCGGCGATCTCCCGGGCTGTCGGTCGCAGGTTCCCCTTCTCGTTGAGTGCGAGCAGGGCGTCCACGACGGCGACGCGAGTGCGAGCGGCCCGGCTGGCTCGACCGTCGCCTCCCGCCGGCTCGGTCGGTGTGACCGTCGTCTCAGCCATCGGCCGGACGGTAGGGATTTTTCACTCGCTGTGCAACACGTGTCATCAACGTGTCACGCAGCGCAACCGGCCTCGTCGCCGGGTGCGGGCGTGGGTGTCGGAGAAGTCCGGAATCGTGTCGATGGCGGGAAACGCCTGGCCAACGGTCGCCTCCGGTCTCGCTCTCCGGGGGGCGCCGGGACGGACGCCGACCGGCGGATCCGATGGAGGAGGCGGCGGCGTTCCCCCGGTCAGCTACGGCTGTCTCCGCCGCCGCGCCTCCTCCGGCCGTGTCGCAATACCCGCTGGCGACGCGTTCTACCCCCCGGTGGCCGGATTGTCGTCGTTGGCGACGTCCTCACGGGGACAGCAGCGGACCCACCGTGCCGCTCGTCGTGGCGACCGCTCGAGCCAGCGGCGCCAGCCGATCGTCCGGCAAGCGCATGGCCGGACCCTGCACCGCCACGGCGGCGACCGCCGATCCGGCGGCGTCCAGTACCGGGGCGGCGACGGCCCTGACGCCGGCGTTCCGCTCCTCGTCGTTCAGCGCCCAGCCCCGCTCGCGGGTGCGCTGGAGCTCGGCGGCGAGCCGATCGCGGCGGGTGATCGTGCGATCGGTGAACCGCGCGAGGCGGGGCAGGCCGCTCAGGGCGTCCATGTGATCACCGGGCGTCGCCGGGGCGAACGCCAGCAAGCACTTGCCCATGGCCGACGTATGGATGGGGACCCGGCTGCCCGGCAGCTGGTCGAAGCGGAGCGGCTGGGGCGAGGGAACCGCCAGCACCACCAGGACATCGGGCCCGGAGCGGACCCCGAGGTTCACCGACTCGCCGGTGGACTCGGCCAGCGACTCGAGGGCCGGCAGCGCCCGGGCATAGCCGAGCTGCTCCTCGGCCCGCTTGCCGAGGACGACAGCGGTGGGACCGAGTTGGTAGCGCTCGCTACGGGGATCCTGCATCAGCAGCCCGCCGGCACAGAGCGCACGAGTCAGACGATGGGCGGTGCTGACCGTCAGCCCGGTGGCCGCGGCGATCTCGCTGACGCCGAGGCTGCGGTCCGCGTGCTCGAAGCAGCGGAGAACCACCAGGGCGCGTTCCACCGACTGCGCGCCCGACCTGACGTCGGCACGCACGTCGCCGCTGGCTGCCATGGCCGCATGATCGCACGGAGGCGCCCCGCCGGTCGGTGCCGCCCATCGCGGCGCCCGCCCTACCCCCTTGCGGGATACCCTGCCGACATGTAGAAAACTCGATTATGTCCATCGTAATTACCGTGAAGCGCCGCAATCGACGCCCGGCGCGCTGGCTCACCCTGTTCGTTGCCCTCGGCCTGCTGGCCGCCGCCTGCGGCGACGACGATGACGCGGCGAGCACCGAGGACGGCTCCGCTCAGGCGGCCGGTGCGGATGCAGAGCCCAGCGGGACCCTCCGGCTCGGCTATTTCCCCAACGTCACCCACGCGCCGGCCATCATCGGGGTGCAGGAGGGCATCTTCCAGGACGCCCTCGGTGACGGCGTCGATCTCGAGCTCCAGACGTTCAACGCCGGTGGCGAGGCGATCGAGGCGCTGATCGGCGGCTCCGTCGACGCCACGTTCGTCGGGCCCAACCCGGCCATCAATGGGTACAGCCAGTCGGACGACCTGTTGCGGATCGTCGCCGGCACGACGTCGGGCGGGGCTTCGCTGGTGGTGCGCGACGGCATCGACTCGCCCGAGGACCTGGAGGGGACGACGCTGGCCACGCCCGCCCTCGGCAACACCCAGGACGTGGCCCTGCGGGCCTGGCTGTCGACGGAGGGTTACGAGACCGACCAGTCGGGGGGCGGGGACGTCTCGATCACGCCCCAGGAGAACCCCGACACCCTGACCGCCTTCCAGGACGGGTCAATCGACGGGGCGTGGCTCCCGGAGCCCTGGGCGACCCGCCTGATCCAGGAGGGCGGCGGCCACGCGCTCGTCAACGAGGCCGATCTCTGGCCGGACGGCCAGTTCGTGACCACGCACCTGGTCGTGGCGAAGAGGTATCTGGACGACCATCCCGAGAACGTCCGGGCGCTGATCAGCGGCCTGCTCGACGCCATCGACGTCGCCAACGGCGACGCGGCCGAGGCGCAGGCCGTCACCAACGACGGCATCGAGGCCGACACCACCAACCGGCTCGACGACGCAACCATCACCGCCGCCTGGGAAAACCTGACCTTCACGCCCGACCCGATCGCCTCGTCGCTCGAGAAATCCAAGGAAGACGCGGTCGAGGCCGGGCTCCTGGAGGACGTCGACCTCGACGGCATCTACGACCTGACCATCCTGAACGAGCTACTCCAGGAGCGCGGTGAGCAGGAGGTCGCCGGCCTGTGAGTGACCACGCGACCGCCGGCACGGGGGTGGGTGACGCCCCGGCCGCACAGGTGCCGAGCATCCCACCGCGACCCCTTCCGGCGGTGGCGTTGCGAGGTGTGAGCAAGGTCTATGGCGGCGGCCAGGCTGCGGTCGCGGCTGTCGACCACATCGACCTCGATGTGGCCCCGGGCGAGCTCGTGTGCCTCGTCGGCGTGTCGGGCTGCGGCAAGAGCACGCTATTGAACCTCATCGCCGGACTCGACCGACCGACCACGGGCCGCGTCGACGTCGAGGGCCGAACAGCACTGATGTTCCAGGACGCGGCCCTCTTCCCATGGCTGACCGTTGCGTCGAACGTCGACCTGGCGCTCAAGCTCCGCAAGGTGCCCAAGGCCGAGCGTCGACCCCGCGTCGAGGCGTTGCTGCGCACCGTCCACCTGGAGGCGTTCGCCGACAAGCGGCCACACGAGCTGTCAGGAGGCATGCGCCAGCGGGTCGCTCTCGCCCGCGCGTTCGCCCAGGACGCCGACGTCCTGTTGATGGACGAGCCGTTCGGAGCCCTCGATGCCATGACGCGCGACGTGCTCCACGACGAGCTCGAGAGCCTGTGGCGCGACCGAAGCCTGACCATCGTCTTCGTGACCCACAACGTGCGTGAGGCGGCCCGCCTGGCCGACCGCATCGTCGTCCTCACGAGCCGGCCCGGCCGCGTCGCGGCGACGGTGGACGTGGACGTCGACCGGCCCCGCCGCATCGAGTCGCCCGAGGTCAGCGAGGTCGCCGCTCGCGTGACCGGGCGCTTACGCGAGGAGGTGCGTCGTCATGCCCGCCAGTGAGACCCACGCGCTGGAACATGACCAGGAGCTCGCGGGGCTTGACCTCCTCGAGCTAGCTGGCGACACGGGCGAGTCGAGGAGCCGGCGGATCTGGAAGGCCACATGGCCGAAGGTTGCGGCCGCCGTCCTCGGCATCGGGATCTGGCAGCTGGTGGTGTGGTCGGGCTGGAAGCCGGAGTTCGCACTGGCGCCGCCGCGCGAGGCGTGGGACGACCTCTGGGGCTACGCGGCCGACGGCACCCTCACCACCGCCCTGGGCATCACCATGCGACGGGCGCTCACGGGCTTCGCGCTGGCGATCGTGATCGGAACGATCGTGGGGAGCCTCGTGGCCCGCATCCCGACTCTGCGGTCTGCGTTCGGATCGATGATCACCGGCCTTCAGACGATGCCGTCGATCGCCTGGTTCCCGCTGGCCATCCTGCTGTTCCAGCTCTCCGAACGGGCGATCCTGTTCGTCGTGATCCTGGGGGCGGCGCCGTCGATCGCCAACGGCCTCATCTCCGGAGCCGACAACATCCCGCCGATCCTGCTGCGCGCCGGCCGGGTCCTCGGCGCCAGAGGCCTGGCCGCCTACCGGTACGTCGTCCTGCCGGCGTCGTTGCCCTCGTTCGTGGGCGGGCTGAAGCAGGGGTGGGCGTTCGCATGGCGCAGCCTCATGGCCGGCGAGCTCCTGGTCGTGATCCGTGGCAAGGAGTCGGTCGGGTTCCTCCTGACCCAGAACCGAGCCGTCAACAACTCGTCGGGCCTGCTGGCGATCATGCTCGTGATCCTGGTGATGGGCATCGTTGTGGACGCCCTGCTGTTCGGCACGCTGGAGCGCGTCATCCGCCGCCGCTGGGGGCTGCTCGATACGACACGGTGACCGCGATGAACGCCCTCCTACGGTGATGGCGGGCGTCCCGTTGAGAGCGGGCCCTACGCTCGCGCCCATGACTGATGCCAGCGCCGTCGTCGCCGAGCGGATCGACAAGCTGTTGGCGGAGCTCGACCCGGCGTCGACCGACGCCGTGGAGTTCCGCGGCCGCCAGTACGACCTGGGGCTCGCCTGGGTGCACTTCCCCGAGGGATCGGGTGGACTGGGCGTGCCCCCCGCCCTGCAGCGCCAGGTCGACGAGCGTGTGTTCGCCGCGGGCGCGGCGCCCCCGGCCAGTCGCGAGTTCTTCGGCTGGACGCTGGCGGCGCCGACCGTGGTCACCAACGGCGACGAGGCGCTGCGAGAGCGGCTCCTGCGGCGCATGTTCACCGGAGAGGACGCGTGGTGCCAGCTCTTCAGCGAGCCGGGTGCCGGGTCGGACCTGGCCGGGCTCGCCACTCGGGCGGTGCGCGACGGGGACGAGTGGGTGGTCAGCGGCCAGAAGGTCTGGAACACGCTGGCGCACATCGCCGACCGAGCCATGCTCGTCGCCCGCACCGATCCGGATGTGCCCAAGCACAAGGGCCTCACGTACTTCGCCCTCGACATGCACGCACCCGGCGTCGAGGTCCGTCCGTTGCGGCAGATGACGGGCGAGGCCGAGTTCAACGAGGTCTACATGTCGGAGGTGCGCGTGCCCGACGCCGACCGCATCGGCGACGTCGGCGACGGCTGGCGCGTGGCCATGACCACGCTCATGAACGAGCGCACGGTCATCGGCGGCGGGGGCGGCCTGCCCCGGCGCGGCTCGGGGGCCATCGCGGAGGCCGTGCGCATCTGGCGGGACGAGGTCGCCGACCACCACCCGGCGATGCGCGATCGGCTGATGCGGCTGTGGATCGAGACCGAGGTGCTGCGCCTCACCAACATCCGGGCCTCTGCGAACCGCAAGGCGGGCAACCCCGGGCCCGAGGGATCGATCGCCAAGCTCGGCTTCGCCGAGGTCAACAAGGCGGTCTACGAGCTGTGCGTCGACCTGTTGGGCCCGGCGGCGCTGGACGGCTACGACTACACGATGCGGCGGGCCGAGAGCCTCGGGCTCGTGGGCCCGCCGGGCGAGGCGCGCAAGATGTTCCTCCGCTCCCGGGCCAACTCGATCGAGGGCGGCACGTCGGAGATCCAGCGCAACATCCTGGGTGAGCGGGTCCTGGGCCTGCCCGGCGAGCCGCGGGTCGACAAGGAGCTGCCCTGGTCACAGGTGCCGAGGAGCTGAGAGCGCTTCCCCGCCCAAATGCGTGCGTGAGCCGGGCCAGGACGCGGTAGACCGGCCCGGATGCCCACGATCGTCGACCTGAGCCACGTCCTGGAGGACGGGACCGTCACCTACCCCGGGCTCCCGGCTCCCGTGATCACCGACCACCTGAGCCGCGAGGCGTCGCGTGAGCGCTACGCGCCGGGCTACGAGTTCCAGATCGGGCGCATCGACATGGTGTCCAACACGGGGACCTACCTCGACACGCCGTTCCACCGCTACCCCCACGGCCACGACCTCGCGGGGCTCGACCCCGCCCGGGTGGTCGGGGTGCCGGGGATCGTCATCGACGCCGCTGGGGACCAGGAGATCCCCGCGGCGCTGCTGGAGGGGCTCGACCTGGCGGGCCACGCCGTGCTGTTCCACACCGGGTGGGACCGCCACTGGGGCACGGAGCGCTACGGCGAGGTCGACCATCCCTACCTGAGCGTGGGCGCGGCCGAGCGCCTGGCCGAGGACGGCGCCGCCGTCGTGGGGATCGACTCCGTGAACATCGATGGCACCCGCACGGGCGAGCGGCCGATCCATTCCGTGTTGCTGGCGGCCGGCGTCCCGATCATCGAGCACCTCACCGGTGTGAGCCGGATCGGTGGGCGGGCGTTCACGTTCGTCGCAGCGCCGCCGGCGATCCGCGGGATGGGCACGTTCCCGGTGCGGGCACTGGCGGTCGTCACCTGAGTGCCTGGTGTCCGGCTGCGAGCGGGTCGGGCACCCGGGATCGCGGCCGTGGCGGTCGCGTTCGTCGCCAACGGGCTCGGCGGGCCCAGCTTCCTGGCCCGCCTGCCCGAGCGCCAGTCGGACCTCGGGCTCTCGGACGCCACCCTGGGGCTGACGCTGGTCGGCATGGCCCTGGGCGCCATGGCCGCCAGCCCGGTGGCCGGAGGGTTGGTGGGCCGGTGGGGCAGCCGCCCGGTGCTGTTGGTCGCCGCCGGCGGCCTCGGCGCCAGCCTGTGGACCGTCGGGGCCGCCCCCAATGCCCCGACCCTGTTCGCGGCTCTGACCGTGGTCGGCGCGACCGACGCCGCCATGGACATCTCCATGAACGCCAATGGCGCCGCCTACGAAGTGCGGTCGGGCCGATCGGTCATGCACGCGCTGCACGGCACCTGGAGCGTGGGCGCCCTCGCCGCAGCCGGCGTCGCCGCAGCCTGTGCCGCCGCCCGGGTCCCCCTCACGGTGCACCTGGCGCTTGCGGGCGCCGCGATCGCAGGCAGCGTGCTGGCCACCCGCCGGGGCCTGGTC
>JBKOUY010000232.1:0-11128 GCA_046723645.1 Actinomycetota bacterium | reverse complement strand
TCCCGGCCATCCCGGGCTGCACCGCCATCAGCACGCCGGAGCGGAGCCGCACCGACGCCTCGGGGGCGGCCAGCTCGTTGCTGACGCCGCGGGTCGATCCGACGGGCAGGTCCTCGTCGCGCAGGGGGTACAGCAGCCCGTCGGTGACGACCCCCCGGGCGGCCCCGTGCACCGGCACCAGCGACACCAGGTCGCCCGGCTCTCCCCGGAGCACGGTCCGGTCCCGGACCACGCTGAGGTGGGCGTCGCCGATCCACGCCTCGACCTCGACCCCGGCCGTGAGCGGTGCGGTCAGGAGCTGGGCCAGCGACAGGGTGTGGTCCAGGCGGTCCCCGGCCCCGGTGACGACCACGATCCGCCTCGGGTGCCGGGCCAGGGCGGCGTCGAGTGCGAGGGCGAGGTCGGTGGCGTCCTTGGCCTCGGGATGCCGCTCGACGCCGGTGCCAGCGCCCGCCGCGGCCGCCAGGACGGCCGGGTCCACCGAGTCCATGTCGCCGACGACCGTGGCCACGTCGAGGCCCAGCTTCAGTGCCGGCTCCAGGCCCGAGTCGGCGGCGATGACGATCGCCCCGGCGCCGGTTCCCTCGGCGAGCTCGCGTGCCCCGCCGCCCGAGGGTGGGCCCCCACCCCCGACGATCACGACCGTGCCGGCTCCCGCCCCGCTCATACCGGGCCAGAGTACGGTCGGCCGCGTGCGCCGCACCCTGTTCGAGGACGAGCACGAGCTGTTCCGGGACAGCGTCCGGCGCTTCATCGCCACCGAGGTGGCGCCGCGCAACGAGGCGTGGGAGCGGGCCGGCATCGTCGACCGGGACATGTTCCGGTCTGCCGGGAAGCACGGCTTCCTGGGCATGGGAGTGCCGACCGAGTACGGCGGCGGCGGCGTCGACGACTTCCGCTACAACCTGGTCATCGGCGAGGAGGTCCAGCTGGCCGGGATCAACGCCGCCGGCCTGGGCTGGACCCTGCACAACGACATCTGCCTGCCGTACTTCCTGTCGCTCTGCGACGAGGACCAGAGGGCCCGATGGCTGCCGGGGATCTGCTCGGGGGAGCTGATCACCGCCATCGCCATGACCGAGCCCGGGATCGGGTCCGACCTCGCCTCGATGGCGACGACCGCCGCGCGCGACGGCGACCACTATGTCGTCAACGGCTCGAAAACGTTCATCACCAACGGCATCAACGCCGACCTGGTGGTGACCGCCGTGAAGACCGATCCGAGCGAGCGGCACCGGGGCATGTCGCTTGTGGTGATCGAGCGGGGCATGGACGGCTTCGAGCGGGGCCGGAACCTCGACAAGATCGGCATGCACGCCCAGGACACCGCCGAGCTGTTCTTCACCGACGTCCGGGTGCCGCTCGCCAACCGGCTGGGCGAGGAGGGCGAGGGCTTCCGGTACCTGGTGACGAACCTGCCGCAGGAGCGCCTCTCCATCGCAGCGACCGGCGTCGCAGCGGCGCGGGCGGCGTTCGAGCAGACGCTGACGTACGTCACGGAGCGGCAGGCCTTCGGCCAGCCGGTCGGCGCGTTCCAGAACACCCGCTTCCGGATGGCGGAGATGGCCACCGAGATCGAGCTGGGCCAGACCTTCATCGACCGCTGCGTGCTCGCCCTCAACGCCGGGGAGCTGACGGCCGAGGAGGCGTCGATGGCCAAGTGGTGGTGCACCGAGCTGCAGGGCCGGGTGGTCGACGTGTGCGTGCAGCTCCACGGCGGCTACGGCTACATGGCGGAGTTCCCCGTGGCCCGCGCCTACGCCGATGCCCGCGTCACCCGCATCTACGGCGGCACGACCGAGATCATGAAGGAGATCATCGGCCGCAACCTGGGCCTGTAGCCCGCCCGGCGGGCCTCGTGACCGCGTCCGATGCGAGGCCATCGTTCGCCATTGCCTCGGGACCGCCCGGACCTGGTCCGGCGCGACTTCAGCGGCGGAGGAGGTCCTTTGCGATGTGGGTGATCTGGATCTCGTCGGTGCCGGCGTAGATCTGGAGCACCTTGGCATCCCGGGCGAGCTGCTCGACCTGGAACTCCGCCATGTATCCGTTGCCGCCGAACAGCTGGACCGCCTCGAGCGCCACCTCGGTCGCCGCCCTCGCCGTGTAGAGCTTCATCGCCGACGCCTCCGCCAGGGTGAACCCCCGGCCGGCGGCCGTGGCCTCGATCACCCGGAAGACGAGGTTCTCGGTGTTGAGGCGGGCGACCTCCATGCGGGCGAGCTTGTCCTGTATGAGCTGGAACTCGCCGATGGGCTGGCCGAACTGCACCCGGTCCCGGGCGTACGCGACGCACAGGTCGAGGCATTGGGAGATGATTCCCAGGGCCATCGCCGCCACGCCCGACCGCTCCTGGAGAAAGGTCGCCTTGGCCGCGGTCCGCCCGCCGGCCTCCACGTCCTCGGTCTCGCCGATCAGGCGGTCCCGCCCCACCCGCACATCCGCCAGGAACAGCTCCCCGGTGGGCGACGAGTGCATCCCCATCTTCTTGAGCGGCTTGGACTGCTCCAGCCCGGGCGTGCCGGAGTCGAGCACGAAGCTCAGGATCTTGCGCTCGGACGGCGGGTTGCCCTCGTCGAGCTTGCAGATGAACACGACCGTGTCGGCGTAGGGACCGTTGGTGATGAACGTCTTCGAGCCGTTGAGGACGTACTCGTCGCCATCCCGCCGGGCCGTCGAGCGCATCGACCCGAACGCGTCGGACCCCGATCCGGGCTCGGTGATGGCCCAGGAGCCGATCCGCTCCATCGTGAGCAGCGGCAGCGCCCAGCGCTCCTTCTGGGCAACCGTTCCCCGCGACAGGATGGCTGCGGCGGTGAGCCCCATCGACACCCCCATCGCCGTGACCATGCCGGGGCTCCAGCGGGACAACTCGACAATGGGGATGATCTGGAAGGCGGCGGCGTTGGCGGCCTGTTGGGGATCGCGGCTGTCGCCGTCGTCCTCGACACCCGTGTCCCCGGCCTTCTCCCGGGCGATCTGGCGCGCGAACCGGTCGCGCGCCATCGCGTCCATCCCGAAGGTCGAGAACAGCTTGCGGATGATGTCGTACGGCGGCAGGTCGCCGTGCTCGAGCTCCCGGTGGTGCGGCACGAGCTCCTTCTCGATGAAGTCGCGCACCGCCGCCCGAACCATCTGCTGCTCGTCAGTCCATTCGATCACACAGGGGACAGTAGGGTCGGTCGCAGACCGACACCATCAGCGGTTACGAGTCGCCCGCCAGGCCGACGCCGCCACGGGGCGGCGGGTGGAGGTCGGCTGGACAGTCGGGTGTCGGGCCGGACTGTGGCAGGTGCTTCCGGAGATGGCATCCTGTAGGGACCCCCAGGGACGTTCCGAGGAGTATCTGCGTGTCGTTTCGCGTCAAGGATCGGGTGGTCTATCCCCACCACGGCGCTGCCATCATCGAAGCCACCGAGAAGCGGACCATGCCCGATGGCGAGGAGAAGGACTTCTTCGTCCTCCGCATGACCCATGGCGATCTGATCCTCAAGGTCCCTGTCGACAAGGCCGAGGAGATCGGGATGCGCTACCCGATCAGCGTCGAGGACGTGGAAGACGTTTTCGAGGTGCTCGCCAAGAAGGACGTGCGCGAGCCCACCAACTGGTCCCGCCGGTTCAAGAACCACCAGGAGAAGCTCAAGTCGGGCGACGTGTACCAGGTCGCCGAGGTGGTGCGGAACCTGGCGCTGCGCGACAACGACAAGGGACTGTCCGCCGGCGAGAAGTCGATGTTCGTCAAGGCGCGCCAGGTGCTCGTGTCCGAGCTGGCGTTCGCCCTCGACATCAGCGAGGACGACGCCATGGATCGGCTCGCCAAGACCATCGCCTGACGCCCTCGGCGGGCCGGACGCCGGGAGGCGAGGCCGTGAGCGAGGCACGCGAGGAAACCGGCGCTGCTCCCGCCCCGCAGCCCCCCGGTCCCCCCCGGGGCCGGCGCATTTGCACGCCGCTGATCATCGCGGTCGGCCTGCTCCTGGTCGCGGCGGCCATCGGTGCGGCCGTGGCGCTCTTCGCGGGTGACGACGGCGAGGCCGACCGGTCCGTGGGCACGGACGCTCCCCCGGCGGTGTCGGAGCCCGGCGACGGCCCCGCCAGCACCGGCGCGCCGGACGGCACGACGACCTCCACCACGGCTCCCGCGGAGCCGATCGCCGGGCTGGCCGTCGTGGAGAGTGGCTTCTCGGCCTACCAGGGGTTCGATGGGCCCGCCGGTTCGTACGGCCTGGTCCTCGAGAACACGACCAGCCAGCCGATCACGTTCTTCACCGTCCGGGTGGTGGTCTACGACACGAACGACACGGTCGTCGGCACCTACCACCACGACGTGGCGGTGGTGAACCCGGGCACCAGGCTGGGGCTGGGGGCGGAGATCGGCGATCCGCTGCCCCACGGCATCGGACGGATCGACGTCCGCGCGGAGGAGGGCGAAGGGGGACCCGCTCCCAGGGGCGCGTTCACGGTCGCCGACGTCGCCACGTCCTCGGACGAGTTCGGCGTCTACACGAGGTTCGTGGTGTCGTCGAGCTACGACACTGAGCTCGAGCTACCGCACGCCTACGCCGTGTACCGCGACCCGGCCGGCCGCATCGTCGGCGGCGCCAACGGCCTCGTCGACGTCATCCCGCCCCGCGGCCGGGTGACCGGCGAGGTGACCGCGTTCGACGTGGTCCCCAACGTGGCCCGGGCCGAGGTCTACGTGGACGCCGGCTTCGGCTGACGGCCGGCAGGTCAGCGCGCGGGCACGCCGGGCGCGCCACGGCGGCGCGGACGATCCGCACGGCGTCCTCGACGTCGGGGCGATGGGTGCGGGTGCGAGATGACGCAGAGGCGCAGGAACTGGCGCCCGGCGATGCGCGTGCTGGACAGGTACAGGCGCCCGGTGGCGTGGATCCGCTCCAGCAGGCCTTGGTTGGTACTCGGTCACGAACGCCCGGGCCGGTCCGACGTCGAGGTCTCCCTGCCGCCTTCTCGGGCCCCGGGGAGGCCCGGCTGGCCGCCGGCCGCCTGCCGCTTGCGCCAGGCCATGCCGGCCAGCGCCTCGAGCACCACGCGGTGGGCGTTGTTGACGGTGTTGTCCGACACGTCGTACGGCGGCGACACCTCGACCACGTCGAGCGCCACGAGGTTCGCGTCCGTCGCCAGGCGGCGCACGGTCCGCAGCAGGTCGGCGGGCGCCATGCCGCCCGGCTCGGGCGTGCCCGTCCCGGGCGCGAAGGCGGGATCGAGGACATCGATGTCGACGGAGACGTACAGGTGCTCGGCGCCGTCGAGCGCCTCGGCGACCGCGTCCTCGATCACGGCCCGCATGCCGCGATCCCAGATCTCCTGCATGAGGTGCCAGCGCATGCCCTGGGAGTGCATCCAGTCGAAGACGTCCTCGGGCGGCCAGTAACCACGCAGGCCGACCTGCACGAAGTTGCGACCCAGCACGGCGCCGGACTCGATCAGGCGCCGCATGGGGGTGCCGTGGCTGGCCAGGTTCCCGTCGATGATGTCGGCGGTGTCCGCGTGGGCATCGAAGTGGACGATGCCGACGTTGCCCCACCCCCGCGCTTCGGCCACCGCGGTCGCCGCCGGCCACGTGATCGAGTGGTCGCCGCCCACGATCACCGGGACGATCCTCCGGCTCGCCACCTCGCCGACGAGGGCCTTGATGTTGGCGTGGCCCGCCTCCGTCTGCCCGTGGGGACAGTGGGCGTCGCCGAAGTCGACGACCTCGAGCCAGTCGAAGATCTCGATGCCGAGATCGAGGTGGTAGGCGCCCGGCATGTACGCGCTGGCCCGGATGGCCCGGGGCCCGAACCGCGCTCCGGGTCGGTTGGTGGTCGAGACGTCGAACGGCGCACCGACGATCGCCACGTCCGGGCGCCAGGCGTCGAGCTGCTCGGGCTCGGTCAGCCAGGGCCGCTGTGCGAACGTGGCGAGGCCGGCGTGCTCGAGATCGAGCTGTTCTCGCATCCTCGGCGGCAGGTCGCGCTGCGGCCCGGATCGCGGTTCGCTCATGGTTCCCTCGGTCCTCGATGCAGGTGATTCGGGCCGTGGCCGCCGGCGGTTGGCCCGCCGCCCCGTCCCGGCCGGCGTCAACGTACCGGAGCGGCCGAGGGCGGAACGCCGGTCACCGCGTGCCGTAGCGCACGTGGACGACGCCGTTGCGGAAGCGTCGTTCGTCGAGGAGCTCGAGGTCGATCCGGTCACCGCGGGGCAGTCCCGGCTTGCCGCCGCCCACGACCAGCGGCAAAACGAACAGGTTGACCTCGTCGACCAGTCCGGCACGGAACGCATGCGCTGCCAGGTCGGGCCCGCCGACCGAGAGGTCGTGGTCGGCGGCGTCCTTGAGGCGTCGGACCGCCTGGGGGTCGAACTCGCGCTCGAGCCGGGTGCGCGGCGTCGAGGCGGCCCCGAGCGTCCGGGAGTAGACGAACTTGTCGGCTGCACGCCAGACCTCGGCGAAGTCCGCCTCGGCGGGCGAAACGTCGGGTCCGTGGCCCACGGTCTGCCAGATGGCCATCGTCTCGTACATCCGCCGGCCGTAGAGGTGGATGCCGATGGGCCGCTCGAGGTCGTTGACGAACGCGTGGACCTCGGCATCGGGCATCGCCCAGTCGAACCGGCCCTTCTCGTCTTCGATGTAGCCGTCGAGGGACGTGATTGCGATGTAGGTGAGCTTGGCCATGGTGCCTCCGGGTCAGGGTTTCCGACCCCTGTTGTGACGGTACCGGGGCCGGAATCTGTTCACCCCTCGCCGGCGGGCTCCGCCGGCGACCGCTCCGGTAGGGCTGCCGGGAGCCCGAAGGCGGGGAACAGCGCAGGGTCGTGGAAGGTCACCATCTCGGCGATGCGCCCGCCCTCGATCCGCACGACCCCGATGCCGAACGCCCGGTGGACGTCGGCCGCGTCGCCGGGGGCCCGGAGGTAGGCCGCCACGGCGGGCTGCGCGTTGGCCCGGGTTGGCAACATCCGGAACCGTCCGACGTAGTTGGGAGACCGCGGGTCCCAGCTCTCTGTCAGCGCCGCCATCACGGCCGGGCGGCCGGCGAGCCACAGGGTCCACGGCGGCATGGCGGCCCGGACGTCCTCGGCGAGCAGGTCGGCAACGGCGGCCAGATCCACCCGCTCGAAGGCCGCCATGTAGCGGCGCACCACGGCCCGCTCCTCGGCGGTCGGCTCGGTCGCCGGCGTCCAGTCCACACGTTCGGGCAGGCGCTCCCTCAGTGTGGTGCGGGCCCTGTGCAGCGCGCTGGTCACGGACGCCTCGGACAGGCCCAGGTGGTCGGCGGTCTGCCGGGCCGACCAGCCCAGCACGTCGCGCAGGATGAGCACGGCGCGGCGGCGGGGCGGCAGGTGCTGGAGCGCGGCGATGAAGGCCAGCTCGATCGTCTCGCGGGTGACGGCGACGGCGTCGGGCTCGTCGTCCCGGTCGGCGGCGGGTTCCCACAGGCGATCGGGGAACGGCTGCAGCCACGGGATGTCCGTGCGGGCGACCATCTCGGTGGGTCCGGCGCGGAGCCCGGTGGTCGCCGGCTCGAGGTCCTGAGGCAGCACCCGCCGGACCCGGCCGTCGAGCGCGTCCAGGCAGGCGTTCGTGGCGATCCGGTACAGCCAGGCCCGCAGCGTGGACCGGCCCTCGAACCCGCCGATGTGCCGCCAGGCGCGCAGGAACGTCTCCTGCACCAGGTCCTCGGCCTCGTCGACCGAGCCGACCATGCGGTAGCAGTGGACCCGGAGCTCGCGGCGGTGGCGCTCGACCAGCCGGGCGAACGCCGCCTCGTCGCCGGCCCTGGCCTCGGCGACCACGGGATCGTCGCGGTCCCGGGGGGATGCTGCTGTCACGGGCGGCCTCGCTGGTTTGTCTCCTTGGTGGAACGAACGAGAAAGGAGTCGCCATGAAGGTATTCGTCGCCGGCGCCACGGGCGCGGTCGGTAAGCACCTTGTCCCCCTGTTGGTTGCCAAAGGGCACGAGGTCATCGGAATGACACGCTCGGACGCCAAGAGCGACGAGCTCCGCAGCGCCGGCGCTGAGCCAGTCGTGGCCGACGCGCTGGATGCCGATGCCATCGGCCAGGCGGTCGGCGAGGCCGAGCCCGACGTGATCGTGCACCAGCTCACGGCCATACCGCAGTCGATCAACATGCGACGCTTCGAGAGTGAGTTCGCGCTCACCAACCGGCTGCGCATCGAGGGAACGGACCACCTGCTGTCGGCGGGCCGGGCGGCGGGCGTCAAGCGATTCGTCGCCCAGAGCAACGCCACCCTTTACGCCCGCACCGGTGGGCCGGTCAAGCGGGAGGAGGATCCCCTCGACGACGACCCGGCTCGGGAGATGCGTCAGGGGCACGCGGCGCTCCGCCACCTCGAGGCGGCCATCACGTGTGCGCAGTGGACCGAAGGGGTCGTGCTGCGCTACGGCTGGTTCTACGGCCCCGGCACCTCGATCGCCCTCGACCCCCTCGGCAGCCAGATCGAGCTGCTCCGCAAGCGCCAGCTCCCCATCGTCGGTGGGGGCACGGGCGTCTGGTCCTTCATCCACATCGAGGACGCCGCCGCGGCGACCGTCGCCGCGGTCGAGGGCGGACCCGCCGGTGTCTACAACGTCGTCGACGATGAACCGGCACCCGTGTCCGCATGGCTCCCGGTGTTGGCGGCGGCCGTCGGTGCGAAGCGCCCGCTGCGGGTGCCGCGCTGGGTCGGGCGCCTCGCCGCCGGCGAGTGGGGCACCGTGGTCATGACCGAGATCCGTGGTGCCTCGAACGACAAGGCCAAGCGCGAGCTGGACTGGCAGCCGCGCTACCCGAGCTGGCGGCAGGGGTTCGCCAAGGGGCTCAGCTGACATGGCGGAACTGCTCGACGAGCTGCGGCCGCGGGCGTTCGCCATCGCCTACCGGATGCTCGGCAGCGTGACCGAGGCCGAGGACGTCGTGCAGGAGGGCCTCTTGCGCCTGCACGGCGTCCTCGAGTCCGGTGAGAAGATCGAGGTGCCGGAGGCCTACCTGGCGACCATCGTCACGCGGCTCGGCATCAACCGGCTCCGTTCGGCACAGATGCGGCGCGAGACCTATGTCGGCGAATGGCTGCCGGAGCCGGTAGTGACCGGAGGACAGGACGATCCCGCCGTCCATGCGGAGATGTCGGACTCGCTGTCGCTCGCTTTCCTCGTCCTGCTGGAGCGCCTCTCGCCCGAGCAACGGGCCGTGTTCCTGCTGCGGGAGGTGTTCGACTACGACTACGACGCCATCGCCGAGATCGTCGGCAAGAGCGAGGCCGCGTGTCGGCAGCTGGCGGTGCGGGCCCGCCGCCAGGTCGAGCAGGACAGGCCCCGCTTCGAGGCCTCGCGCCAGGCCCAAGACGAGCTGGCGCGCAAGTTCTTGACGGCCGCCCAGACGGGCGACCTCGAGGGGCTCGAAACCTTGCTGGCCCACGACGTCTCGCTGCACGGCGACGGCGGCGGCAAGGTGCGGGCGATCGCGCACCCGCTGTTCGGGCGCCGCCGGGTGGCGAGGACGGTGCTGAACTGGGTGCGGGTCGTCATGGGCATCGAAGGCTTCTCGATCCGGCTGGTCGAGGTGAACGGCCATCCCGGCGCCCTGGGCCTCGACGGGCAGGAGCGGATCCTGTTCGCGCTGTCGCTCGACATCGCCGGCGGCCAGATCCAAGGCATCCGCGGGATCGTCAACCCCGACAAGTTGCGCCACCTCGGGCCCGTGTCTGACCTTCTCCCCGCGCGGCTGGCCCCCGGGCCCGCCTAGCTCGCGTCCTGCAGTGGGCGTAACCGGACAACGCTCGAACCAAAGGGTGTGGCTCGACCTCGTTGCCACCCTACGAGAGTTCGATCCCCAACGCCCCTACCGAGATGAGTTCGCGGGCGCCGTTCCGTCAGAGTCTCCGACAACGCTGGCACCCGACGAAATGGAGGACCGATGGCCTTCCGTCCGTACCTGTTCTTCGGCGGCAACTGCCGGGATGCGTTCACGCGCTACCAAGAGATCTTTGGCGGCGAGCTGACGCTGCTGACCATGAAGGACGTCCCCGGCGAGGAGCCGCCCGCCGACAAGGCCGACATGATCATCCATGCCGCCCTCACCGTCGGCGACAACCTGCTCATGGCGTCCGACGATCCGATGGCCGAAACGTTCGGTCCCGTCCAAGGGATGATGGTGAGCTATGACGCCGCCGACGCCCCGGACGCCAAGCGCGTTTTCGATGCGCTCGCCGACGGTGGCAGCGTCACCCAGGCGCTCGAGCCGACCTTCTTCTCGGAGGCCTTCGGCATGTGCGTCGACCGGTTCGGCACACCCTGGATGGTCGTCGCCCCGCAGCCGCAGCAGCCGTCCTGACGCCGTCGGCTACCCCGGGATCTACGCCAAGCCGAGCTCCTCCAGCCGAGTGCGGATGAGCTTCTTGACGAGGCGCTTGGGGAGCGGCTTGTCGATGGCGAACCTCAGCGACCCCTTCGAGGTCTCGTAGGGCGCGACGTCGTCGGCGACCGTCGCGAGCACCGATCCACTGTGGGGCAGGTAGCTCAGGTGGTTCTTGAAGGCAGCGAATCCAGCGACCGTCTTCCCCTGCACCTTGAAGGCTGGCACGCCGTAAGCGATGCACTGCTCCGCCTCTGGCACCAGCTCCATGATCGATGCCCGCAGCGTCTCGAGAGTGCTTCGCTGTGGCTCGTCCAACCCCGCCAGATAGCGGTCGATCTCGTCTGGCGCCATGGGCCGAGTTTCACACCGTGGCCCTGCTGGCCACACCAATGGTTCGAACGTCGACATTCACCTGCCGGATCGCGGTGGTCCTAACCGGACAACGCTGGAACAACCGAGTGTGGCTCGACCTCGTCGCGGTCGTACGAGAGCTCGGTCTCGAGCGTCCCCGACGCGGCACATATGGGCGATGGCTCAGCCGGGTGCCGTGCCTCTCGTGATAGTTGGCTCTGCGTCGGGAGGGTCGGCTCCCTAGCATCGGCGCAGGTGGGCACGGCGAACCCCAGGAGGGACCGTGATCGAAACACAGGGACTCACCCACATTCACCTCTTCGTCGCCGATCTCGACCGATCCCTCCGCTTCTACCGGGAGGTGTTCGGCCTCGAGGAGATGTTTCGCGACGGGCCAAGAATGGTCTTCCTCACGCCG
>JBKOUY010000153.1:0-2282 GCA_046723645.1 Actinomycetota bacterium | reverse complement strand
ACCATTGGCTCCGGGTGGGGCGTGATGGTCCAATGGCGTCGCGATGTCGACGACCACCGAGCCCGGCGCCGGGGTGACGATCTCGTCCGGCCATCTCGACGCGACCTTCCTGCCGCAGCTCGGCATGCTCGGGAGCTCCCTCCGCCACCGCGGCGACGATC
Source organism: Actinomycetota bacterium (assembly GCA_046723645.1). Taxonomy (GTDB): domain Bacteria; phylum Actinomycetota; class Acidimicrobiia; order Acidimicrobiales; family VFJN01; genus DASQUK01. Next base: position 2,121 of record JBKOUY010000153.1, on the reverse strand, counting down.
TGCTCGCACTGCCGGGTGGCCTCGACGGCTACCGCGCCGGAAGGGTCACGGGCCTGCCACTCCTCGCGCCCTGGGCCAACCGCCTCGGCTCGCGCCGCTACGAGGTCGGCGGGCTGGTGGTGGACCTCGACGGCCTCGATCTCACCACCGACGAGCACGGCCTCCCGATCCACGGCACGATGACCGCCCGGCCCGGTTGGGACGTCGCGGTGGCGAGCAAGGATTCGCTGACGGCCACGTTCGACTTCGGTGCCCACCCCGACCTGCTGGCGTCGTTCCCGTTCCCCCATGAGCTCCGCATCGAGGCGACCGTCGCCGCGACGACGCTTCGCGTGGACACGACCCTGGTCCCGACCGGCGACCGCCCGGTGCCGATCTCGTTCGGCTACCACCCCTACCTGTGCCTGCCTGGTGAACGGCGGGAGGACGTCCGCCTCCGCCTGCCTGAGCGCCGGCACCTCCAGCTCGACGACCGCCAGCTCCCGACCGGAGGGGCCGACGCCGAGCCGGCCGAGGACGAACCGCTCGGGGGTCGCGCCTTCGACGACCTCTACGAGCTCGGCGACGACAGGAGGCTGGCACTGACGGGCGGGCGGCGCAGCATCGTCCTCGAGCTCGGGGACGGCTATCACCATGCCCAGGTGTTCACGCCGCCGGGATCCGAGAGCGTCTGCCTCGAACCGATGACGGCGCCCGTCAACGCCCTCGTCGACGGCGGCTGTGCGCTGGCGTCGCCGGGCGCCTCCTTCACCGCCAGGTTCTCCCTGCGCGTCGACGACGCGGCCTGACGCCTGACGCGTCGCCTCGATCGGCCGTCTCGCTGACCCGCAGGCCGTCCCATTCACCCCGTCGGCGTGATGCCGACCAACCCGGCGGCTGCGACGATCGGCGCGATGGCGGCGCCGAGGGTCGCCGCCCGAGCGTGCGAGGAGTCACCATGACCAAGCCGTTCCGGGGCACGATCAACATCGACGACCGTGATTCGGTCCCGGATTGGGAGCCCTACCTGCAGCCGGTGGCGCCCGACGGCGCGCCCAACGTCGTCTACATCGTGCTGGACGACGTCGGGTTCTCGGCCATGGAGCCGTGGGGCGGCCTGATCGACACGCCCAACATCAATCGGCTTACGGCCAGCGGGCTCACGTACACCAACTGGCACACGACGGCGCTCTGCTCGCCGACACGTTCCTCCCTGCTCACGGGCCGCAACCACACCACCAACGGCATGGCCTGCATCGCCGAGGCGACGAGCGGCTTCCCCAACGCCAACGGCCACATCCCGTTCGAGTGCGCCACGATCGCGGAGGTCCTCGGCGAGCGCGGCTGGAACACCTACATGCTCGGGAAGTGGCACCTGGTCGCAGCCGACGAGATGAACTTGGCGTCGACCAAGCGCAACTGGCCGATCGGCCGGGGATTCGAGCGCTACTACGGATTCCTCGGCGGCGAGACCAACCAGTGGTACCCGGACCTGGTCTACGACAACCACCCGGTGGATCAACCGGCGACGCCAGGCGAGGGCTACCACCTCACGACCGACCTCACCGACAAGGCCATCCAGTTCATCAAGGACGCGAAGGTGATCGCACCCGACAAGCCGTTCTTCATGTACTTCTGCCCGGGCGCCACCCACGCCCCCCACCACGCCCCCAGGGAGTGGATCGAGAGGTACGCAGGGCGCTTCGACATGGGCTACGAGCGCTACCGCGAGCTCGTGTTCGATCGGCAGAAGCAGCTGGGCATCTTCCCGGAGGACGCCGAGCTGTCGCCGCTCAACCCGTACGCCGAGGAGACGAGCGTCGACGGGAAGCCCTGGAACCCGGTCGACGTCGTGCGGCCATGGGACGCCCTCTCGGGCGACGAGCAGCGGCTGTTCGCACGCATGGCGGAGGTGTACGCAGGCTTCCTCAGCCACACCGACCACGAGATCGGCCGACTGCTCGACTTCCTCGAGCAGTCGGGCGAGCGCGAGAACACCATCGTGGTCCTCGTCTCCGACAACGGGGCCAGCGGGGAAGGTGGGCCGAACGGTTCCGTCAACGAGAACAAGTTCTTCAACGGCATCCCCGACGACATCGAGGACAACCTGCGGTACCTCGACGAACTCGGCTCACCCGCGAC
>JBKOUY010000127.1:0-20197 GCA_046723645.1 Actinomycetota bacterium | reverse complement strand
CTATCAGGACGACGTGTGCCCGGTGGGGGCGATTTACTCGGAAGAGGACGTGCCTGACGGCGCGTCGAACACCGCGTACAACTCGGCCGATCCCAACAAGGGCAACGACCACAGCTTTTTCATCCAGCTGACCCGGGACGTGTTCGCCGACTAGGTGAGTGGCTTACGGCCGAGGGTTATGCCCTGGGTCGCGGTGTCGCTCTACGCGCCGCTGGCGTCACTGGACCGCATGTTCGTAGCAGGTTCGGCGGTAGGTGGCGAGATCGCTGAGCTACTGGTCCCACTCGGCACGGGTCAGTTTCCGGCCGGCAAGACGGCAGGCCGGCTCGACCCTGTGATCCCGGTGGAGATCCACCGGATGAGGCCCTGGTCGGTCGTCACCGGGACTTCCAACCCGTCGTCGCTGACGGCGACGCCGCCACCTTGGAGTCCGCTGGGGATCGCGTCGGCGAGCTGTGTCCGGCTGGCGACGTCGCACAGGCGCAGCGTCTGGTCGGCACCGAGCACCGCGAGCGTCCGCCCATCGGCGCTGACGGTCGATGCCCTGGAGCCGGCCGCCCGTCCAGGCAAGAACACGATCTCCGGCCACTTGTCGCGCCTGGCGGGCGCACAGAACCCCGGGGTTGCTGGTTGGGTTGACGAGCGATTCCCGTCCGGCGCACACGTTGTGGGGTGCGTGACCGGCATCCCGGTCGGCGGGCAAGTCGTGCTAGGGGAGACTATGCCCGTGGCCGACGCGTTGGATCGTGGCTGGGAGCTCTTCGGGCGCCCGACGTGGGGGGATGCGTTTGCCGAACTGTCGGCTGCGGATCGGGAGGCGGGCCTCGAACTGGAGGACCTGGAGCGGCTGGCGGTGGCGGCGTACCTGGTTGGCGCCGACGCCGATAGCGACGACGCATGGCGGCGCGCCCATCGGGAGTCCCTGCGCCAGGGCGATGCGGTGAGAGCCGCCCGGTGCGCAGGCTGGCTCGCCCAGGGACTTCTGCTGAGGGGCGAGATGGCACAGGGCGGCGGATGGCTCGCCCGAGCCCAGCGGCTGCTCGACGAGGCGCACCACGACGGCGTGGAACGGGGATATCTGCTGGTGCCCGTCGCGCTTCAGTCCTTCGAGCAAGACCCGGCGACTACACACGCGACCTTCGAGCGAGCGGCCGGCATCGGCGTCCGCTTCGGGGATGTGGACCTGACGGCTTATTGCCGGGCGGGTCAGGGCCGCGCTCTGATTCGCATGGGAGACACCGCGAACGGGGTGGCCCTGCTCGACGAGGCCATGGTTGCCGTGACGGCCGGGGAGGTGTCGCCGATCTTCGCCGGGTTCGTCTACTGCGCGGTGATCGAGGCGTGCCAAGAGATCTTCGATCTGCGGCGGGCCCGGGAGTGGACGGCGGCGCTGACGCGTTGGTGTGATTCGCAACCCGGCCTGGTGCCGTACCGAGGTCAGTGCCTGGTGTACCGAGCCGAGATCCTGCGGGTTCATGGCGCGTGGGCGGAGGCCGCAAACGAAGCGCAACGGGCCAGCGAGCGGCTCTCTGGCCAAGCGGCGGTCGGGATGGCGTTCTACCAGCAGGCCGAGCTGTACCGGCTCCGCGGCGAGTTCGCGAAGGCCGAGAATGCGTATCGTGAGGCCGGCCAGTGGGGGCGAGAACCGCAGCCGGGCCTGGCAATGCTGCGGCTCGCCCAGGGCCAGGTCGACGCGGCGGCGGTGGCGATCCGCCGGGTGGTGGACGAAGCGCACGTCCGGGTGATCAAGGCCAAGGTGCTCGCCCCGTTCGTCGAGATCATGTTGGTCGCCCACGACCTAGGTGCGGCCGCCGCCGCCGCCGATGAGCTCGCGATGATCGCCGACGACCTCGGCGCCCCGTTGTTGCATGCCACCTCCGATCACACAACCGGGGCTGTCCTCCTCGGCCAAGGCGACGCCAGCGCCGCGCTGGTCGTGCTGCGCCGGGCGTGGGCGGCCTGGCGCGAGTTGGACGCGCCGTACGAAGCCGCTCGGGTCAGCGTGCTGATCGGGTTGGCGTGCCGGCAGCTGGGTGACCCCCACACCGCAGCCATGGAGCTGGATATGGCGCGCTCGATCTTCCAGCGACTCGGCGCGGCGCCCGATCTCGCCCGAGTCGAGGCGCTCTCGCCAACCGCAGGACCCAAGGCTCCGATGGGGCTGACCGGGCGCGAGGTCGAGGTCTTGGCACTCGTAGCGAGGGGCAAGACCAACCGCGAGATCGCGGCCGCACTGGTCATCAGCGAGCACACCGTCGCCCGACACGTGCAGAACATCCTCACCAAGCTGGGCGTCTCCTCTCGCACCGCTGCCGGGGCATTCGCGTTCGAACACGATCTGGTCTGACCCGCCGGCGTGGTTAGAAATGACCACGCGGGGTCCAGACGAAGGTTGGTGGATCCGGGCGATGCGGCGACGCGCCTGGTTCGTCCATTCTCGGCGACATGGAGACGACGTCGGTGTCCACTCAGGTGGGCGAGAACGCGGTTGTGTTGGGCGGCAGCCTGGCGGGATTGGCGGCCGCGGCGTCCCTGGCCGAGCGTTTCCACCGAGTGACTATCGTCGAGCGTGACAGCCTGCGGCGGGCCGATACATGCCGCAGAGGCGTCCCCCAGGGCCGCCACCTTCACATCTTGCTGCCCGCTGGACGGGTGGGCCTGGCGGAGCTGCTCCCTGGGATCCTTGACGACCTGCGGGCGCGAGGCGCCCGGGTGATTGACACCACGCAGGTTCGCTTCCACATCGCGGGCGGGAGCCTGCGGCTCGATGACGCCGACCTCGTCATCGTCAGCGCGACCAGGCCCCTCCTCGAGTCGGTCGTGCGTGCCCGGGTGCGGGCACAGCCAGCGGTCCGGTTCCTCGAAGGCCAGGACGCCCGCGGGCTGCTGACCACCCCGGACCGGTCTCGAGTGACCGGCGTACGACTCGGGTCGCGGGACTCCAACACGGAGGACACCTTGGCCGGAGACCTCGTCGTGGACGCGACCGGTCGCAGCTCACGCTCCCCACAATGGCTGACCGACCTCGGCTACCGATCGCCCGATGAGGAGCGGCTTCAGGTCGGGGTGCACTACACCACCCGCCTGTTCCGTCGGGAGCGAGGCGATCTCGAGGGCTGCCAGGCAGTCGTGGTGACGATCCCGCCAGGGGACCGCCGCGGTGGAGCGCTGCTGGCCGTCGAGGGCGACCGGTGGCTAGTGACCCTCGTCGGTCTAATGGGAGAACGGCCGCCGTTCGACCTGGATGGATTCGTCGAGTACGCACGCACCCTGTGGGTGGGTGACGTCCACGACGTCGTCGCCTCGGCGGAGCCCCTTGGGGAGCCGTCTACCGGGGGCTTCCCCAGCTATGTCCGCCGCCGGTACGACCGCCTGCGGCGCTTCCCCGACCGCTATGTCGTGACGGGGGACGCGATGTGTTCCTTGAACCCCGTCTACGCCCAGGGGATGAGTGTGGCCATCGGGGAAGCGAGGGCGCTCGGCCAGGTCCTCGACCTGCACGGACTGGACGGGGTGGGCCCCCGCCTCTTCCAGTACACGAGACCAACCATCGACGCGGCGTGGACGATGGCCACCGGCGCCGACCTTGGTTACCCGCCGGTCGAGGGACCACGGCCGGCCCGGTGGCGGCTCATGAACGCCTACATCAACCGCCTCCTGCGGGTGGCCCACCGCGATCCCGTGGTGGCCAAGGCATTCATGGCGGTGAACGGGATGGTCACACCGCCCCAGCACCTGATGCGTCCACGCATCGTCTCGCGGGTGTTCATTGGGAGTCGAAGCTCCGCCCCCCGAGAGAGGCTACGCAACCGTCGCGAGCGCACCCGGGACACGACGACGACACCAGCCTCGCCGTGATGAGGGAGATGACGCTCACGTCCGCCGATGGCACCGAGCTGGCGGTCCGCTGCACCGGTCAGGGTTCGCCCATCGTGCTCGTCCACGGCGCCGTTGGCGATGTGGACACCTTCGCCCTCATCGACGGACTGCTCGCCGCGCGGCACTCGGTCTGGGTCTACTCTCGCCGGGGTCGCGGCGGCAGTGCCGACGGGGCCGATTACACCTACCACCGAGAGGTGGAAGACGTATTGGCCGTCCTCTCAGCGGCAGGCGACGGTGCCCACCTGTTCGGCCACTCCGGTGGTGCGTTCTACGCGTTACTGGCCGCCACCGGGGCACCTTCGCTGCGGTCACTCGTCCTCTACGAGCTGCCGCTGATCGACCGTCTCGACGGCAGCTTCGTGTACGGCCTCATCGACGAGATGGAGACAGCGCTCGACGCCGGCCATCCCGACCGGGCCTTGGAGCTGTTCCTGCCATTCGCCGGCATAGTCGACGAGGAGGTGCAGGCGCTACAGGCCCTGGAGCCGGTGTGGGCGAGGATGCGGGCCGGCGTCCGCCTGGTTCCGCGCGAAATGCGCTCCGCCCTGCGCGATGGTCCCGACTGGCTGGTCGGATTCGACCCACCCGACGTCCCCACCCTCTACCTCTACGGAGAGCAGACGGACGCGCCGATGTTCCCGAGCCCCGTCGAGGTCCCCGACCTGCTCCCAAACGCGCAGCTCCACGGCCTGCCCAGGCAGCGACATCTCGGCTTCGCCTTCGAACCGTCGTCCTTCGCCGACGCGATCCTGGAGTTCACCGCCGCTCACAACACCTGAGCCACGGATTCGACCCCCGCGACGGCACCATCACCCCGCTGGCCACTGCCGAGCTCGTCTGTCGGCGTGCTGTATCGGGGATCCGGGGTAGGGAGTCGCTCGGTTCGGGCAATATGCGCTCATGTCGGACTATCGCGAGAGGCTGCGACGGTGGCAATCCACCGCGTTGGCTATCGAAGACATCGCCTCCCTTCCCGATGACGATCTTGATGGCTGGCTGTGGACACGTCTCTGCAGCGTCGTGGATGCAGACCCCACGAGTTCCGACCTGGGCCTGGCCAGTGCCGTTCGCGCCCTTCCCGAGCCACAGCGGGCGTACTTCGCGACACGACTGTTCGAATGGGAGGTCATGAACGGCGGTCTCCATCAGTACTTCTTCAACAACCCAGAGCCGGAACTACTCGGCCTGGTGTTGGACGGGTACCGCCTCCTCGGCCTCGATGACCAAGCGGCCGTGATCCGAGACGTAGTCGCCCCGCTCGCGGAGCGTGAAGCCTCATGGCGGCAATCTCTACGTGACGGAAGGATCGAGACGTTCATGGGGTCCTACGCAGTGTCCGCCTTGCCCGAATTCGACGACCGCATCACGGAACACGACGCCGACCGTATCCACTTCGTGCGCAGTCAGCCGGACGCCTTCGCGATCTGACCGGCGCCAGATCCGGCGGATCTCGCGCCGTGTCGTTCGATCGAGCCAAGGGTTGGAAGACGCCGTGGCCGAGAGCGACCGCGATGTTCGCCTCGTTTCCGGTCAGCTCGAAGTGCACCGCCCGACCCGCGTTCTTGGCCTGACGCTCGAACTGGCGGCCTGGGATGTACACGCCGACGACCAACGCAAGGGCACTTCGACGCGCCCGACCCTCGGACGCAGCTCCGGGTTCTCGGAAATGGGCACGAACACCTCTGCCAGCCTCTGGTAGAACGAGCCTCTGATCCAAGGGAGGAGCGACATGCGAAACACCTTCACGCCCATTCGTCGTGTTGCGAGCGTGAAGGAGATGCATGCGAACGCTGAACCTTGGGATCCTGGCTCATGTTGATGCCGGCAAGACGACGCTGACAGAGCGTCTGCTTTACTCAGCCGGGGTCATCGAACAGGTCGGCAGTGTCGACGCTGGAACCACCCAGACCGACACTCTCGATGTTGAACGAGCGCGTGGCATCACGATCAAGGCTGCAGTCGTGTCGTTCGCGGTTGGGGGCGTCGTCGTCAACCTCATCGATACTCCGGGCCACCCCGACTTCATCGCCGAGGTTGAACGCGCCCTCGGTGTACTCGACGGCGCTGTCTTGGTCATCTCGGCGGTCGAGCGTGTGCAGCCGCAGACGCGCATCCTCATGCGCGTGCTGCGAAGGCTGAACGTGCCGACGGTGTTCTTTGTGAACAAGATCGACCGTCGTGGCGCTGACTACGACGCTGTCCTACACGACATCTCTGAGCGACTGACGTCGGCGATCATCCCGATGGGTTGCACTCGCGAGCTCGGCACGCGGACGGCTGTGTTCACACCGTGGGATGGCAGCAACGAGGCAGTCCTCGAGACACTCGTGGAGACCCTTGCGGTCCAAAGCGACTCGATCCTTGATGCATACGTTCAGCGCGACGGCGTGCCGCCGTATCGGCGCCTACATGACGAACTCGTCGCACAGACGAGGCGCGCAGTGATTCACCCCATCTTCGCTGGTTCCGCGCTCACGGGAGCCGGCGTCGACGCCTTGAAGGCGGGCGTCGTGGAGCTGTTGACACCCGCCGAGCGGGACGTCGACGGGCCGCTCGGCGGGCTCGTCTTCAAGATCGAGCGAACGGTCGCGGGTGAGCGAGTCGCCTACGCCGCCATCGTGTCCGGCGCCCTACGAGCGCGCCATGCCACCACGTTCGGCAGACCTGGCCGACTTCGACGAGGCAAGGTGACGGCGATCGAAGTCTTCGACGCCGGTTCGATGGCTCGCTCGGAGGCCGCGGTGGCGGGCCAAATCGCCAAGCTCCACGGGCTTCGTGAGGTCCAAGTCGGCGACGCAATCGGCGCGCCGCCGAACCGTCTCGTCCAAAGCCAGTTCGCCCCGCCCGCCTTGGAGTCGGTGGTCGTTCCCGTCGACCGCGGCGACGGCGCTCGGCTGACACTCGCACTGTCTCAGCTCGCCGAGCAGGACCCGCTGATCAACTTGCGGCGGGATCCCGCGCGGCAAGAAATCTGGGTGTCACTGTACGGCGAGGTCCAGAAGGAAGTCATCCAGGCAACACTGGCCGCCGATTACGGCATAGACGCCACCTTTCGCGAAACGACGACGATCTACATCGAGCGTCCGCGGCGCACAGGTGAACACGTCGAGACCCTTCAAGCGGTAACCCATCCGTTCTCCGCCACCGTCGGCTTGCGGATCGAGCCCGCCCCGGCCGGCAGCGGTGTCGAGTTCCAGCTACTCGTGGACCCGAACCTCATACCGCTCTACATCTACAAGACCGCCCAGAAGTTCACCGACGCCATGAGGGAGTACGTCGACCGAACGCTCCAGGAGGGCCTCTTCGGATGGCAGGTCACCGACTGCGTCGTGACCATGACCGACTGCGCCTACTACATCGGGGACGGACCTACCAAGCCCGTCGGTCGGACATCCCGCACCACGGCCGCTCATTTTCGCCACCTGACTGCCTTGGTGCTGGTACGCGCGCTGGCGAATGCGACGACGACCGTGTGGGAGCCGATCATGCGCGTCACGATCGAGCTTCCCACCGAGTCAGTCGGCCCCGTGCTCGCCGAGGTCGCGACACTGGCCGGAGCGGTCGAGAGCCAAACCACGAGAGGTCCTCTGATGGTCATTGAAGCGCGCGTGCCTGCCGCAAGAGTTCAGGACTTGAAACGCCATCTGCCGGGCCTGACAGGCGGCGAGGGCGCCATCGAGATGGACTTCGGCGGCTATCAGCGCGTTCGCGGCACTCCTCCGACGCGCAAACGCACTCGGCCGGACCGGCTCAACCGCGACGAGTACGTGCGCCGTGAAGTTGCCGGACGCCCGGCTGCCGATGAGAACTGACCCGCTCCCCGAGACGGCGAGTAATCGTTTGAAGCTATGGAATCGCCCCACACCGACGAGAACGCGCTGGTGGCGCGGACACGTACCGGTGAGGACGGTTCCTATCGGGTCCGTGCGGGTTCCCTGGCCGAGGGCACCTACCGGGTGCGGTTCTCGGCCGATCGCTGGTGGGAGGACGCCTTGTGGAGCACGGCAACCGACGTGGCGATCTCCACGGGTCAGTCGACCCGGCTCGACGCTGCGCTGGTGCCGGCGATGACCCGAGTTTTCGGGGAGACGAGCTGTTGTGGCGGTCCTTCGCCGGACGTACGGGTCGACGCGTTCCATGCCGATACCGGGGCGTTGGTGGCTACCACCCACAGCGTCGAGTCTTTGGACTGCACCGGCTGTTATGAGCCGTGCTGCCCGCCGGAGACATCTACACGTTCCGTGCCTCGTTCCCCAGCTGGTCGACCGCGTGGTTCTGGCAACCCGGCGGCCCCGCTGGCGGCTTCGGTCTCGAGCTGCCTCCGGGCGAGCAGGAGGTCAGCCTTGTCCTCACTCACGAGGCGTTGTTCTCCGGACGTGTCGTGGACACCGCTGGAACCCCGATCGCCGGCGCCCGGGTGCTCGCAGTCCCGAGCCGCACCCCGGTGCCGCCGCAGCTCGAGGAGGCGACCACCGGCGCAGACGGAGCGTTCCTCCTGGGAGGGCTCAGGGCGGGGCTCTACTACAAGTTGCTCGTCATCGGACCCGACGGCACCTGGACGCTTGCCGGCATGGTGAACGGCGACCCTGCCACCGGAACGGAGTTCCTCCTCGACCCCACCGGGGTGGATCCCATCGATCCCGTCGGGGACATCACGCTCGGCGGTCCCTGAGGCGGGAGCGACGGCCCGCCGAGGCGGACCGGCGTCAGTGACAGAAGATCGCTGAGCACGACTGCCGGCATCACGCCGGCGGTGCCGCCTCCAGGCGTCATCAGCGAAGCGGCCCCATCACCGGAGCCTGCGGCCTAGCCGCGTCGTCGAGCTGTCGCCGCCACCGCCGCTTCGGCGGATGGCTGAGCCGACCGGGCTCGGGGATCTGCTCGCGAAAGGATGATCGGTACGCGTCGTGCCGATTCGGCGGGTCTAGCGCCCGCCGGGCGGGGTAGGACAAGCGTGCCTGGCCGGGGGTCCAAATGACCGAAGACGACGCGGAGCCTTCACATGCCCAGCCGTTGCGGATTGACGCCAAGCATGACGCGTCCGCGAGCACGATCATCCTTGAGGGTGAACTCGACATCCACACGATCGAGCGATTCCTGGCTTCGATTCACGATGCCCTGGAGACTCACCCTCGCTTGATCGCGATCGACGTTAGCGCTGTCGTGTTCATGGATTCGTCCGGCCTAGCCGGACTCCTTCATGCCAGCTCTGCGGCCAGTGCGGCAGGTGTGCCCTTTCGAGTCAGCGACGTTTCGCCCAAGGTTCGACGCATGATTGAGGTTGCTGGGCTCGAGCGACTGCTCCAGGCGACTGACGCCGGACCGGCCCGAAGCCGGGACGCGGAACCGCCCTCCGATACGTAGGCCGAGGGCTGTGTCGATCGCCGGCGATCCACGGGTAGCCGGGGCCCCGCCCGTTCAACATCCCAACCCCGGCTCCCCCGGAACGGCTCGAGGGCAGTTGAGCCATCCGCTGATAGATCGCGTAGGGAGCCGTGGTCGTTACGGTCTAGGGGCGGCATTGTCGCGTTGTCACCTGTGCGCCAGGCGACGATGCCAGCACCGGTCGCTTCCGAGCCCTGGGCAGGGACAACACGCGACGGCGGGCGGCTCAACGGGGCGACGCTCAGACGGCCGCTGGTCACTCGGCCGCTGGTCACTCGGCGCCGGTGGGCCTTCACCGGCAACGCCCGGGGGTGACGGCCCGTCCCTCCTTGATTGTCAGGTCCCCTCGTTAGTCTCCGGTACATGACGGATATCACCAGCAACGACCTGCGGGTGGGCGACGACGGCAAGCCGCGCTGCGGCTGGGGCACCAGTGACCCGCTCTACATCGATTACCACGACCATGAGTGGGGCCGGCCACTGCACGACGAGCGGGCCATGTTCGAGCTCCTGACGCTCGAGGCGTTCCAGTCCGGGCTCTCGTGGCTGATCATCCTGCGCAAACGTCCAGGCTTCCGCCAGGCGTTCGACGGGTTCGAGCCCGACGTCGTCGCGGCCTACGGCGACGCCGACGTCGCGCGGCTGCTCGCGGACGAGCGCATCGTCCGCAACCGGGCCAAGGTCGAGGCGACCGTCGCCAATGCCCGGGCGCTCGTGGCGCTGCACGAGGAGGGCGGGACGCTGGTCGACCTGGTGTTCTCCCACGCACCTGGTGTCGACGAGCGCCCGCCGGGTCGCTTCCGGGCCTTCGCCGACATGCCCAGCGTGACGCCGGCATCCACGGCCCTCGCCAAAGACCTGCGCACGCGCGGCTTCCGGTTTGTCGGGCCAACGGTGGCGTACTCGTTGATGCAGGCCGGGGGCGTGGTCGACGACCACCTGGAGGGATGCTGGGTCGACGTGCTTGCCGAAAACTAGAACACGTTCTACTCTGCGTCGATGGAGTTCGGCATCTTTGCCCAGTTGTTCGTGCCCCGGTTCGAGCGCGATCAGGACCCCAACGCAGAGCACAAGCGCATCTTTCGCAACGTCGAGATCGCCAAGGCGGCCGACCGCAACGCCTTCAAGTACGTGTGGTGCCCGCAGCACCACTTCCTCGACGAGTACAGCCATATGCCGGGGCCGGAGGCCTTCATCGGCTACTGCGCCGGGCAGACCGAACGAGTTCACCTCGGCTCGGCGATCTTCAACATCACGCCACCGGTCAACAAGCCCCAGAGGGTGGCCGAGAACGTGGCATTGCTCGACCACCTGACCAACAACCGCTTCGAGTTCGGCACCGGGCGGGGCTCGTCGAGCACCGAGGTGCTCGGCTTCGACATCGCGAGCGTCGACATCACCAAGGCAATGTGGCGCGAGGCCATCCGTGAGATTCCGAAGATGTGGAAGAACGCGCCGTACCGCCACGATGGCGAGTTCTTCCGCATGCCCGAGCGCAACGTCTTCCCCAAGCCGTACGGCCCGCTCCACCCGGCGATGTGGGTGGCGGGTGGCAGTCCGGGCACCTTCACCGAGGCGGGCGAGCTCGGTCTCGGCGTGTTCTGTTTCGCCATCGGCCGGCCCACCGACATGGAACCGCTGGTCAAGGCGTACAAGTCGGCCATCGGTGGTGCCACGCCCGTGGGCGACTATGCCAACGACAACATCATGGGCGTGACCAACATGCTGTGCATGGAGGACCGCCGCAAGGCCTTCGAGGTCGCGTCGGCCATGGGCATGAACTATTACTCGTCACTCGCCTATCACTGGCTCGACAACGTCCCCCGGCCGAAGAACCTGCCGCCGTGGCCGGAGAAGATCCCGGAGCCCAGCCCCGAGGCGGTCGAGCGGCTGTCGGGCGAGGGATACATCGCCGTCGGCGACCCCGACGACTGCGCCCGCTCGGTCCAGCGTTGGGTCGACATGGGCTTCGATCAGCTCACGTTCAGCCCGACCACCAACACCCTGCCCACCGAGGTCGTCGTTGGTTCGATGGAGTTGTTCGGCCGTGAGGTCATTCCGCAGTTCGATGACGACCCGGAGCACTCCACGACGCGGTATCGACGCGCGGCGGCGACGTCCGCCCCTGACCGGCGAGGCGCCACAGGCGGGCCACCGGGCCCGCCCGCGTAGGCTGGCCGGGCGCACCCAGAGGAGCCTGCCGGTCATGGAAGTCAGAAGAGAGCACGTCGTCGAGGCCCTGCGCCGGGCCGGTCTATGGGACGAGGCGCAAAAGGCGGAGACGGTGCTGCCCGAGTCGGCGGAGCTGGAGGAGATGGCGCGGCGGTGCGCGGCGGCGTTGGGCATCACCCGGGAGCAGCTCGTGAACCTGATGGGTGGCAGCCCCTGAGCGACGGCTAACGGGTGCCGGGCGCGAGCGCGTCCGGGCACCGGCGAGAGGCTGATCGCGCACTCGACCGCCGTCCAGCACCGGGCGATGGTCCACGACCGCCCGTCGGAGAGATCTCGTCGGCACGTGGCACAGGTATTCAGAGGTGAAGGCGGGCCCGCCTCGATGACTACCAGCAAGGGAAGGATGCCGATGGTGCAACGTGTTCTTCGTGCCCCAATCTTCTGGATCGCTGTCGTAGCCGTCGCTGCCGTGGTGATCCTCGTTGTCGCAGTTGGCGGCGGTGGCGGCGGCGGGGGTGGAGTCGGTTACTGACGTGGGTTGCGGTCGACGTGCGTGCGGCTGGGCGGCACCGCGTCGACGCCGACCGACGGCCTGGTTGTTGTCCGAGGTCGAGGTCGCCGACGAGGCCGAAAGCCAGGGCAAGAGGTAGCCTCGATCCGCTGCCGGGACGCGTGGATTGTCCGGCGGGTGTTCCGTCTTCTGCCGGTCATCGGACTGGAAGACGTGGAAGGCGTGGACACGGACAGCGTGAGGATTCCCAGGTCAGCGACGTGAGCCGCAGGTCAGCGCCCCCCAACTTCAACTTCGCCTCGATCTGGGAGATGGCCGCCGATGCCGTCCCCGACCGGGAGGCGCTCGTCGTCGGCGAGCAGCGGCGCACGTATGCCGAGCTCGACGAGCGCGTCCGGCGGCTGGCCAATCACCTGGCCGGCCAGGGGATCGGCCACGGCGACCACGTCGCGCTCTACCTCGAGAACTGCACCGAGTACCTGGAGGCGATGCTGGCGGCGTTCACGCTGCGGGCTGTCCCGATCAACGTCAACCACCGTTACGTCGCCGACGAGCTGCGCTACCTGCTCGACAACAGCGACGCCGTGGCCGTGATCACCCAGCCGTCGCTGGCGCCGATCGTGAATGCCGTCGTGGGCACGAACGACCTGCCCGCCGTGCGGTTCACGCTGGTGACCGGCGACGAGTACGACGCCGCCCTGGCCGCCGCCACCGACGAACGCCCGGCCGTCGAGCGGTCCGACGACGACCACTACATCATCTACACGGGTGGCACGACCGGGATGCCGAAGGGTGTCGTCTGGCGACACGTGGACGCGTTCTACGCCTGCCTCGGCGGCGGCGACCCCATGCGCCTGTTCGGCGTGGTCGAGCGCCCCGACGAGCTTCCCGGGCGCATCGCCGAGCACCCGATCTGCTTCCTGCCGCTGGCGCCGATGATGCACGCCGCCGCGCAGTGGACGTCGCTCGGATGGCTGTTCTCGGGCAACAAGGTCGTGCTGATGCCGGGGTCGCTCGACGCGGATGCGGTGTGGCGGACGGTCGAGCGCGAGAAGGTCAACGGGCTCACCGTGGTGGGTGACGCCGTGGCCCGGCCGCTTCTCGACGCCTGGGACCGGGCCGGTGGGTACGACGTCACGTCGCTGTTCACGTTCTCCAACGGCGGTGCACCCATGTCGCCCTCCACCCGTGAGCGGGTGTTCGCCACGCTCCCGGACCACGTGGGCCTCGCCGACGGCTTCGGCTCCTCGGAGGCCGGCACCCAGGTGTCGATGCGGGTGTCGGCCAAGAACCGGCCGTCGGGCGACAGCCCGGTGCGGTTCAACGCCCCGGCCAAGCCCACGATCGTGGTCGACGACGACGGCAACCAGGTAATCCCCGGTTCGGGGGTCGTTGGCCACGTGCTGTCCGGTGGGCACCTGCCGCTCGGCTACTACAAGGATCCCGACAAGACGGCGGCCACGTTCGTCGAGCGCGACGGGCAGCGCTGGATCATCACTGGGGACGTCGCCACGGTCACCGCCGACGGGTCGATCGAGCTGCGGGGCCGGGGATCGGTGTCGATCAACACGGGCGGGGAGAAGGTCTTCCCCGAGGAGGTGGAGGCGGCGCTCAAGTCCCATGCGAGCGTCTACGACTGCGTAGTCGTGGGTGTGCCCGACGAACGCTGGGGGAGTGCCGTCACCGCCGTGGTCCAGCCGGCGACGGGCGCCGAGCCGACGCTCGCCGAGCTGGCGACCCATTGCAAGGCGTCGCTGGCTGGATACAAGGCGCCCAAGCACCTCGTGCTGGTCGAGCGCGTCCTGAGATCGCCCTCCGGCAAGGCCGACTACCGCTGGGCGAAGGACACCGCCGAGAAGGCCGTCGGCGACTGATCCCAATGGCGCGGGCGTTGCACAGCGTCCCAGGCCGGCGGCCCACTGTCTCCGCTCCCACGGCCGCTCGGGCCGGGCCTCTCAGGGGAGGTAGCAGAGCGCGCGCCACTCGCTGGTGCGGGGCCAGCGGCAGAGCGCACCGGTGGCGGTCACCAGCCAGACGAGGGCCCGGTCGAGGTCGTGACGTTCGGAACCACCGACGATCGCGACCACCAGGCCCCGCTTGGGATGATCCTGCAGCACCCGCCAGCCGGGTGGGACCGGCGCACCCCGCTCGTCGAGCAGCCGCACCGCCTTGGGACCCTCCGGATGCACGATGCCGGCCGTCGCCGGCTCGCGACCGTGTGGTGGCGACCAGGTGCCCAGGGGCACGGTCGGACCGCGGCTGCCGAGCAGCGAGAGGAGCGGACTGCGGTCGGGCGGAGGCACGTCCATGTCGAGCCCCGGCGTCAGGTTCAGCCAGCCCGCCTGGGCCGCCGCCATCTCGGCCATGCGGTCGATCACCGGGTCGCGCCGGTCCTCACGGAATTCGACGACCAGGGGTTCCTTCGGCACCCCTCCACCGTACGCAGGGGCCGACGGTCGGGGTGCTTCGCGTTCGTCGAGGCGCACCCCGCGGAGTCCTAGGCTGCGCGGCATGCAGGTGGAAGCGGCCGTCCGTGAGGCGCTCGAAGTGCAGGTGCTCGAGCACGAGCCCGGCCAGGCCGCGCTGACGCTGCGCGACGCGGTGGGTGAGCTCGGCGCCGAGGCCGTCGCCGGCGGGCTGCTCGACGCCGCCGCCGTGGCGCTGCGGCGGATGGTGGCCGAGACCGACGAGGCGTTCGACCTCGACGAGCTGCTCGAACGCATGGCCGTCGACGGCGCGGTCGCTCCCGACAGCGTCGACGTGCTGGCGCGAATGATGACGGCGGCGGCGGCGACGGCCGGGGGGATCCGTCCGCCGACGGATCCCGTCGTGGCCGACTTGGGCCCCGAGCGGGCGCTCTTCGGGGCGTGGCTGGCGCTGTTGTCCATCGTGCGGGTCGTGGCGATCAGCCTTGAGCGCACGGAGACCGAGGTCACAGAGGACATTGCCTCGGCCCTCGGCACCCCGTAGTCGCTAACGTCGCCGGGCGATGGGGGGAGCACCGGGACGCGAGGCCTTCGCGGGCGGCGACCAGGCGTACCTCCGCGACGTGCAGTACCGGGACAGCACGCGGCTGGCCGCGCGTGCCCGTCTCCACGTCAAGTACGGCACCGCCCGGACCGCCTGGTTCCCATGGGTTGCGACACAGATCGGCTGGCGGCCCGGGGCGAGCGTGCTCGAGGTCGGTTGCGGCGCCGGCTGGTTGTGGGCCGAAGCCTCCGCGCACCTGCCCGGCGGCCTGTACCTGACCCTCACCGACCTGTCACGCGGCATGGTGACCGAAGCGGTGGGGCGCGTCGGCGGCCTCGGACGTCACCGGCGGGTCGAGGGCCGCGTCGCCGACGTCCAGGCCTTGCCGTTCCCGGCGGACAGCTTCGACGTCGTGGTCGCCAACCACATGCTCTACCACGTGCCCGATCCCCGATTGGCCGTCGCCGAGCTGGCGCGGGTGGCGCGGCCCCGCGGCGTGCTCATGGCCGGCACGGTGGGACCCACCCACCTGCGCGAGCTGGCGGAGATCCGCGCCGAGGTCTTCGGCGGACCCGGGGTGCTCGCCACCGTCGACACGTTCGGCATCGACGTCGGCGACGCGATGCTGCGCGGCTGCTTCGCCGACGTGCAGTGGCGCCACTACGACGACTGGCTCGACTGCACCGATCCCGACGACGTGCTGGCGTTCCTGGCGTCGACCCCGCCGGTGGAGGACGCCAGCCCCGAAGACCGTCGACGTGTCGCGGCCGCCGTCCACCGCCGCTTCGCCGCGGGCGGAGGGCGGATGCACGTGAGCAAGGAAACCGGTGTCTTCGTGTGCACCGGGCCGCGGCCGGGTTCGGCGCGCACGAGCTGAGGCCGGACCCGACGAAGGCGGCGCAACCCCAGCGAGCGCCGCCTTCGTCTGCCCCCAGATCGGGTTGGCCGGCCTGTTACGTCAGCGCCAGCCGAGCTCCGCGGTGCAGGCGGGCCAGGCGCCCCACCCCGACGAGGCGTAGAGCCGCTGGCCCATCGCGATCTGCGTCTCGCGGGAGGCCTCGTGCGGGTATCCGGTGCCGCCGACCGCCTGCCAGGAAGCGAGCGAGAACTGCAGGCCGCCGTAGTAACCGTTCCCGGTATTGATGCTCCAGTTGCCGCCCGACTCGCACTCCGCCAGCGCGTCCCAGGTGGCGTAGCTGTTGGGGTCGCCGAGCCCGCCGCCGCTGTCGGGCGGGGGTGCGTCGGTGGCCGGCGGGGCCTCGGTCGTCGTCGGCTCCTCGGTCGTCGTCGTCGGCTCCTCGGTGGTGGTTGTCGGAGGGGCCGTCGTGGTGGTCGTGGGTGGCGCAGTGGTGGTGGTGGTGATGCGCCTCAGGCCCAGCGCATGGTCCTTGTCGTACTTCATTGGAAGTGCGTGCCGGGCGTTGATGAGGGACGTCTCCGGGTCGCCGGCGGCGGCCTCGACGCGATCGCCGCCGTCGTCGGGGAGCACGATGGTTGCCAGCGCCACCGGCCCGATCAGGAGCGCCAAGCCCAGCGCGCCACCGATGATGGCCCGCCGGGCGGTGCTGCCCGGTGCCGGGGCGCCCGTCTGGTCGTCGGTACTGGGAGGGTGGTCCGTCCGCTCGGACATCAGGGGGAGACTCCTTTTGTCGACGCGCGCGACGGGGCGGAGGTAGGGGTGAGGGGGATCTGCAACCAGGGGCGCCCCAGCGCGTGCCGACCTATGCGGTTGGTGAAAGGAGTTTGTCACTATCGCAACGCTTTCGCAACATCAGCCGCCATACGCGGGTGCCAGCCGCCCCCCAAGCGGCGATGTCGACGGTCCCCAGGACGGTTGCCACCGTAGATCGTGGCGACGGCTCCGCGCCGCACCAGAGGGCGATCCCCGCCCAAAAACGCACCGAGAATCGCGCCGCTCGTGATCGAGATGCCATCGTCAGTGGCGATCGCCACGATCCGACGAACCCGGCGACACGCTGCGAGCACGTCACGGGGGCTCGTCGGACGGCGGGGACGCCTCCGGCCCGATCGATGCCGCCACGACTTGCCTCGCCGCATGGGCGAGGTCGGGCGTCAGCAGGCTGCACGCAGCGTCGACCAGGTCGTCGAGAGCCGGGAACGCCGCCAGAAGCCAACGAGCCCACATGCCGTCGCCCATCCACGCGGCCACCCGGGCGGTGGGTAGGGGCCCGGGAACGTCGACCACGCCGGGTTCGGCGCGCAGCCGGGCCCACGGCCAGGCGTCCGCAAGGGCACGGGTGGCGTCGGCGAGCGCGCCGGGATCGGGCCGGTGGCCGACCGGCCCACACGTGGCAGCCCCGGACGACGCCGGGTGGAGCCGTGCGATGTCTCGCCACGTGGGCGGGCCTGCGCCGCCACGTCCACCGCCCGACCCGGCGAGGACGTCGACCACACGGTCGAGCCAGCAACGGGTCCAGAGCCCAACGGTCGTGGGCGGCGGCGGTGCGGTGTCGAGCCCCAGCGCCCGGCGGCACGCATCCGCCACGGTGCCCTCCGGCTGGCCCGGCAGGGCGGTCAGGCCGGCGCGGCGACGAAGCAACCCGGCCCCGCGACCCGATCGGTCGATCAGGACCGTGATGCGTACCCGGGGCGGATCGGCGCCGCGCACCACCCGTCCGTCGTCGCCCAACTCATGCTGGAGCCCGGAGCTCGAGACGCCCAGCGCCGACCAGTGCGCCGGCGCCGTGAAGCCCAACAGCAGGTCGAGCGGATGCACCGGGTCGATCGGAAACCAGGTGAGCTCGCCAGGAGGGTGGGCGTGGGGCGCCGAGACGCGCAGCACGGCGCTGGCGGGGGCGCGGGTGCCGAGACCTGCGAGCGTGGCGTCGGCGGCCTCGACGAGGACGGCAAGGGCGGGATCGGGCGGGGATGGAACGGGCGGTGACATCGGACGCCTCCGGTGCTGCAGATGCCGTGGTGGAGGCGATCTGCACCGGCGGCGCCGGTCGGGGGATCACGAACCCGTGATGCGTGACACTACCGAGGGCGTGTGACAGTCAAGGGCGTCGGTGAGCGCGGGCGCCGTGGCGGCATCGTCGGCTGCGCGGCACGCGGCGGCGGTGCCACGGAACCCATGCTCATACGCGGGCGGTGGTCGCGCCGACGAGGCCGGTCCTCACGAAGCGGGTCCGCACCAGGCGCGGCGCTCGGCCAGCAGCCGCGCCAGCCGGGCGTCGCTGGCGACGTAGGCGGCGAGGGCCTCGGGTGACAGGTCGTGGATCCGCGCCCGGTCCACCTCGACCGGCGTCAGACCCACGAGCCGGGCGATGGCCTTGAGCGAGCACGACACGCCCAGGACATGCCCGACGTCACTGCGGTAGAGCTGGTAGGCGTCCAGGTGGCGGTGGCCGTGCCAGCAGGCCCGGTAGGCGCCGAGGTGGCCCGGCAGCGGGTCGCGACGCGAAGTGATGCGCGGGTCGAGGGTCAGCCGCAGGCCGAGCGCGATCCCGTGGTGGGACGCCCGGTCGGCCAAGAACGGTAGGTCGAAGAACGCACCGTTCCACGTGGTCAGGACCCCCGGCTCCAGCCCGGCCAGCCGGGCGTCGACCGCTTCGAGCATGCCGACCTCGGACCCGTCGAAGACGTCGTCGCCGTCTGGGGTCGACAGCGCCACGGTGACGATCCCGCCGACCGCCGGGTCCAGCCCGTTGACCGACGTGTCGGTCTCGATGTCGAGCCCGTACACCGGCGTCCGCCCACGAGGCACCCGTCTTTTCTACGTCCTCGGCACGGCCGGCAACGTGATGCCGCTACAGGATCTGGCTGAGGAACAGCTTGGTGCGCTCCTCGGTGGGGTTGCGGAAGAAGTGGTCGGGCGTACCCACTTCGACGATCTGGCCGTCGGCCATGAACATGACCCGGTCGGCGACCTCGCGGGCGAACCCCATCTCGTGGGTGACCACGATCATCGTCATGCCGGAGCGGGCCAGCTCCCGCATCACGTCCAGCACCTCGGCGATCATCTCCGGGTCGAGCGCGGAGGTGGGCTCGTCGAACAGCATGATCTTGGGCTGCATCGCCAGCGCTCGGGCGATCGCCACCCGCTGCTGCTGGCCGCCCGAGAGCTGGCCGGGGTACTTGTCCGCCTGCTCGGGGATCTTGACCCGCTCGAGCATCTCCCGCGCCACCTGCTCGGCCCTGGCCTTGGGCCAGCGCCGCACCTTGCGGGGGCCGAGGGTGACGTTGTCCAGGACGGTGAGGTGGGGGAACAGGTTGAACGACTGGAACACCATGCCGACCTCGCGCCGCACCTCGGCGATGCGTCGCACGTCGTTGTTCAGCTCGGTGCCGTCGACCACGATGCGTCCCCGGTCGTGCTCCTCGAGGCGGTTGATGCAGCGGATCAGCGTGGACTTGCCCGACCCCGACGGTCCGATGACCACGACCACCTCCTGGCGGCCCACGGACAGGGCGATGCCGCGGAGGGCCTGGAAGCGGCCGAACCACTTCTCCACGCCCTCGCACACGATGATCGGCTCGCCGGTGCCGCCGGCCTCGGTGGCCAGCGCGGCGAGGTCTTCGTGTTCCGACCGTCCGGCCTGTGCGGTCATCGTTCTCCGACTCCCAGCTGGCGTTCGAGCCGCTGGCTCTCCCGCGACATCGTCGAGCAGACGGCCCAGAACAGGAAGCCCACGAACGCGTAGGCCAGGGGGCGGAGCCCCTCGCCCTGGAAGCGGGGCTGCTCGGTGGCGAAGTTGGCCACGCCGATCAGCTCGACGAACCCGATGATCGACAGCAGCGACGTGTCCTTGAACAGGCTGATGAACTGGCCGACCATGGCCGGGATGACGGCCCTGAGGGCTTGGGGCAGCACCACGAGGCGCAGGACCTTGGGCGGCGACAAGCCGACGGCCTGCGCCGCCTCGACCTGTCCCACCGGTACGGCCTGGAGCCCACCGCGCACGATCTCGGCGATGTAGGCCGCTTCGAACACCGTGATGGCGATCACGGCCCGAACCAGGAAGCTGGGCGGATCGACCGAGGTGGGGAACAGGAAGCCCACCATGTACTGGCCCACGAACAGCAGGGTCACCAGCGGCACCGCCCGGAAAATCTCGATGTAGCCGGTCGACAGGACCCGCATGCCCGGCATGGACGAGCGGCGTCCCAGCGCCAGGACCAAGCCCAGCGGGAACGCCAAGGCGATACCCGCAACGGTGGCCGCCACCGCCAGGTGGAGGCCACCCCAGTCGTCCCAGCCGACGCCGTCGGGCCCGGCGGTGATCACCTGCAGCGACGCCACAACGCCGGCCACGA
>JBKOUY010000024.1:0-5726 GCA_046723645.1 Actinomycetota bacterium | reverse complement strand
CGGAGCCGGAATCACCTCGCAGCACAGTCTCGTAGGCTCGTGGCCGTGGCGGACGACGACCTGTCCGAGCGCTTGGTGGACTCGATCAACCTGATCTACGGCGTCCACCCCGGCCATCGCGCCGCACACGCGAAGGGTGTGCTCTGTCTGGCCCGCCTCGTCCCGACGAGCGCGGCTGCTCGGCTCACCCGGGCCGCCCACCTGGCGGGGGGCGATGTTCGTGCGCATGTCCGGTTCTCGAACGGCAGCGGTGATCCGACTGCGCCTGACGGAGCCCGGGACGCTCGGGGCATGGCGGTGAAGTTCTATCTGCCCGACTCGACGACGACCGACATCGTTGCCTTGTC
This sequence comes from Actinomycetota bacterium, assembly GCA_046723645.1. Lineage (GTDB taxonomy): Bacteria > Actinomycetota > Acidimicrobiia > Acidimicrobiales > VFJN01 > DASQUK01. The sequence continues at coordinate 5,379 of JBKOUY010000024.1, read as the reverse complement.
GCTGCCGGCCTTCTTCTCGAGGACTCCCGAGGACCTGTTGGCCTTCAACGACGCCCGCCGGGCCGATCCGGAGACCGGACAGCCCGACATGGAGCGGGTGGGCGCGTACCTCGCCGAGCATCCCGAGGCGATGGCGGCCGTCAACGCGGCCATCACGCATCCGATTCCGGCGAGCTATGCGACGCTCGCATACAACGGCCTGCACGCGTTCGGCTTCGCAAACGCCGACGGCGCCGTCCGGTACGGCCGCTACCGCCTCGTCCCGGACCATGGCGAGGAGAGCCTTTCGGACGAGGAGTCCGCGGTGCGCCCTCCCGACTTCCTGCGTGACGAGCTGGCCGAGCGCCTCGCACGGGGTCCGGCCGTGTTCCACGTGCGGGTCCAGCTTGCCGGTGGGGACGATCCCGTCGACGACCCGACCGAGCAGTGGCCCGAGGATCGTGAAGTCATCGACCTGGCCCGTCTGGAGGTGACGGGCCTGGCATCGGACCGGGAACGCGGTGGAGACGTGCTGGTGTTCGACCCGACACGGGTGACCGACGGGATACTTCTCAGCGACGACCCGATCCTCCACGCTCGCCCGGGCGCGTACAGCGTCTCGGTCGCTCGCCGGACCGCCGCAGCCGATTGACCATCGTGAAGCACTGACCCGCGAAGGGGCCGCGTCAGCCCGCACAGACCCCGGCTACGCGATCGGCGGGCCGGCGTCGATGCGAGTGCGCAGCGCGGCGACGTCGCCCAGCGTCGTCCAGTCGGTCTCGATCCACCAGGTGGCACCCGCCTCGGCGAGAAGGCTCACCCGGTCCGTCGCCGCGGTCTTGTCGGCGGCGGGCGTCGTGCCGTCGATGACGAGGTCGATCGGTCGGTCGCCGCCCCGTTCGTCGAGCCAGTCCCTCATCGCCCGCACCGTCGTCGGCGCGACCTCGGCCCCCGGACCACCACCCTGGTCGAGCGGCAGGTTCGGGAGGTAACCGTCGTAGCGGACCACGCGGCGCATGGACCGCTCCGACCCCCAGAGCCCCACCACCCAGATCGGGATGCGCGGGCGCTGCACCGGCGTGGGGCGAAACGCCATCGGCTCGAACCGGTAGTGCCGCCCCTGGTAGCCGAACGGCTCGCCGCGCCACAGCCCGGTCAAGACCTCGAGGGACTCGTCGAGGCGCTCGGCCCGGGTGCGCCGATCGGTGACGTCTCCGACCCTGGCAAATCCGGCGTCGTCGACCGCCCCCAGCCCGACGGGAAGCACCAGCCGACCTTCCGAGAGCTGGTCGACGGTGGTGGCCTGCCGGGCGACCTCCCAGGGTTTGCGGCGGGCCAGCGGATGGACGATTGCCCCCAGCCGCACGTGGCTGGTCGCCACCGCGAAGGCGGCGAGCAGGGCGAACGGGTCGTGGATCTCGATGTCATCGCCGACATGGATGCCGTCGAACGTAAACACCCCGTCCCACCCGGCGTCGTCGGCGGCCCGCGCCAGCGCCACCTGTTCGCGGGCCGGCCCGCCGGTGATGAGTACCCCGGCCTTCATGCCACCGTTCTACAGCGCCGCGCTGGACGTGCCGCCCACCGGCGGGACGCCGATGACCTTCGGCCCCTGGCGACGTCTACCAATCATGAAGGCCACGAACCTCGCCCAGCTCTATGACCTGGCGCCCCTCGACTGGGACACGGCCTCGACCACCCTGCCGGCCGGTCGACGAGCCATCTCGACCTCGGTTCGGAAACCTGATCCCGCTAGGTGGCCCTGACGATCGCGATGTTGAAGTAGGGCGTGCCGAGCTTCTGCAGCATCGTTCCGAACAGCGCCAGGTAGTGCTCCTGCCCGTACGCGTTGGCGATGCCGCCCAGGTCGAACAGGCTCTCGCGGGGCCAGCCGAGATCGACGAGCAGCCCGGAGACGACGTCCTTCGCACCGGTATCGTCGCCCGAGATGAACAGCGTCGTCGGAGCTGGCAGCGTGCCGGGGTCGGCGACCACGACCGCGGCGACGCCGTTGCCCGCCTTCACGACCTTGACGCCCGGAAATGCTTCCTGGATGCGGCGGCCGAGACTGTCGTCGGGGATCGCGAGTGAGAAGTCCGGGTTGGCCGCGTTCGCGATGTCCCAGAGCACGGCCCCGTCGAGCTTGTCGGAACCGATCGAGGTCAGCAGGGGGATCGCGTCGACGCCCTGCACCGCGTTGAGCACGACGTCGGCGCCGACGACGGCATCAGCCGAGGCGAGAACGGGTGCGGGGAGCCCGGGGCGGTTTGCTGGCTCGCGCGAGCCGAAGACGACCTCGTGGCCGGCGTGCGAGAGACCGGCGGCGAGGGTCTGGGCGACGCGGCCGGTTCCGAGGATGGCGATTCTCATGGTCTTGTCTCCATGTCGTTCGAATTGGAACTAGATCAGGATAGCTCAAATTCGAACGATCAGCGCGAATTTTCTAGAGTCGAGGCATGGCGGCCCGGATCTCGCCCGAGGAGTTCCGCGCGTACGCAGCCCTCATCGCGAGCTCGACGCTGCTTCAACGCGCGGTCGAGAGGAACCTGCGCGAGCAGGCGGAGCTCACCCAGGTGCAGTTCGAGATCCTCATGAACCTCTCCAATGCCGGAGACTCAGGCATCCGCATGGCGCTGCTCGCCGACGCGCTCATCGTGTCGCGCAGCGGACTCAGCTACCAGGTGGCGCAGCTCGAGTCCCGCGGCTGGATCACCCGCGAGCGCTCCGCCGACGACGAACGCGGCGTCGTCGCCCACATCACGCCCAAGGGGGAACGGATGCGGCAGCGCGTCTACGCGGGCCACACCGACATCGTGCGCAGCGCCTTCCTCGACGTCGTCGAGCCGGGCGAGCTCTCGACGCTCACCGACGCGCTCGAACGCGTCGCCGAGCGGCTCAGGTAGGTGGCTCGGTGGGCCGAAGCAGCTGCTGCACGAGTGCGTCCTTCAGCCATTGCTCGTAGCGCGCCTGACCCCATCCTCGGTCGGTGACGAGGAGCCGGTAGACCTCGGGCGACATGAAGACGTGGATGAGGTCGGCCGCGTCGCGCTCACCCACGTCCGCGCGCAAGGCACCCGCTCGGGCGAGGGCTCGGGCGATCTGCCGCTGACCTTGCTGGCGTTGCTGGGTGTACTGACCGAGCAGGTTGGCGGCCTCCGGCTCCGAGCAGGCGGCGCTGGCCAGGATCTGGTAGATCTGCCCGCTCCGCTCGTTGATTGCGACGTTGAAGCGGGCGAAGCCCGCCACGAGCTTCTCGGGATCCGGCTCCGTCAGCAGCGCCGCGACCTCCGGCCGATCCAGCACTGCGATGGCCTGGTCGTCACCGGCGATCGACACGTCGAGGAGTGCCTTCAGGATTCCGAGCTTGGAGGAGAACAGCCGGTACACGGTGGCCGGCGGGACCTCGGAGCGGTCGCTGACCGCCTCGATCGTCGTTGCCCCGTAGCCGCGGTCGACGAAGAGGGTCCGGGCCGCCTCGACGACCGCCCGCCGGGCCAGACGCGTCCGGGCCTGGCCACCAGCCCTGTCCTCGCCAGGGCGGCGCCCCTTGACGGTCCGACTCACGGTTTGATACTACAACTCTCGAATTGAGAGTGCTACTATCATTCCGAAAGGATGGAGACACATGAGCAAGGCCCCGAGGACCGCGACGACGGACACACTGTCGCCTGTGCTGCATGTTGCCGACAGCCACGATGTGATCCGGGTGCACGGCGCGCGGGTGAACAACCTCAAGGACCTCAGCGTGGAGCTCCCGAAGCGCCGGCTCACGGTGTTCACCGGCGTGTCCGGTTCTGGGAAGAGCTCGTTGGTGTTCGGCACCATCGCGGCGGAGTCCCAGCGGCTGATCAACGAGACCTACAGCGCGTTCGTGCAGGGTTTCATGCCGACGCTGGCGCGACCCGAGGTCGACGTGCTCGAGGGGTTGACGACGGCGATCCTGGTCGACCAGGAGCGGATGGGTGCCGACCCCCGTTCCACGGTCGGCACCGCGACCGACGCCAACGCGATGCTGCGCATCCTCTTCAGCCGGCTCGGGCAGCCGCAAATCGGCTCGCCGCAGGCGTTCTCGTTCAACGTGGCGTCGGTTCGGGCGTCTGGTTCGATCACGGTCGAGCGCGGCGGCCGCAAGACCGAGCGGAAGACCTTCAGCCGCACCGGCGGCATGTGTCCGCGCTGCGAGGGCCGGGGCTCGGTCAGCGGCTTCAACCTGTCTGCGCTGTACGACGACTCCAAGTCGCTCAACGAGGGTGCGCTCACGATCCCCGGCTACAGCATGGATGGCTGGTACGGCCGCATCCTCCGGGGCTGCGGCTACTTCGACCCCGACAAGCCGATCCGCAAGTACACGAAGAATGAGTTCGACGACCTGCTCAACAAGGAGCCGACCAAGATCAAGGTCGAGGGCATCAACCTGACGTATGCGGGTCTGATCCCGACGATCCAGAAGTCGATGCTGTCGAAGGACGTCGACGCGCTGCAGCCACACGTCCGAGCCTTCGTGGAGCGGGCGGTCACCTTCACGGTCTGCCCCGACTGCGGCGGCACCCGACTCACCGAGGCGGCCCGGTCGTCGAAGATCAACGGAATCAACATCGCCGACGCCTGCGCGATGCAGATCAGCGACCTGGCCGAATGGGTGCGCGGTCTCGACGAGCCGCCGGTGGCGCCGCTGCTGGCGTCGCTGCTCCGCACCCTCGACTCGTTCGTGGAGATCGGGCTCGGCTACCTCAGCCTCGACCGCCCGTCGGGCACGCTGTCGGGCGGCGAGGCACAGCGCACCAAGATGATCCGCCACCTCGGCTCGTCGCTCACGGACACCACCTACGTCTTCGACGAACCCACCATCGGCCTGCACCCGCACGACGTCCAACGCATGAACGACCTGCTGCTCCAGCTGCGCGACAAGGGCAACACCGTGCTCGTCGTCGAGCACGAACCCGAGACGATCGAGGTCGCCGACCATGTCGTCGACCTCGGCCCCGGCGCCGGCAGCGCGGGCGGCACCGTCTGCTTCGAAGGCAGCGTCGAGGGGCTGCGGGCCAGCGGCACCATCACCGGCCGCCATCTCGACGACCGGGCTGCGCTCAAGGAGACGGTGCGCACGCCCACCGGCCAGCTTCCGGTCCGCGGCGCGTCGTTGCACAACCTGCGCGACGTCGACGTCGACATCCCGCTCGGCGTCCTGGTCGTCGTCACCGGCGTCGCCGGTTCCGGCAAGAGCTCGCTCGTTAACGGGTCGATGCCCGCCGGCGCAGGCGTCGTGTCGATCGACCAAGGCGGGATCCGCGGCTCGCGCCGGAGCTACCCGGCGACCTACACCGGACTGCTGGATCCGATCCGCAAGGCGTTCGCAAAGTCCAACGGCGTGAAGCCCGCTCTCTTCAGCGCGAACTCCGA
>JBKOUY010000175.1:0-26196 GCA_046723645.1 Actinomycetota bacterium | reverse complement strand
GGCTCGGTCTCGCGGAACGGCGACAGCGGCGGGTCGGGGATGTCGAGCTGTCCGAGGAATCCCCGAACCGCGACGAGTGGGTCGGTGGTCAGGTCGCCGGCCGGGTCGGGCCAGAGGACCTGGTCGGGGTCGACGCCCGATGGCTCGGGCGCCACCGTCGTAGACGACTGGCCCGGCGGCGCGGTGGTCGTCGGCGGTGGCTCGCCGGTCACCGTGGGCTGCGGTTCGTTGGACACGGTGACCCTGCCTTCGTCGCGGAACCGGGGCACGGCGAACGCCACGGCCAGGGCGGCGGCGATGCCCGCACCCGCCAGAATCGTCCGGCGGCGGTGCTTGGCCACCCGGACGCGCCGGCGGATCGTGTCCAGGCTGGCGTCGTCCGCCTCCACACCCGCGGCGTGGGCGTGGACGGCGGTGTGAAGGCGGTCCTCGAGCTCGGTGTGGTCGCTCACTGGTCCTCCTCCCCGAGAAGCTGGGCGAGAGCGGCCAGGCCCCGGTGCACATGCGTCTTCACGGAACCGGCCGACACACCCATGGCGGCGGCGATCTCGGCCTCGGGCAGGTCGAGGAAGTAGCGGAGCGCCAGCGCCTCGCGCTGGCGCTCCGGCAAGCGGCGGAGGGCGGCCACGACGCGTTCGTGCTCGGCGGCGGCGACGGCCGATCCCTCCGGCGTGCCGGCGGCGGGTGCGACGGTCCGACGAGCGTCGTGACGGTCGCGAACCTTCTGGTGCCGGAGCTGCGACCGCGCACCGTTCAGGACGCAGCTGCGGAGGTAGGCCGGCGCGCGGTCGAGCTGCCGCAGCCCGCCCCACCGCAGGTGCAGCTTGACGAAGGCGTCCTGCACCACTTGTTCTGCGAGCCCGACATCCCCGAGCACCAGCGACGCCAGGCGGACGAGCGACGCGTAGTGCTCACTGTGCAGCACGGCGAGCGGGTCCGCGGCGGCCTCGCGGCGAACCCGGCGACCGACGCCGGGTGCGAGGCCGTCGATTCCGGCGACGGGACTCTGGAGGTCGGCCGTCGACCGGCTCGCCCTGCCACCCCGCAGGATGCTCCGCCGTCCGACGCCGCCAGGCGGGACGCTCATCACCGTCATCATCCCCTACCGACGCTTGTCGATCAGCGTCGGTTGACACGGACGTGCGCTACGCATCGCCGCCGACGATGGCCGCGTGGCAGGCTCAGCGTCGTATGGAGGCGCGGCAGGCCACCGAGCGCGACGTCCGGTCCCTCGCGTGCGCCCTCGCCCGCGCGTTCCACGACGACCCGGTCATGACCTGGCTGTTCGGCGACAGGCCCGGCCCGCGCCTGCGGCGCCTGCGCCGCTACTTCGCCTCCGAGGCCCGCCGTCACAGTCGCCATGGCCAGGTGCTGATGAGCTGCGACCACGCCGGAGCGGCGTTCTGGGATTCCCCCGGGCACTGGCGGGCGACGTGGCCGCAGCTGCTGCGCTCGGCCCCGGTGACGCTGCCGGCCATGGGCCCCCGGATCGTCCGGGCGTTCAAGGCGCTCGACCTCATCGAGCGCGCCCATCCGCGCGAGCACCACTGGTACCTGGCGGTGCTCGGCACCGATCCGCCGCACCAGGGCAAGGGTGCCGGGACGGCGGTGGTCAATCCGGTGCTCGAGCGCTGCGACCGCGAGGGCCTGGGGGCCTATCTCGAATCTTCCAAGCCGTCGACCGTCCCCTACTACGAGCGCTTCGGCTTCAGCGTGACCGGGCAGATCGACCTGCCGTCGGGCCCTCCGGTGTGGCCCATGTGGCGCGACCCCCGATGAGCCCGACCGCGTCGGCGGCCCTGGACGACGCCGTGTCCGCCTTCGTCGGGGACCTCGTTCCCGAGGTCGAGGCGCTCGCGACCACGGTGAGTCGCGTCGACACCTCCCGCCTGCGCTCCGACGTGGTGGTCGACGCCTACAACCTGGCCTGCGGTTTCATCGACACCGACGGCCTGCACACCGACGAGGAGCTGTGGGCGCTGATCCGGGCGTTCGGACACCAGATGCGGACCGACCTCGCCCGGGCCACGCCGCGGGCGCTGCGCGACGCGGGGCTCCTCGCCGGGAGGCGTTCCTACCTCGAGCGGCCGTCCACCCTCCTCGACATCCTGGTGCGCTCGGACGCCCGCGACGGCGGCGGGCGCGCCGGCACCTACGCCCGGCGAGGGGCCCAGATCGGCCACGCCATCGCCTCCCTCGACCTTCTGCCGTCGCGCACCGAGCTCGACGCCGTCGAGCGCTTCCGCGCCATGGTGCAGCGCGCGATCGACGCCGCCCGGGCCGAGATGGGCGGTGGCGGCCCGCCACACGCTCCGGTTCCCGCCGGCGCCCGCTCGCCGGGCCCGGGCCCTCCCACCGACGCCAGCGCCGACCTGCCCCCGCCCCGTCCGCTCGAGGAGTTGCTGGCCGAGCTCGACGGCCTCATCGGCCTGCGTGAGGTCAAGCACGAGGTGCACCTCGTGGCCAACCTGCTGCGGGTGCAGCAGATGCGGCGGGAGCGCGACCTGCCCGTGCTCGAGACCAGCCGCCACCTGATCTTCACGGGCAACCCGGGGACGGGAAAGACGACCGTCGCCCGCCTGCTCGCCCAGATCTACCGCACCCTCGGCGTCGTCGAGCGGGGCCACTTGGTGGAGACCGACAGGGCGGGCCTGGTGGCGGGATTCGTGGGCCAGACCGCCGGCCGCGTCGTCGCCGCCTTCGACCGGGCGGACGAGGGGGTCCTGCTGATCGACGAGGCCTACAGCCTCACGCGCGGCGGCGAGGACGACTTCGGCCGTGAGGCCATCGACATGATCGTCAAGCTGGTCGAGGACCGGCGCGACCGGCTGGTGGTGATCCTGGCGGGTTACCCGGAGGAGATGGCGGCGCTGGTGGACGCCAACCCGGGCATGCGCTCGCGCTTCTCGCGGACGATCCACTTCCCCGACTACAGCGACGAGGAGCTGCTGGCCATCTTCGAGGGGATGGGCGCCGAGGGCCGGTACCAGCTCGACGATGACGGCCGGCGTGCGGTCCTGGCGTGGTTCGCCGCCCAGCCCCGCGACGCCGGCTTCGGCAACGGCCGGCTGGCGCGCAACCTGTTCGAGGCCGCGGTCGCCAACCAGGCGACCCGGCTGGTGGCCAGTGACCGACCCAGCGATGCGGAGCTCACGACCCTCACCGCCGCCGACATCCCCGCCACGACGCCAGCGTCGGCCACGGGCCCCGGATCGGGCCCGGGAGCGGCGCCGTGAAGGCGCTCGCAGCCCTCGCCGCTGCGGCCGCGCTGATCGTCGCGGCCATCCTCGCCCGCGACGCCATCGACGACGGCGGCGACAGCGCCGGAGGCTCCGCGGCCGGGCGCGGCACGACCGTGGTCTGCCCCACGGAGCTGGCGGAGGCGTGTGCAGCGCTGGAGGACGACGTCAGCGTGCGGGTGGAGCCGGCCTCTGTCACCGCCGACCGGTTGACCACGGCGGCCGGCACCGACGAGGCCGACACCGACGTCTGGCTGGCTCCGGCCCCGTGGGTGGAGCTGGTCGCCGACGCCCGGGAGCGTGCGGGTGCACCGGCGCTGGTGGGCGAACCGTCGGACGTGATCGCGCGGTCGCCGGTCGTGTTGGTGATCTGGAACGACCGCGCCGCCGCACTCGAGGCCGGTGCGTGCGCCGGACCGGTCCAGTGGCGCTGCCTGGGGGACGCCGCCGATCGCCCATGGGACAGCGTCGGCGGTCAGGGCGCCTGGGGGCGCGTCAACGTCGGGATGAGCGGGCCCGAGACGGCGAACGGCCTCGTCGTGCTCGGCGGGGCCACAGCGGGATACTTCGGGAGCGCCGACTATGCGGCCAACGACCTCGACGGCGCGCTTTCCGGTTGGCTGGGTGCCCTGGGCGCCCAGGCCGATGCCGCCGCCACGGACGTCGTGAACGAGATGCTGACCCGCGGGCCGGGCCAGTTCAGCGCCGTCGGCGCGCTGGAGGCCGACGCACTGGAGGCCGCCGACCGGGACGACGTGCGCGTGGTCTACCCTGCGCCCGTGGCGACGGCGGACCTGGTGGCCGTCCCCATCGGCGACGCCGAGCGGGCTGCGGGAGACATCGCGGGGAACGACGACCTCCGCGGCGCACTGGCCGGCGCGGGGTGGCGGGTGGACGGGGAGGCTCCGGTCGCAGGGGTCGACGGCGGTCTGGACCTGCGGGCCGACGACTCCCTGCCGGGTGGTGGCGTGCTGGGCGCACTGCTCGCCCGGTGGAACGAGGTGACGGGATGAGGGGCATCACGGGGAGCAAAGGGAGCATGGGGGGCAGGTTGGCGGCGGCGCTCGTCGCCGGGGGCCTGATCGTCGCCAGCGCCTGCACGAGCGACGACGACGGAGGCGGGGACGGGGGCGAGGACGCCGCCCTCGCAGATCCCGGTGACTGCGTGGTCGTCGACATCGCCAGCTCGCCGGAGAAGCTCGAGCTCCTGGGCGACCTGGCCGAGAGCTTCAACGGTTCCGACACCGCCACGCTGGCCAACGGCGACTGCGCGTTCGTGCGGGTACAGAACAAGTCGTCCGGGGCGGCGGAGCAGCTCCTGGCCAACGGCTGGGACGAGTCGGTCGACGGGCCCCGCCCGGTCATCTGGTCGCCGGCGGCCTCGACGTGGGGGCAGGTGCTCAACCAGCACCTGTCCGAGGCCGGGCGACCGGCCGTGGCTCCCACCGACGCCGCCAGCTTCATGCTCACGCCCCTGGTCATCGCCATGCCCCAGCCGATGGCCGAGGCGCTCGGCTGGCCCGACGCGCCGATCGGCTGGGCCGACGTTCTGGCCCTGGCCCGCGACGGCGCCGGCTGGAGCTCGCGGGGCCACCCCGAGTGGGGCGCGTTCAAGCTCGGCAAGACCAATCCCAACTTCTCGACCAGCGGCCTGTCTGCGCTCATCGCCCAGGCCTACGCCGCCACGGGCAAGACGACCGGGCTGTCGCTGGAGGACCTCGCCAACCCTGCCGTGGGCAGCTTCGCCAGCGGCGTTGAGTCGGCCGTCGTGCACTACGGCGACACCACGCTCACGTTCCTGAACAACTGGTACCGGGCGGACCAGCGCGGCAACCCCTACCAGTACGTCTCGGCCGTCGCCGTCGAGGAGAAGTCGGTCATCGACTACAACTCCGGCAACCCCGACGGCATCCTCGACCAGGGTGAAGAGCCGCGGGAGCCCCGGGTGCCGTTGGTCGCCATCTATCCCGAGGAGGGCACCCTCTACAGCGACAACCCGCTGATGGTGCTGGACGCCGACTGGGTGGACGCGCAGCAGCAGGAGGCCGCCGCTGCGTTCGTCGACTACGTGCAGACGCCCGAAAATCAGGAACGGGTGCTCGGGTACGGCTTCCGGCCCGGCATCGCCGACGTGCCCGTGGCGGCGCCGATCAGCGAGGCCAACGGCGTCAACCCCGCCACCCCGCAGACCCTGCTCGACGTCCCCGAGCCCGAGGTGCTGGCCCGCCTGCTCGACGACTGGTCGACGCAGCGGCGCTCGGCCCGGGTGCAGATCGTCATCGACGTCTCGGGCTCGATGGGTGACCCGGGCGACCCCGAGACCGGCGAGACCAAGCTCGACCTAGCCAAGCAGGCCGCGATCACGGCCCTGGAGGAGTTCAAGGACGACGATCAGGTCGGCCTGTCGATCTTCTCGACCGAACTGGGCGACCAAGGCGACCAGGAGGTGCTGGAGCTGGTCCCGACCTCGCGGGTCGGCGACGTGCGCGAGCAGCTCGCCAACCGGATCCGCGACCTAGTGCCGACCAACAACACGCCGCTGTACGCGGTGACGCAGCGGACCTACGAGGACGCTCTGGCGTCCTACGACCCGGCCCGGATCAACGCCGTGGTGCTGCTGTCTGACGGGCGCAACCAGGACGACGACTCGGCCGACGACCGCGACCAGCTCACCGAGCTCATCGACGCACTGCAGGCCGGCAGCGAGGGCCAGGCCAGCCGGCCGGTGCGCGTCTTCCCGATCGCCTACGGGGACGACGCCGACCTGCCCACCCTCCGCCAGATCGCCGAGGCCACCTCGGCTGCGGTCTACGACTCCTCGGATCCGACCAGCATCGACAAGGTCTTCACCGCAGTCGTCAGCAACTTCTGACGGCCGCGGGGCTGCTGCCACCGCGGCCGGCCCGGTTCCTGGCGCAGTGTTGGTTGCGCAGCAACCAGATCGGCGCCCGGAACGAGGTTGGGGCGGCCGCACACGGCCTGACTGCTAGCTGGGCAGCGAGCCCCGGACGTCGCTGAGGGCGAGCGCGAAGGCGATCTCGGCGACGCCGAAGAGCACCATGCGGATGCCGAGCAGCAGGCCCAGGGCCAGAGCCGTCACGTCCGGCCAGGCGATCGCCAGGAACCCGACCACCACGCTCAGCAGGCCACCGACGAACAGCCAGCCCCAACCCTCGACCCGGAGCGCCAGCGCGCCCATGATCCGGGCGGCGCCCGAAATGATCAGGGCGATGCCGGTCACCACGGCCAGGACCCACAGCGTGATGCCCGGCCAGACCGCGGCCAGCACCCCGGCAAGGACCAGGGCCGCGCCGGCCACCAGCCCCAGCGTGCTCCGGTAGCGACCGGCGGAGATGAGCTCCCCCACGCCGGTGACGATGAGGCCGAAGGCGACCAGCAGCGCCACGGTGCGCACCGCGGTGAACAGGTCGAACATCAGCAGCAGGCCCAACGCCACCGCGACGATGCCGAGCAACAGGAACGCCCACCACCGCGACGATGCCCGCAGGAGACCCTCCCGCTCCTCGGGCCACCCGAAGTCGGTCACAGCACTCAGCGTACGACGTCGGTCGACGCATGGCGGGCGGGCCGGATCGCCCGCCGGGGCGACGTCGAACGGAAACCCAGACGCCACCGCCCGGCTACCTTGACGCCATCGCGCGTGCCTAGCGTCGCGGATTGCCGGAACCGGGCGCACGGCGTGCCGCACCGGTATGCGGCGCCGGCCGGTTCATCGGGAGGTCGCATTGGCCAGCGTCACCTTCGAAAATGTGACCAAGCGCTTCGACGACGTCGTCGCCGTCGATGCCCTGGATCTCGCGGTCGACGACGGGGAGTTCATAGTCCTGCTGGGGCCCTCGGGCTGCGGGAAGACCACCGCCCTGCGGATGATCGCCGGGCTGGAGCACATCACCGACGGCAAGCTGCTGATCGGCGACCAGGTGGTCAACGACGTCGACCCCGCCCGGCGCGACGTGTCGATGGTGTTCCAGAGCTACGCGCTCTACCCCCACATGACCGTGCAGCGGAACATCGAATCGCCGCTGCTCGTCCGCCGCTACCACGCCGACGGCGCCGACCAGCCAGCCCGCAAGCTCACCCGCACCGAGCGGGGCGAGCGCGTCGACGAGGCGGCGCGGGTGCTCGGTCTCGACGGCCTGCTCAAGCGCAAGCCGGCGGCACTGTCCGGCGGCCAGCGCCAGCGCGTGGCCCTCGCCCGGGCGTTCGTGGGGCGGCCGAAGGCGTTCCTGATGGACGAGCCGCTGTCGAACCTCGACGCCAAGCTCCGCGCCCAGACCCGGCTCGAGCTCGTGGACCTGCACCGGCGGGTCGAGACGACCGTCGTGTACGTCACGCACGACCAGGTCGAGGCGATGACGATGGCCCATCGCATCGCGATCCTGTCGGCCGGCCGGCTCCAGCAGGTGGGCACGCCCCAAGAGGTCTACGAGGCGCCGGCCAACCTGTTCGTGGCCCAGTTCATCGGCACGCCGCCGATGAACACGCTGACCGGGACCTTCATCACCGACGGCGGGCCGGCGATCGGCGTGGGCGGAAGCCGCGTCCCGGTGCCCGCCGACCTCAAGACCCGCCTCGAGGAGGGCCGGGACGTCATCGTCGGTGCCCGGCCCGAGCACCTCGGCGTGTCCGACGACGGCACGATCGCCCACGACGTGCGGGCGGTGGAGTGGCTCGGCCACGAGTGCCTGATCTTCGGATCGGTCGAGGGGTCGCCGGTGATCGTCCGCCAGGCGGGCTTGGCGCCCCCCGCGGCCGGCGGCACCATCCGCCTGGCCGTCGACCCGGCCAACGTCCACCTCTTCGACACCGAAACCTCGGAACGACTCGCGTGAGCGCGACGGCCAGGCTGCTGCGCCGGCGGGACCGCCCGCGCTACTCGGCCAAGGAGGCGGCGGTCGCCGTGGCGCTGCTGGCACCGTCGATCGTCATCTTCGTCGTCTTCTTCTACCGACCGTTCCTCAACCTGCTGTATTGGGGGACATTCGAGAGCCGGGCCAACGGCGCCTTCTTCGAGAAGGTCGGGCTGCGCCAGTACCGCGAGCAGCTCACCAGCGCCGACTTTCGCGAGGGACTCTGGCACAGCGTGCAGTTCGTCCTCTACACGGTGCCGGCGGGCCTGATCCTCGGCATCCTGCTGGCGGTGGCGGCCCACCGGCGCCTGCGCGGCATCCGGGCGTTCCAGGCGATCTTCTCGTCGACGCTCGCCAGCTCGGTGGCGGTCACGTCGGTGATCTTCCTGTACCTGCTCCACCCGGTCGTGGGCGTGTTCCGCGTCGACTGGCTGACCAATCCCGACTGGGCCATGTTCGCGGTGTCGCTGTCGTCGATCTGGCAGAACATGGGCCTGTCGTTCATCATCGTCCTCGCCGGACTGCAGAACGTGCCCGATGAGGTCATGGAGGCCGCCACGCTCGACGGCTACGGCCCGGTGCGGCGGCTGCTACGGATCACCCTGCCGCTCATCTCGCCGGTGCTGATGTTCCTCATCGTGGTGTTGGTGATCTTCGGCCTGCAGGCCTTCGCGCAGGTCGACATCCTCACCGGCGGCGGGCCTGCAGGCGTCACCGAGACGCTCGTGTTCAAGATCAACCGGCTGGTCCGCCCCGACAACATCGGCATCGGCGCGGTCTACGCCGTGGGGCTGTTCTTCATCACGCTGGCCGTCACCGCGTTCCAGTTCGTCATCCTCGAGCGGCGGGTGCACTATGCCCGCTGACGTCGCCGTCGACGTGGCGGAGCCGCCGCCCGAGGACGAGGCCGTGCTCCCGGGCGACCGGGTGCTAGGCGCACCCGAGCATGAGCTCACCGCGGCCACCATCGGTAAGTCGTCGAGCCGCCGCGTCCTCGGCCTCGTGGGCCAGTACGCGGCGCTGGCCGTGCTGGCGGCGCTGGTACTGGTGCCCATCGGGTTCACGCTGATCCAGGCCCTGTCGCCGCCGTTCCGCTACTTCGACGCCGGCAAGCCGCTCCACCCGGTCGCGGTGGAGTGGAAGGACAAGGGTTGGCTCGACGGCGGCGCCTTCTCCGTCGTGGCGCGCACCGTGGTGGTGGCGCTGGCGCTGGCCTGGATCCAACTGCGGGCGGGGGCCGGCCGCCTCGGCCACCTGGCGCCCCTGGCGTCGCCCCGGCGCGTGGTGGCCGTGGTCGCCGGCGTTGTCGCCGTGGGCGCGTTCGCCGGCCAGATCTGGCAGGCGTCGGCCGAGCGGTCGGCGGCGACCCCGTGGTGGTGGCTCCTGGGGATCGTGGTGCTCGCCCTGACCCAGCTCATCGGGTTCGGCCTGCGGCGGCCGCGCTGGCAGCCCATCGTGCTCGCAATCCTGGTGAGCGTCGGCGTCACCGCGTGCACCGTCGTCGCGTTTGGCGCCGCCGTCTGGAACGAGGGCTGGGACCGCGGCAACCTGGGCCCGGCGCTGGGCCGCAGCTTCACCATCACCGTGCTCATCACCGTGGCCCAGGTGGTCGCCTCGATCCTGGCCGCCTACGCCTTCGCCTTCCTGCGCTTCCCCTTCAAGACGCTGGTGTTCGCGTTCTTCATGGCCACGCTCCTGCTGCCCCTCGAGGTCACGCTGCTGGCCAACGTGCAGACCATCCGCGAGTTGGGCTGGATCAACTCCAACGCGGCGCTGGTGCTGCCCTTCGCGGCCACCGCGTTCGGCACGTTCCTCATCCGCCAGGGCTTCCGCGGCGTGCCGCCCGAGATCCACGACGCCACCCGCCTCGACGGGTACGGGCACATGGCGTTCCTGTGGCGCTTCGCCGTGCCCCTCACCCGGCCGGTGATCGCGTCGTTCACCGTCGTCTCGGCGCTCGGGGCGTGGAACCAGTACCTGTGGCCCCAGGCCGTCATCGACGACGAGCGGTACCAGACGGCCCAGATCCGGTTGAAGACGATCGTCGGCACCGACATCACCAACGCCAACATGGCCATCGCCGCGGCCCTGATCGTGGCGCTGCCGATGCTGCTGCTGCTGATCGCCTTCTCGCGCCAGATCATCCGGGGCCTGACCGCCGGTGCGGTCAAGGGATGAGGCAGGGAGTCACCGCGCGCCACGTCGGTGTCCTAGTGCTGGCCGCCGCCGCCCTGCTGGCGGACGCCTGCAGCGAGCCGCCGACCACCGGATCCGGGAACGCCGTCGCGACCGGCGGCGATGGCCAACTGCCCGACTGCCCGATCGCGGCGCTGGACGAGTCGGCAGGCCCCGTGGACGTCAACCTCTGGTACGGGGGCCTCCAGGGCTCCACCAAGGCGACGATGGAGGACATCGTCGCCCGCTTCAACGCCAGCCAGGACAAGGTGCGGGTCACCGCCAACGACCAGGGCGCGGCCTACGAGGAGATCTTCCGCAAGTACGAGAGCGCGTCGGCGACCCCCGAGCAGCTGCCCGACATCATTTACCTCGAGGACACCCAACTGCAGGCCATGATCGACGGCGGCCAGGTGCTGCCGGCCCAGGCCTGCATGGAGGCGACCGGCTACGACCTCACCAACATCGAGCCCCTGGCGCGGGCCAAGTACACGGTCGGCGACGTGCTCTACCCCGGCTACATGAACGTGTCGACCCCGGTCCTGTACTACAACAAGGCGCATTGGGTGAAGGCGGGCCTCGACCCCAACGACCCGCCCCAGACGCTGGACGAGATCTACACTCAGGCCAAGGCGCTCAAGGACGCAGGAGTGTCCGAGAAACCGCTGTCGTTCCGGGTCAGCCGCTGGTTCTTCGAGACGTGGCTCACCGGGATCGGCGAGGACATCGTCAACAACGGTGACGGGCGGGAGGCGCCGGCCACCGAGGCCACCTTCGCGACGCCGGAGGCCGACGACGTCGTGGGCTGGCTGAAGAAGATGAACGACGAGGGCCTCCTCAACGCCTTCGCCAACACCGAAGGCAGCATCGACCAGTACCTGGCGCTGGCCACGCAGCAGTCCTCGATGCTCATCGAGACCTCGGCGGCAGCGGCCACCATCGCCGACGCGCTGGGCGGCAACGTCACCGCCGCCGAGGCCGGCATCGACTTCGACGCCTCCGTGCTCGACAAGACCGAGCTGGTGCCGGGCGCCGCGGCGATGCCCGGCGTCGAGTCGGCCGGCAAGGTGATCCCCACGGGCGGCGCCTTCTACATCCTCAACACGTCCGAGCCCGCCCAGCAGGCCGCCTCGTGGGAGTTCCTGCAGTACATGCTCCGGCCCGAGGTCGCCAAGGTCTGGCACATGAATGGCGCGTACCTGCCGATCGTGAAGGCCGTGGAGGACGACCCCGAGGTGCAGGCGTTCTGGGCGAACCAGCTGGCGGGCGTGCTGCTCAAGCCCGCGGTCGACCAGCTCGCCGCCGCCGACCCCGACCATCCGGGTCCCCTGATCGGGCCGTACGTCGACGAGGCCCTCGCCGTCGAGAACGCGCTCGACGCGGTGTTGTTCGACAACCAGGACGTGGCCGAGTCGCTGGCACACGCGCAGGACCAGGTGACCCAATCGCTGGAGCGCTACGCAGGGGGCTGATCCCCCGTGGCAAGGACCGGAGGAACGATGGCGCGGCAACGCAAGGCAGTGGCGGTGGTGCTGGTGGCGGCGGGACTGATGGCGGCCGCCTGCAGCGACCCGCCGACGTCGGGATCGGGCGAGGCGGCCGACGTCGAGACCGGCGGCGGGGCGGCGCTGCCGGAGTGCCCTCTCGACGCCCTCGACGACGCCACGGGCCCCGTCGAGGTGACCCTGTGGTACGGCGGCATCGGCGGCGTCACGAAGGAGACCATGGAGCACATGGTCGAAGCCTTCAACGCCAGCCAGGCCAAGGTGCACGTGTCCGCCAGCGACCAGGGCACCTCATACGCGGAGGTCTACCGGAAGTTCGAGAGCGCGGCGTCGGCGAACACCGACCAGCTCCCCGACGTCGTGCTGCTGGAGAACACGCAGCTGCAGGTGCTGGCGGACGGCGGCCTGATCCTCCCGGCGCAGTCGTGCATGGAGGCGGCGGGCTACGACATCACGAACATCGAGCCCGCGGTGCGCTCGGCGTACTCGGTGGACGGGGTGCTGTACGCCGGCTACGCCAACGTGTCGTCGCAGGTCCTCTACTACAACAAGGCCCACTGGGTGAAGGCGGGTCTCGACCCCACGGCGCCACCCAAGACGCTCGAGGAAATCTACGAGCAGGCCAAGAAGCTGAAGGCTGCCGGGGTCTCCGACAAGCCCTGGGCCTTCAAGATCAGCGCCACAGTCTTCGAGAACTGGCTGAGCGGCGATGGCATCGACGTCGTCAACAACAACAACGGGCACGACGGCCAGGCCAACGAGGCCACGTTCGATTCCCCCGAGGCCCGCGACGCGCTCGCACTCGTGAAGCGGATGAACGACGAGGGGTTGGTCAACGTGTTCGCCAGTACCGAGGGCGGCATCGACCAGTACCTGGCGCTGGCGACGCAGCAATCCTCGATGCTCATCGAGACGTCGGGGGCCGCCGTCAACATCGCCGAGGCCCTCGGCGGGAATCTCACGGCGGCGGACGTCGGGGCCGAGTTCGACGCGTCGCTCGTCGACCGCACGCAGCTCGTGCCCGGCACCGGGCCGTTCCCGGGGTTGCAGTCGGCCGGGCAGGTCCACCCTGGTGGGGGCGGCTTCTTCATCGTGAACACGGCACCGCCCGAGGAGCAGGCGGGCGCGTGGAAGTTCCTCGAGTTCATGCTCCAGCCCGAGAACGCCAAGGAATGGCACCTCCGGGGCAGCTACCTGCCGATCGTCAAGACGGTCGCCGACGAACCCGACGTGCAGGCCTTCTGGAAGGACCAGGTTGCCGGCGTGCTCATCAAGCCCGCCGTCGACCAGCTCGCGGCCGCCGACCCCGACGAGCCCGGCCCGCTCATCGGCCCCTACACCGACTTCACGGACAACCTCGAGAACGCCATCGAGGGCGTGCTCCTGAGCGGCGACGACGTCGAGAGCGCGCTGACCACCGCCCAGGATGAGGTCACCCAGTCGCTCGAGCGCTACGCCGGCGACTAGTTCGGCCCTCGCTCCCGCCGGCGTGGCGGCGGCCACCGACTATGGGTCCCAGGCATGACTGGACTGCCGGCTGAGGGCGCCTAGCCTGATCGGGACCTATGGCCGGGACTTCGTTGCGTGACCGGTTCTTCACCCGCCAGGTGGCCCGGGCGATCACGTCCCCGCTCGGCATCCTGCTGGGTGGCGCCGTGGCTGCGGTCACCATCGTCGCCGGTGTGCCGCTGGTAGCCGCACTGCCGCTGGGAGTCGCCGCCTGGGCCGGCAAGGTCGCGCTCTCGATCCCGCGCGACCGGCGCGAGCGCATCGATCCGTTCACGCTCCAGGAACCCTGGCGCCGCTATGTGCAGGAAGCGCTCCAGGCGCGCAACCGGATGAACGAGGCCGTGGGGCGGACCCGCCCCGGACCGCTCCGCGACCACCTGGCGGAGATCGCAGCCCGCATGCACACGGGCGTCGAAGAGTGCTGGCTGATCGCCAAGCGCGGGCAGACGCTGGTGGAGGCCCGCCGCGGCATCGATGTGGCCGACGTCGATCGCCAGCTCGCGGAGATCGCCGACGCGCAGGGAGCCGGCTCGCAGGCTGCCGGCGCGGGGGCCGACGCCGCGTCGCCGCCCGACCCGGCGCTGGCCAGGGTGGCGGAGTCGCTCGGGGCACAGCGGGCAACCGCCGAGCGGCTGGACAGGGTCATCGGCCAGGCGCACTCCGAGCTGCGGATGCTCGACGCCCGTCTCGACGAGGCGGTCGCCCGGACGCTGGAGCTGTCGGCGCACGCCAGCGCCGACGCCTCCGTGGAGGGACTGGGCACCGACGTCGACGCCCTGGTCACCGAGATGGAGTCGCTGCGCCAGGCCCTGGAGGAAACCAGCGGCACGGCACAGCATGGGCTCGCCGCCGGCGGCCCCACCGAGTGACAGTGCCCCGCGACCATCGCCCCGCCGACGAACGGATCGCCGAGCGCCCCCCGCCCGACGATGCCGCGGATGCTGCCCCACCGCCGGAGCAGCCCGCCGAGTCTCGCGGACGCGGGGGAGCGCCCGGCCGCTTGCGGCCCGACGCCGACCGCGACTACGGCGAGGCCAACCGGCGGCACGCCCGCCAGTTCGCAGCCGGACGGACACGGCGCCCCAGGGACGCGCCGGGGGCGACGCCCGCCCCCGGCTGGTACGAGCCCGAGGCCCCCACCGTCGAGCTCCCCGTCGTCGACGACGTCTTCGGCCTGGCCGCCGAGTCCCCCGGCGCTGCCAACCAGCCGCCGGCGCCGTGGCTGACGGGCGAGCACCGGCGGACCGAAGAGGAGCCGGGCCGGCCGCGGGCCGGAGCGACGGTCGTTCCGGAGGCGCCCGAGCGGCCGGTCGCCCCGGCCACCCCGCCGGCCGAGCGGGAGCCTGTGGCGGAGCGCGAGGAGCTCCCGAGCAGCCAGCGGTCGTCGATGCTGGTGGCCGCCGGCATCTTCCTGTCCCGCTGCTCCGGGCTCGTCCGCGAGTCGGTCATCGCCAACTACCTCGGCACGGGCCCCGCCAGCGACGCGTTCCGGGCGGCGCTGCGGATCCCCAACCTCCTGCAGAACCTGCTCGGCGAGGGCGTGCTGTCGGCGTCATTCATCCCCGTCTACGCGCGACTCCGCGCCGAGGGCCGGGAGGACGAGGCGGGACACGTGGCCGGTGCGGTGGCCGGGCTGCTCGTGGCCTTCGCCGGGGTGCTCAGCCTCGTCGGCGTGCTCGCGGCCGGCCCTCTGACCCGGCTGCTCGTCCCCGGGTTCGACGACGCCTACCGCTACGACCTCACGGTCGAGCTCGTCCGCATCATTTTCCCCGGCATCGGGTTCCTGGTGCTGTCGGCGTGGTGCCTGGGAGTACTCAACAGCCACCGCCGGTTCTTCCTGTCCTACGTGGCGCCGGTGCTCTGGAACGCCGCCCAGATCGCCGCCCTGGTGGCCGTGGGCCTGACCACCAGCAACACCCGCACGCTCGCCATTGCGGTCTCCTGGGGCGTGCTCATCGGTGGGGTCCTGCAGTTCGGGGTGCAGGTCGGGCCGGTGTCGCGCTTGCTGGGTGGCATACGGCTCAGCCTCGACACCGCGAGCGCGTCGGTCCGCACCGTGCTCTCACGCTTCGCGCCCGTCGTCGTTGGCCGGGGCGTGGTCCAGATCATGGGGTACGTCGACCTGCTGCTGGCCAGCTACCTGGCCGCCGGAGCGGTGGCCTCGCTCCAGTTTGCGCTGGTCCTCTTCCTTCTCCCGATCGGCCTGTTCGGCATGAGCGTCGCCGCTGCCGAGCTGCCAGAGCTGTCGGAGGTCGAGGTGCACGACCCCGAGACCAGGCGCCAGTTCCGCCTGCGGCTCGAGGACGGGATGGCCCGCATCGCCTGGTACGTGGCGCCGAGCGCCACGATGTTCATGATCGTCGGCGATGTGATCGTGCGAGCCGCTTTCCAGCACGGCAGCTTCAGGTCGTCGGACACGATCGTCGTGTGGCTCACGCTGGCGGTGTTCTCCATGAGCCTGCTGGCGTCGACCTCGTCGCGGCTGCTGCAGAACGGCCTCTACGCGCTCGGCGACGCCCGCACACCCGCCCGGCTGGGCGCAATGGCGGTGATCCTGGCCGCGCTCATCGGGCTGGCGTTCATGTTCCCCCTCGACAGGCTGGTGGTGGGACCCGACGGCATCGAGGGGTGGGGCGACATCTTCGCCTTCGGCCCGTTGCCCGAGGCGGCGCGCAACAATCCCGCCGACATCGCCCACCTGGGGATCGTCGGGCTCGCCCTGGGCACGAGCATCTCCGACTGGATCGAGTACCGGATGCTGAGCAGGGCACTGGCGTGGCGCATCGGCCGCACCCACCTGGCCGGCCGCTGGCTCAATCCCATCGCCGCCGGCTGCGCCGCGGCCGCCGTCGTCGCCGTGGTGGCGGAGGCGCTGTTCGGCGGCCTGCCGTCGCTGGTGGCACTCGTCCTGGTGCTGGCGCCGGCCGGCCTGGCCTATTTCGCGATCACGCGCCGTTTGGGCGTGCCCGAGGCCACGATCATGTCGCGCCGGGCAGCGGGGCTGGCCGCTCGCATCCGCAGCTGACAGCGCACTGGGCCCGGCCCCCGCCGCCAGGGGCCTAACCTGCTGGCATGCTCAAATTGTTCCGGCGGTGGTGGCGTTATCTGACGGCCAAGCTCGGGTCGTCCTTCGAGGAGCGGGCGGACCCCAAGGTCCAGCTCGAGCAGGCGATCGCCGAGGCGCAGGATCAGCATCGGCGCCTCAAGGAGCAGGCCGCCAACGTCATCGCCCACCAGAAGCAGACCGAGATCAGGCTCAACCGCACCATGGGCGAGCTCGAGAAGGTCAACGGCAACGCCCGCCAGGCCGTGCTCATGGCCGACGAGGCGACCAAGCAGGGTGACACCGAGAAGGCCATGCAGTACACGGCCACGGCCGAGACCTTCGCCAACCGACTGATCACGCTGGAACGCGAGGTCGAGGACCTGAAGCAGCTCCACCTCCAGTCGACCGACGCCGCCAACCAGGCCAAGGGGGCCGTCCAGCAGAACTCCACCGCGCTGCAGCAGAAGCTGGCCGAGCGCCAGAAGCTGCTGTCGCAGCTCGACCAGGCGAAGATGCAAGAGCAGATGAACACGGCCATGGCGTCGCTGTCGGAGACGGTGGGCCAGGACGTGCCGACGCTCGACGAGGTGCGCGACAAGATCGAGAGCCGCTACGCCCGGGCCAAGGGGATGTCGGAGCTCACCGAGTCGTCGGTGGAGTCCCGCATGCTCGAGGTGGAGCAGGCGTCGATGAACAGCGAAGCCCAGGCCCGGCTGTCGCAGATCCGGGCGGAGCTCGGGCTGGGGGCGGGCGACACGGCGGGTGAGAGTGCCACCGGGACGGGGAGCTCCGGAGGTGACGGCAGCGGCTGAGGAGGGTGCGGGCGGGGTCGGAGTCGGGCCCCACCCGAGGCCGTGGCCCGACGATTCCCGGCTCGACCCCGAGCTCCTGGCGGAGGGCGACCGGCGCAACGTGGTGGACCGCTACCGCTACTGGCGGGTCGACGCCATCGTCGCCGACCTCGACAAGCGGCGGCACCCCTTCCACGTGGCGGTCGAGAACTGGCGGCACGACCTGAACATCGGCACGGTCGTCCGCACTGCCAATGCCTTCCTGGCGTCGGCCGTCCACATCGTCGGCCGCCGCCGCTGGAACCGGCGGGGAGCGATGGTGACCGAGCGCTACCAGCACGTGATCCATCACCCCACGGTCGACGACCTGCGGGGATGGTCGGACGCCGCCGAGCCCGGCGGCCTGCCCATCGTCGGCATCGACAACCTGCCGGGTTCCTCGCCGCTCGAGACCGTCGAGCTGCCGGGGCGCTGCGTCCTCATGTTCGGCCAGGAAGGCCCGGGACTGTCCGACGCCGCCCGCGCCGCCTGTGCGCAGGTGTGCTCGATCACCATGTTCGGCTCGACCCGCTCCATCAACGCCGGC
The DNA here is from genome assembly GCA_046723645.1 of Actinomycetota bacterium. Lineage (GTDB taxonomy): Bacteria > Actinomycetota > Acidimicrobiia > Acidimicrobiales > VFJN01 > DASQUK01. The sequence goes on along the minus strand of JBKOUY010000175.1, from coordinate 8,474 downwards.
GTGGCGTCGGGCATCGCCATGCACACCTGGATCCGCCAACACGCCCTGTAGCCGCCGCGACCGGCACCCGCCGCGGGGGCGGACGTCAATCCGGCAGCAGCGGCACGTCCAGGCCCCGGTCGCGCCCGAGCAGCACCGCCCGCGTCACGGCGCCCGACCCGAAGCGATCGCACACCTCGTCGAGCGCCGCGTCGAGTGCATTGGCGCCGTGGGGGGCGAAGGGCAGGGCGAGCTGGACGGCATCGGAATCGGCGAGGTTGCCGACGGCCACCCCGACCAGGGTCAGTCCCCGGTGCTCGATCGCCGGTCGGGCGCCGGCGAGCAGCACCCGCACGGTGTCCAGGATCGTCCGGGTGGCGGCGGTGGCCTGCGGCAGCGTGTGCGAGCGGGTCGCGCGCGAGAAGTCGTCGAACCGCAGCCGGAGAACGACCGTGCGGCCGACCCTCCCGGCGACGCGCATCCTCCGGGTGACGCGGTCGACCAGGGCGACCAGGGCGACATCGACGTCCTCGTTGGTCTTGCGCACGCGGCCGAGCGCGTGCTGCGACCCGATCGAGTGCCGACGCCTGCCCACCTGGACCGGCCGGGGGTCGCGGTTGTGGGCCAGGGCGTGGAGGTGACGTCCGGACGCCCGGCCGAGCATGGCGACCAGCGCCGCCTCTGCGAGCCCCGCCACCTCGCCCACCGTGGCGATGCCGCGGCTGCGGAGCTTCGCCGCCGTGACGGGTCCGACCCCCCAGAGGCGCTCGACCGGCAGCGGATGGAGGAAGTCCAGCTCCCCGTCGGGCGCCACCACCAGGAGGCCGTCGGGCTTGGCCACGCCGCTCGCCACCTTGGCCAGGAACTTCGTGCGGGCCACGCCGACCGTGATGGGCAGGCCCACCCGCTCCGCGACCTCCCGGCGCAGCCGCACCGCGATCTCGCGGGCGGAGCCCGAGACCCGCCGGAGGCCACCGACGTCGAGGAACGCCTCGTCGATCGACAGGCCCTCGACGAGCGGCGTGGTCCGGTCGAACACCTCGAACACGGCCTTGCTGGCCTCGCTGTAGGCCGACATGCGCGGCGGGACCACGACCGCCCACGGGCACAGCCTGCGCGCCTCGCCGCCCCCCATCGGGGTGCGGATGCCGAACGCCTTGGCCTCGTAGCTGGCGGCCAACACGACGCCCCCGCCGACGATGACGGGCCGGCCGCGCAGGCGCGGGTCGTCTCGCTGCTCGACCGAGGCGTAGAAGGAGTCGAGATCGGCGTGCAGGATTGTGGCCTCGCGTACCACGAACACATGTTCCCACATGGCCCGCCGGCGTGGCCGCACACCACCCGCCGGCCGCGATCAGACGATGTCGGCGGTTCCCGTCGTCAGGTGGCGGGCGAACCAGTCGAGCGTGCGCCGCCAGGCGTCGGCGGCGGACTCGGCGTGGTAGGCGGCGCTGCCGTCCCGATTGAACCCGTGCCCCGCCTCCGGGTAGCGCTCCACCTCCGTGGGGACGGACGCCTTGGCGGCTGCGGCGGCGAGGGCCTCGACGTCCTCCACCGCGATGCTCGGGTCGCGGTCGCCAAACAGCCCGAGCCACGGCGTGCGCAGGTCCGGGGCCAGCTCCAGCAACGGCGGGTACCCGAACCGGCCCTGGGACACGCCACCGCCGTAGAACGTGACCGCGGCCCCCAGCTGGCGGCGCACCGCCGAGGCCAGGGCGACCGAGCCGCCCATGCAGAAGCCGACGATGCCGGCCGCTTCCGGGGGGAACCCGGCACCGGCGATGTAGTCGAGCGCGGCATCCACGTCGGCGGCGATGCCCTCCGCGGTCAGGGCCGCCGTGTGCGGCCGGACGCTGTCGTAATCCGTGTGGTCCAGGACCGGATCGCCCGTGCGATGGAAGAGGTGGGGTGCGACCGCAAGCCACTCGGCGTCGGCGAGGCGCTGGCACACGTCCTCGATGTGGTCGGTCACGCCGAACGCCTCCTGCACCACCACGATGCCGCCGGCCGTGGCCTCGGCGGGATGGCGGATCGACAGCGGGGTCTCGTCGCTCGTCTCGCTCGACGTTTCCCGCTCTTGGCCTTCGGCCGGGCCGCTCGGGCCACGCTCGCTCTCTCGCCCTTCGGAACGCTCGCTCATGCGCGGGACGCTACCCCTGCGCCGGCCCCGCCGACGGCGCCGAGCACCATGAGCAGAGCTCCCAGGTACAGCTGCAGCGAAGGCACCATGAGGTGGCGCGCCGTCTCCATGCCGTCGCTGTGCCACGACACGAGGGCGTGGGGCACCGCCAGCGCCACGGTGGCGGCACCGACGATCAGCAGCGGGGATCCCCAGCGACGTCGTCGTGTCGCCCAGGCCGCGGCGACCGCCACGGCGGCCAGAGCCACCCAGCGGCCGGGCACCAACACGTCGGTCACCAGCGGCACCTCACGCTGGTCGAGCGGCGCGTAGTACGTCCGGTCGCCCAACGCGTTGTTGAACGTGCGCTCGGGATTCCGCAGCGGCTCGGTCACCAGATAGGCGGGATGGGTTGCCATCCAGGCCGCGAACGCCCGCTGGCCATCGTTCGCCACCCAGGCCAACCATCTGCGCATGCTGGGGTCGTCGTCGGCGACGTAGACCACCGGTGCCTCCCCTCCGCCTCCGACGACGGGAGGCGGCGCGTCCGGGCCCACAAACCGCTCAGCCTGGGGCATGCCGTGGTCGGCGAACCAGGCCACTCGGTCGGGGTATGGGAGCACCCGGGCCTCGAACACATTGCGCAGCGGATAGACGTAACGGGTTCCGTGGGAGGCCGCCACCCACGCCACCGCGCTGAGGGTGAACAACCAACACGCCAGCAGGATCAGCGCGCCCATCGCGCGATCCCGTTTGCCGGCGTCGTTGCCGGCGGGCTGTCCTCGGCTCCGCCATTCGGCGACGACAAGGCCCGTCCCCAGGACCGCGGCGGCGACCAGCACCACCGAGGCGTGGCTGTCACGTGTCAGGAGCCACAGCGCCGACGCCGCCAGCACCGCCGCAACTCGCCGGCCGGTGACGCCGCGGACCAGCTGGAGGGTGGCCGCCAGAGTCAACGCCAGAGTCGACACGGCCAGCGACTCCGACAGCACCGACCGCTCCCACATCGTCACCGGCACCGTGCACGAGAACGCCACCGCGGCCAGCGCCCCCAGCCAGCGGGCGGGGCCTTCCGTCATCACCGTCCAAACCGAGGTCGCCAGTACCGCCCAGCAGACCACGGCGATCGCCGCCTGCCAGGTCACGTACGTGTCGGGCTCGAACCGGGAAAGCGACAGGACGAGGGGGGCCGCCGCGGTTCGGGGGCCCGCCCAGCGCTCGACGCTGAACAGGCCCGTACGAGCACTGGCGAGGAAATCCGCGGAGTCGTTCCACCACACCACCTCCCGCCCCATGATCTGCCATGCGCGCACCGCCGCCGTGACGGCCACACACGCCACGAAGACCAGACCGATGCGGAACCGAGGATCTCCGGCGCAGCGTCGCAGCGCATGGTGCTCCGGCTCCGGCTCGGTCACGACACGAGATCCCATTAGGGCAACACCACCAGGTCGTCGCGGTGCACGACCTCGTGGGTCACGCCCTCCGGGAGCTCCGACGTCTGGCGGCCGGCGACCTCGCGCAGCCCGGCGGCGTCGAGCCGGCACAGCCCCTTGGCGAAGATCCGGCCGTCGGGGCCGGCGATCTCCACCGGCTCGTTCGCCTCGAAGCTGCCCTTCACACCCATCACCCCCGCGGGCAGCAGCGAGACGCCCCTCTCCAGGAGCGCCCGCCGGGCGCCGTCGTCGACCACCACCGTGCCGGACGATCCGACCGCGAACGCGATCCACAGCTTGCGGGCCGAGAGCCGGCGGCGCCGGGGCACCACGACCGTGCCCACGCCGGCCGTCCCCGACACCGCCTCCACCAACACGTTGGACCGGTCGGCGTGGGCGATGACGGCCCGCACGCCCGACCACGCGGCGATCTTGGCGGCCGCCAGCTTGGACGCCATGCCACCGCTGCCGCGTTCGCTCCCGGTGCCGCCCGCCATGGCCTCGAGGGTGTGGTCGACCTCGACGATCTCCTCGATCAACGACGCCCGGTCGTCAAGCCTCGGGTCGCCGGTCAGCAGGCCGGGCTGGTCGGTGAGCAGCACCAGCAGGTCGGCTGCCACGAGGTGGGCCACGAGCGCCGCCAGCCGATCGTTGTCGCCGAAGCGGATCTCGTCGTCGGCGATGGCGTCGTTCTCGTTGACCACCGGCACAACGCCCAGCTCCAGGAGGCGCGTGAGCGTCGAGCGGGCGTGCAGGTACTGCTGGCGGACGGTGAAGTCCAGCGGCGCCAGCAGGACCTGCCCGCCGATGAGGCCGTCCCGGGCGAGGGCGGCGTCGTACACCCGCATGAGGCGGCTCTGCCCCACCGCGGACACGGCCTGTAGCGACACCGCGTCGCGGGGCCGGGCGGACTCGAGCCCCAGGGCGGGCAGCCCGGCGGCGATGGCGCCGCTGGTCACCATGATCACCCTGTGACCGATGCGACGCAGCGCCGCCACCTCGGCGCAGAACTTGGCGATGGCGGCCTCGTCGATCTCACCGAGCTCGGTGGTGATCGACGACGAGCCGACCTTGGCCACGACGATCATCGGCCGCGGCCTCGGACTGCCCACGGTGCGAGGCAATGGCGAACGCGGGGGCGGGCCCGAGGCAATGGCGAACGGTGACCGTTCGTCATTGCCTCAGCCGTACCGGGCCGTTCGTTATTGCCCCGCGTCGTTGTGGTCACTCGTCGTCGTCCTCGTAGTCGAAGACGAGCGACCCGATGCGCACCGGGTCGCCGGGCCGGGCCCCGGCCCGCGCCAGGGCGCGGTCCACGCCGAGGCGGTGGAGCCGCCGGTGCGCCTCGGCGAGGGCCTCGGGCCGCGTCAGGTCGGACAGGGCCACCGCGCGGGTGGCCTCCCGGCCCTCGACGACCCAGCCCTCACCCTCGCGCACCACCTCGTAGCCCGCGCGGACGGGGCGGTGGACCACGAACTGGCTCGGCTCCGGCAGTGCGGCGCGGGCGCGGCGGACGGCGTCGGCCAGCCGGCCGGTGAGCTGGGGGATCCCGGCGCCGGTCACGGCGGACACGCTGAGGTCAAGTGCGACACCGGCCGGCCGGCCCCCGTCGGCGCCGGCCGCCGCCAGGTCCGCCCGGCTGCCGATGACCACCCGCTCCCGTTCGAGCAGGTCGGGCTGGTAGGCGCCGAGCTCCGCCAGCAGCACCTCGAGCTGCTCCGCGGGCGGCCGCTCGGCCACCGGCGCCAGGTCGAGCAGCAGGCAGAGGACGCGGGCCCGCTCGATGTGCCGCAGGAAGCGGTCGCCGAGCCCGCGGCCCTCGCTCGCGCCCTCGATGAGCCCCGGGACGTCGGCCACCACGAACTCGTCGCCGTCGTCGAGCCGCACCACACCGAGGTGCGGCTCCAGCGTCGTGAACGGGTAGTCGGCCACCTTGGGCTTGGCCGCGGAGATGCGGCTGATGAGCGTCGACTTGCCCACGTTGGGGAACCCCACGAGCGCCACGTCGGCGAGCAGCTTGAGCTCCAGCCGGAGCCAGCGCTCCTCCCCCTCCTCGCCCTGCTCGGCGAACGCCGGTGCCCGCCGCCGGTTGGACAGGAAGCGGGCGTTGCCACGCCCGCCGCGGCCACCCTGCCCCGCCAGGTAGCGGTCGCCGGCGCGGATCAGGTCGGCCAGGACGGTGCCGTCGCGGTCGAGCACGACCGTCCCCTCGGGCACCGGCACCGGCAGGTCGCGCCCCGCTGCGCCGTGGCGGCGCCTCCCCTGGCCGTGGGTCCCGTTGCCGGCGCGCCGGAACGGCTGGTCCTTGAAGGCCAGCAGCGAGGCCACGTTGTGGTCGGCCACCAGCCACACGTCGCCACCGGATCCCCCGTCGCCACCGTCCGGGCCGCCCTTGGCCACGTGCGCCTCCCGCCGGAACGACACCGAGCCGGCGCCCCCGTCCCCGGCCTTGACGTGGAGGTTGCACTCGTCGACGAATTGCGACACTGCCTCCGGAGTATGTCGGCCCCCGGCATCCGGTGCGAACCGCGAAAGGACCCCCTGTCACCAGGGGGTCTTGCGCGGCCTCGGGTTCGGCTAGTCGGCGGGGATGACGTCGACCAGCTTGCGGCCCTTGCGCTGGCCGAACTTGATGGTGCCGGTCGCCTTGGCGAACAGCGTGTCGTCGGCGCCGCGGCCGACGTTCTCGCCGGGATGGATGCGAGTGCCGCGCTGGCGGACGATGATCGTGCCGGCGTTGACCGCGGTGCCGTCGTACACCTTCACGCCGAGCCGCTTGGCCTGGGAGTCGCGCCCGTTCTTGGTCGAACCGGCGCCCTTGGTCTTGGACATGTCGTCACCTATCCCTTGGAGATGCCGGTGATCTCGATGGTCGAGTAGCGCTGGCGATGGCCCCAGCGCCGCGAGCTGTTGGTCTTGTTCTTGTACGTGAACCCCGTGACCTTCGGGCCCTTGTTCTCGCCCACCACCTTGGCCGTGACCTTCGCCTTGCTGAGCGCCTTGGGCCCGGCAAGCACGGTGTCGCCGTCGACCAGGAGGACCGGCTTCAGCTCGACCTTGCCGTCGTCGCCGCCCACCAGCTCCACGTCGAGCTGCTGGCCCTTCTCGACCCGGTACTGCTTCCCACCGGTCTTGATGACTGCGTACATGCGATCTGCCTCGTGACGGGGACGGGTCAGCCTACCGGCGTCCCGACGGCAGCCGCCACCCGCCGCACGCTGGGCTCGGCCGCTCAGTCGGGCAGCAGCTCCTTGTCGATGAGGACGCCGCGACCCTCGCACTCGGGGCAGCGTTCGGCGAAGGACTCGAGCAGCCCCTCGCCGATGCGCTTGCGGGTCATCTCACACAGGCCGAGCTCCGATATCTCGAACACCTGGGTGCGGGTCTTGTCGCGGGACAGGGCGTCCCGGAAGACCCGGACCACCTCCTCCCGGTTGTCGCGGCGCTCCATGTCGATGAAGTCGACGACGATGATGCCGCCGATGTCGCGCAGGCGGAGCTGGCGGGCGATCTCCACGGCGGCCTCGAGGTTGTTCTTGAACACCGTCTCCTCGAGGCTCGAGCGGCCCACGTTCTTGCCGGTATTGACGTCGATGACCGTGAGCGCCTCCGTGCGCTCGATGATCAGCGACCCGCCCGACGGGAGCCAGACCTTGCGGTCGAGCGCCCGGTGGAGCTGCTCGTGGACGTGGTGGCGCTCGAACATCGGCAGCGACTCGGTCTCCGGGTCGTAGTACTCGACCCGGTCGGCGAGCTCGGGGCTGATCGACGCCACGTAGTCGCGGACCGCGGCGTACAGGCCGCGATCGTCGATGAGGACGCTGCGGTACTCCTGGCTGAACTCCTCGCGGATCACCCGCACCGCCATGTCGGGCTCGCGGTAGAGCAGCGCCGGGGCCTTGGACCGCTTGGCCAGCCGCTCGATCTGCTCCCACTGCGAGAGCAGCCGGCGCACGTCGTCCTCGATCTCCTCGGCGGTGACGCTCTCCGCGGCGGTGCGGACGATCACGCCGTGCTGCGCCGGCTTCACGCGGTCGAGGATCGACCGCAGGCGCTTCCGCTCGTCGTCGGGCAGCCGCTTGGAGATCCCGTACGTCGACGAGTTGGGGATCAGCACCACGAACCGGCCGGGCAGCGACACCTCCTGCGTCAGCCGGGCGCCCTTCGCCCCGATGGGGTTCTTGGTGACCTGGCAGAGGATCGTCTGGCCCGCCTTGAGGACGTCCTCGATCCGGGGCCTGCCCACCGTCGTGCCGCTCTCGATGTCCTCGGGGTCGTAGTGGACGTCGCCGCGGTAGAGCACGGCGTTCTTGGGCGTGCCGATGTCGACGAAGGCCGCCTCCATGCCCGGCAGCACGTTCTGCACGCGGCCCCGGTAGATGTTGCCGTGGATCTGAGACACGTCGTCCGACGGGTGGGATACGTAGTGCTCGATCAGCGACCGCCCCTCGAGGACGGCGATCTGGGTGGCCTTGGGGGTGACGTGGACCGTCATCATGTAGCGCCCGACCGGGCGCCCCTTGCGCTCGCGCCCGCGGCGGCGTTCGAGGGTCTCCTCGTCGAGGTCGGCGGGGTCGTGGGCGATCACCGCCTCGACGGGCTTGCCTGCCTGGCTCGCACCGGAGCCCGACGAGCGCCCGCGACCGCCCCGGCGGCGCCGGCGGCGCTTGCCCCCGTCGTCGGTGGCGTCGCCGGGCTTGGCCGGCTCCGCGCTTCGCAGCGCGTCGGCGGGGATCGTGTCGCCGATTTTGGGCTTGGCCGGTGCACCCGGTGGCGCGGCCTTGCGGACCAAGGCCTTGGCCGCAGCCTCGACCGACGCCGGCCGGCCCTCGCGGTGGAGGTCCGGCAGCTCGGGCACCCGGTCGTCGTGGCTGTCGCCGCTGGCGGCCGGCGCCGCCGGCTCGGCGGGGCGGTCCGGCCCCCCGCGCTCGGACGAACCC
>JBKOUY010000086.1:0-27778 GCA_046723645.1 Actinomycetota bacterium | reverse complement strand
TCGACAGGGCCGGCGGCGCCGTCAAGGACAAGCTCGACAAGGCCACCGACAAGGTGAAGGACGCCGTCAATCCCGACCGGTGAGGCGGCCGCCGTCCGCCGTTGGCGGATCGTAGGGTCTGCCTGGGCAACGTGTAGTCAGGCAGCCACGCGGGCATGCCTTCGGTGATGACGGTGGTCGGCTACCACGCCTCGCACGAGCAGCACCCACCGAGCGCCCTGCTGGCCGCGGCGCGGGCTGCCGCCGAGGCAGGCTTCGGAGCGGTCTCGTCGTCGGACCACGTGACGCCGTGGAGTCGTGAGCAGGGCGAGTCGGGATTCGCGTGGTCGTGGCTCGGCGCGGCGATGGAGGCGGTGGCCCTGCCCTTCGGCGTGGTCAACGCGCCGGGGCAGCGCTACCACCCGGTGATCATCGCCCAGGCCATCGCCACACTCGCCGAAATGCATCCCGACCGCCTCTGGGTTGCCCTGGGCTCCGGTGAGGCGTCGAACGAACACGTCACGGGCGACCCGTGGCCGGCCAAGCCAGAGCGCAACGCTCGCCTGGCCGAGTGCGTGGAGGTGATACGGGGCCTCCTCAGGGGCGACGAGGTGAGCGTCGATGGCCACGTCCGGGTCGACCGGGCCCAGCTCTGGACGCTGCCACGCCGCCCGCCACCGCTCATTGGGGCAGCGTTGAGCGAGGAGACCGCGGCGTGGTGCGGGGGGTGGGCGGATGGCCTCATCACCGTCCATGCACCCCCGGACCGGCTGCGGCGTGTGATCGATGCCTTCCGCGGCGGGGGCGGCGAGGGCAAGCCGATCCGCGTCCAGGTCAAGGTGGCGTGGGCACCCACGGACGACGAGGCACTGGCCGGCGCGCACGAGCAGTGGCGCACGAACGTGTTCGACTCGGTGCTGATGGCCGACCTCGAGACCGTGGCCCAGTTCGAGGCGGCTGCGGTCCACGTGCGCCCTGAGGACGTCGCCAGAAGCGTCCTCGTGTCGTCCGACGCCAAGCAGCACGCGGCCTGGCTCCACGAATGCCTCGACTGCGGTGTCGACGAGCTCTTCGTCCACCAGGTGCCCCGGGAGCAGCGGGGATTCATAGACACGTACGGCGCCGAGGTGCTGCCGGAGGTTTCGCAGCGATGAGCATCGCCTTCACGAGCGACCAGTGGTGGAAGAACGGCGTCGTCTACTGCCTCGACGCGCAAACGTTCCTCGACAAGGACGGCGACGGCATGGGCGACCTCGCCGGGCTGATCGATCGGATCGATTATTTGGCGGGCATCGGCGTGTCCACGCTGTGGCTCATGCCGTTCTATCCGACGCCTGACCAGGACGACGGCTACGACGTCAGCGACTTCTACGGCGTCGATCCTCGGTTGGGCACGCTGGGGGAGTTCGTCGAGGTCGTGCGGACCGCCCGCGACCGGGGCATGCGGGTCATCGTCGACCTGGTGGTGAACCACACGTCCGACCAGCACCCGTGGTTCCAGGCGGCGCGTTCCGCACCGGACTCGCCCTATCGCGACTGGTACGTGTGGGCGGACGAACGGCCCGAGGACCCAGACATCACCGAGACGTTTCCCGGTGACCAGGGCGGCGTGTGGACCTTCGACCGTAGGGCAGGGCAGTACTACCTGCACCGCTTCTACGAGCACCAGCCCGACCTCAACATCGCCAACCCGGCGGTGCGCGAGGAGATCGCCCGCATCGTCGGGTTTTGGCTGCAGCTCGGGGTCAGCGGCTTCCGCGTGGACGCCGTCCCGTTCCTGATCGAGCTCGATGGCATCGATGGTGCTCCCTCGATCGATCCCCACCGCTACCTCAAGGACCTCCGCTCCTTCGTCGAGCGCCGCCACGGCGAGGCCATCCTGCTCGGCGAGGTCAACCTGCCGCCCAAAGGGCAGCGAGCCTTCTTCGGCGACGAGGACGGTGACGAGCTCAACCTGGTCTTCAACTTCTCCGTGATGCAACGGATCTACCTGGCGCTCGCACGCCAGGACGCGACGCCGGTGGAGCGGGCGCTGGCCGACCTGCCCCCGGTGCCGTTCGACTCTCAGTGGGCGACGTTCCTGCGCAATCACGACGAGCTCACGCTCGACCAGCTCAGCGACGACGAGCGGCAGGAGGTGTTCGACGCCTTCGGTCCCGATCCCACGATGCAGCTCTACGGTCGCGGGCTGCGTCGCCGGTTGCCACCCATGCTCGGCGGCGACCAGCAGCGCCTCCGCATGGCCTACAGCCTGCTGTTCTCGCTTCCCGGGACACCCGTGCTGTTCTACGGCGAGGAGATCGGCATGGGCGAGAACCTCGACATCAGGGACCGCTTGTCGGTGCGCACCCCCATGCAGTGGTCAGACGAGCCGGGGGCGGGGTTCTCGACCGCCGAGGCCAAGCGGTTTCCCCGGCCCGTCACCGAGGGCGAGTACCGGCCGCTCGCTGTCAACGTCGCTGCGCAGCGTCGGGACTCCGGGTCGTTGCTCAACTGGTTCGAGCGGCTGATCCGCCGCCGGCGAGAGACGCCCGAGCTCGGCCTCGGTACGTGGTCGGTCATCGCCAACGACCGACCCGCGGTGTTGGCCCACCGGTGCGACTGGGACGGGTCCACGGTCGTGGCCGTGCACAACTTCGGTGCCGACCCCTGTCGCTTCGACCTGCAGCTCGATGACCTCGAGGATGCGGTGAGTGCCGATGACCTGCTCGACGTGTCGCCCGAGCACTCTCTCGATGGACCGCGGCTGTCGTTGACGCTCGAACGGTACGGCTACCGCTGGCTGCGCATCCGGCGCCGGGGCCAACGACTAACGCCGTGACGGCCTCCAGCGTCCGTGTTGGCGAGCGCGGAGGCGACCAAGAGCAGGCTTGAGCGTCCGTCCCCGGGGTAGCGGCCGCTCGTGACCGCTCATCGAGAAGCAGATGCCGTGCGGGGGGATCCCGAGCGGGGCCGGTTGGCCAGTCGCCCGTCCGCCATTCCGGCCCGGGGATGGCGGGACGTCGCGCTCCGCGTCAAGCGAGAGATAAAGCAGGACGACGTCCCGCTGCTCGCGGCGGGGGTCGCCTTCTTTGCGCTCCTGGCACTGGTACCCGCTCTCGTGGCCCTGGTGTCGCTGTACGGGCTGGTTGCCGACCCCGCAGACATCCGGCGCAACGTCGACGACGTCCTGGCCGCCGCCCCGAAGGAGGTCCAGGACCTGGTCCAATCGCAGCTCTCGTCGATCGTGGACAGCTCCCCCCAGGGCCTTCGCCTCGGTGCCCTCGCGGGTCTGGTGGTGGCGCTGTGGTCGGCGTCCAGCGGCATGAAGCACCTCATCGCGGCGGTCAACCGTGCCTACGACGAGGACGAGACGCGGGGCTTCATCCGCCTCCGCGGCCTCTCGCTGATCCTGACCATCGGCGCCGTGGTGGCGCTGCTGGTCGCTCTGTACACCCTGGTCGTGGCCCCCGACTCCCTCTCCGACGAAGGCTCGAGCAGCGTGCTCAGGACAACCCTGCTCGTCGTCCGATGGCCGCTGCTCGCCATCGCCGCGATGTTCGGGCTGGCGGTCCTCTACCGGTACGCCCCCAACCGCGCCGAGCCGCGTTGGAACTGGGTGTCGATCGGGGCCGTGTTTGCCACGCTGGTCTGGTTGGCTGCGTCCGTCGGTTTCTCGATCTATTCCGCCAACTTCGGGCGGTACAACGAGACCTACGGCGCGCTGGGCGCCGTGGTCGTGATGATGTTGTGGCTGTACATCAGCGCCTACGCAACCGTCGCCGGCGCGGAGCTCAACGCCGAGCTGGAGCGACAGACCGCCCGTGACACGACGACCGGACGACCCGAGGCCATGGGTCGCCGTGACGCCTACGCAGCCGACACCCTCGGCGACTCACCCGGTCGGCCAGGGGGCCGGACCGCGCAGCCACCAGCCTGATCAGCGAAGCCTGCGCCCGATCAGCTCGATGGATCCTTGGTCGCGCCCTTGACCTCCTCGGCCGCGCCTGCGGCGTCGGACTTGACCCGCTCCGAGGCGCTCCCAGCCTCGTCCTTCACGGTCTCCGCCGCGCTCGCTGCCTGATCTCGCACCTGGGCCACGGCGTCCTCGGCCTGGGGGCGTAGGTGCTCAGCGGCCTCCTGTGCCACCGTCTTGGCCTCGTCCTTGACGTCGTCGAGCATCGGCTTCAGCTGCTCTGCGGCCTCGTGCTCCCGCCGGGTGGCCGGAACCAGGCTGGCGGTCAGCAGGCCGGCCCCGAAGGCGATCAAGCCAGCGGCCAGGGGGTTGCCCTCGGTCACGGAGCCGACGGCCTGGGGGGCGGAGGACAGCCGATCCTTCACCGCTTCGGTCGCCTCGCCCGCCTTCTGGCTCGCGGTTCCAGCGGCGTCCGACATGCCACCGCGGGCACTGTCGGCGGTTCCCATCACCCTGTCACGAAGGCGGCCGAATCCCTGGCGGAGCGCTGCCCGGCGACGTTCCACCATGCGGCCCGGGCTCACACGGTCGCCGACGGCCTCGAGATCTTCGCCGAGCGCCTCGCGCTGGCGCTCCAGGTCGTTCTTCAGCTCATCTGCTCTCGTGCCCATTGCACGTCCTCCCTCACGCTTTCCGCGGTCTTCTCCGGGACCGCTCGAACTCGACTCAGCCTGTCCTTGCCCTTTGGGAGAAGCACGGCCGCGGCCAGGGCGTACACGGCTCCAACGATGAGGAACGCCACGCCCTCTGGCAGGACCTCGGAGAGCCCCCAGGCCGCGGCGAACGACAAGAGCACGACAGCCAGGTATGCGCAGAATGCCCCGCCGGTCAGGATGCCGGCGCCCCGCCCGGCGGCCGCGATCTCCGCCCGCAGCTCGACCTTGGCCAGCTCGACCTGCGTCGACACCAGCTCCGAGAAGTCACGCGACACGCGGCCCAGCAACTCGCCGAGCGACTGATCGGGCTCGATCGGCTTAGAGGGGTCGTCAGGCCGCTCGATCCGGGTGGTCGAGCGGATGGATTCGTCGGCGCTCATCGCTGCCCCCTCATGGCGCTGGTCGCCGGGGCCGCAGTGGCCGTCTCGAGCGTCTGGGGATCCGGCCGAGGTGTGACAGGCGTGGCCCCGGTGGCCGTGGGACCCTGGTGCCCGCCCTCGATCGAGCGATTCGGCGCCCCGTCACCGCCCGACTCCTGCGCGAGGTTGCGGACCACGCGACCGGCGACGAGTCCCGCTCCGAAGGCGCCGACCAGGAAGAGGCCCGGCCGGTTTCGGCCCGCATTGCGCAGCTGTGACAGGACGTCGTCGATCCCGCCACCGCGGAGCCGCTCCGAGATCTGCTGCGTACGCACCGCGGCCTCGCGGGCCATGTCGCTGACCGCGCCGGGCTCGCCCTTCTCCCCCATCGACCGCAGCTGGCGGCTGACATCGTTCAATCCCTGCGCGAGCCGGTCGACCTGTGCGCTGGCCTGGCTGCGGAGCTCCTCGCGTGTATCGCCGATCAGCCGGCGCGCCTGCTCGTTGGCGCCCCGCACCACCTGTCGCGCTTCGTCCTGAGTGGTCGAGGCGACCCGTCGAGCCTGCTCGCTCGCAGTCGACGCCACCTCGCCCGCCTGGTCCCTGCCGGTCGTCGCGGCTTCCCGGGCGCGGCCCCCGGCCGAGGCGGGCGGCCGCCCTTCCCCCTGCTCGGACTGACGTGTGCGCTGCGGGTCGTCCCACGCCGGCTCGCTGGAAGTTGGACGGTCTTGGTAGCTCATGTCGCCCTCCTCGTGGTCCCGTGCGTTCCTGTGGGCACGCCGTCGCTTCCCAGCGCCCCGCCAGCCAAACGTCTCCTACATGCGGTCGCCGCGACATTGCGCCGCGACGCTTCTCCTCGGCCGGGCGGATAGCGGGCGTGCGGCCGAGGCGGCCGGGTGAGGCCCTAGGGCTGGCGGCTGACTGCTGGGAACCACCGTCGGCGTTTAGATCGCCACGGCTGGGGGTAGCCCGCGCGCGTCCGGACCCCGACCCCCCGGGAGGCAAGCCATGACCAAGCAGCATCGGGTCGCCTGGTTGAGGAGACGGGCCGGGATCGGCCTGCGGGACATGCCGGCAAACGCAGTCTGGGTGGCCCGCCGGGCACGTCGATCGTCCTCGGGAGCCCTCAGTCGGGCTACAGATGTGGTGGGCGATGCCGGCAGCGCGGTAGGGGGTGCCATCTCCCACGCCGGCCGGTCGGTGGTCGATGCGGTGCCGCTCGTCGTATCCCAGGACGACTCCGTCGAGGCCCGCCTCAGCGACGCCCGCCGTGCGTCGGACGACGCGCGCCGAGCCGAGGAACGGGCATTGGCAGAGGCAGAGACCGCGAAGCGGGCCGCCGACGAAGCCAAGCGAACCACGCAAGCGGCCCGCCAACGGGCGAGGGAGGCGGAGCGCGAGGCAAAGTCTCAGGCCGCTCGTCGGGTCGACGAGATCCGGTCCGAAGCCGATGGCGAGGTCGCGTCAGTGCGGCGCCAGGGCGACGAGCGGGTGAAGGAAGCCCAGCGAGGAGCGGACGAGCGGGTCAAGGAGGCTCGACGCCGAGCAGACGAACGGATCGCCCAGGAGCGCCAGCGGGCGGGGCAGCAAGCGGACAAGGTGGCCGCCGAGGCGCGCGCCGCTGCAGACGCCGACGCCCAGCAGGCGCAGCAGGAGGCCGAGCAGGCCAGCGAGCGCGCCCAGCACGCGGTCGCGGAGGCGACCGAGGCGCTCACCAAGGCCAAGCAACTGGCTGACGAGGCGTCGCAGGCCGCCCTGGCGGCAGCCGCGGAGGCCGGACGTGAGGCCGAGCGGCTGGCCGTCGAGGCCGGACAGATTGCCTCGACCGTCGACAACGGCGCCGCGTCGTCGCCCGGGCGGACACGGCAGCCCCGCGCCCGGTCCGCCGGCGGACGCTCGTCGCGCCGGAAGGCGGGCCGCCCCTCGGGGGCGGCCAAGGCGAGCAAGAAGGCGGCGGCAACGTCCCGTTGACAAACGCCACTCGAGACGGAGGTCATACCCATGTTGTTTCGCCGTAGGAGCAGGAAGGACCGGATCGTCGCGGCTGCGGGTCGCGTCATGCCGTCCTGGCGTACGCTGGTAAGGGCCGCGGGCGCGGTGAGCAGTGTTGCCGCCCTGGTTGCTGCGAGCTCGGGCGTGTCGGCGAAACGGCAGAAGCAGACTTGATGCGGCGCCGCGGCCGGCACACCCAGCGGCTGCCCGTCGTGCGCCGGGGGGACAGGGTCATCGACGGGCGGGTCCGTGCCCGCCTGCTGGGGCTGCCGCTGCTGGATCTCGATGCGCATGTGGTCGTGGCCACCGCACGAGATGGGACCGGTGACGTGATCGACGCGGGCGTGCCGGCGCGTCGGGACGTCCGGAACGTCCGGGCCGACGGCAGCGCACCGCCTGAGCTGGTTCGGGCCGTACGGCTGCTGGCCGAGGGCACGAGCGCGCTCGACGACGCCCGCCGGCTGCGCTGACTCACCGGGCCGCCCCTCGCCAGGGCGGCCCGGTTCGGTGGGCTACGTCACAGTTAATGCGCTCGGGACAAGCTCTGGGCGAAATCTGCGCCATGGCGGTGGCGCCGTG
Source organism: Actinomycetota bacterium (assembly GCA_046723645.1). Classification (GTDB taxonomy): domain Bacteria; phylum Actinomycetota; class Acidimicrobiia; order Acidimicrobiales; family VFJN01; genus DASQUK01. Next base: position 20,258 of record JBKOUY010000086.1, on the reverse strand, counting down.
GTCACGGGACGGTGGGGCCTGAGGTCCCCGGCGGGCCGTCCCGTGACCATTTCCGATCCAGCGCGGACTGACCTAGGTCATCTCACGACGAAGCCGGTGCCGAGCGGGTCCCGGTCCTCCAGGACGAACCGGTGCTCCCCCGTCCGGTACGCCATGCCCTCGACCTCGGTGAGCACGCCCTCCTCGGTCGTGCCGATGGCCCGCGCGTAGAACGTCGTCCCGATGATCGAGTCGTTGCGCCACGTCTGTCCTGCGGTGAGGCTGCCATCGTCGAGCAGGAGCGCGGTGCGTGCGGACGTCGCCGATCCCGTCGGGGACCGATCAACTTCACCGTCGGCGAAGATCGCCACGTTCCGCAGATGCAGCGGGCCGACCTCCTCGTGGACGACCGTCCCGTAGATGCCCGACAGCCGGTCGTCCGCCGGGTGCCGGGCCAGTTCGTGGTCCTCGAGGGCGCCCTTGATCTTCCGTCCGACCCTGATGAGCTCCGGGAGATCGGCGGGATCGACGTGCACGCCGGCGCTGTCCGCGGACACGAACGCGTACAGCGCCCCGCCATACGCGATGTCGACCTCGGCGCCGGCCACCCGCACACCCCGCGCCACGACGAACGACGGCACGTTGCGGAACGCCACCGCCTCGACGGCACCAGCGCGGCACCGCACCCGCGCCACCACCTGGCCCGAGGGCACGTCGATCGTGACATCGACGTCGCCGTCGGGTTCGGCGGCGACCCGTCCGGACTCGACCGCCCACGCCCCGAGGGCGATCGTGCCGTGCCCACAGGCCGTGGAGTAGCCGTCCTTGTGCCAGAACAGCACACCCAGGTCGGCACCGTCGTCGTCAGGCGGGACGAGGAAGCAGCCGTACATGTCGGCGTGGCCCCTCGGCTCGTGGCACAGCAGCCGGCGGACGCGGTCGACCTCTTCGGTTGCAGCGGCGAACTCCCGGCGCTCCCGGACGGTGGCGCCCGGGACCTCGACCTCGCCCTCGCCGACGATCCGGAACGGCTCTCCAGCGGTGTGGTAGTCGGTCGTCGCGATCTCCATCGGCGGCAGTCTTGCGGCCCGGCGCCAGACGCCGGCTGCCGTCGTCACTCGAGCGCCGTCGTCACTCGAGCGCCGGCGCTCCGGCGACGGACGGCTCCTCGGTGCCGGCGCGCACGACCAGCACGACACCGACGCCGATGAGGATCGCGGCGGGGATGGCCGACGCCGGCGGCACCTCGTCGAACGCGAGCCAGGCCAGGAGCGCGGCTCCCACGATCTCGAACAGGATCGCGACGGACACCAGCGTCGGGCTGGTCGTGCCGAGCACGCGGTTGACCAGGGTGTGGCCGAGCAGCTGGGGCCCGACCACCATCGCGAGCAGCGCCAGCCACGTCGTGGTGTCGTAGTCGCTGCCCGCCAACGGCTGGCGACCGGCGAGGCACACGGCCAGCAACCCACCGGCAGCGACGCCGTAGCACACGAGCGCGTAGACGCTGGTCGGCACGGTGCGCCGCACGTCGGCCCCGACGGTGACGTACGCGGCCGCCAGCACGCCGCCGATCAGCGCCAGCACGTCGCCGAACAGGGCCCGCGGCTCGACGGAGAGGTCGACGCCGGTGAGCACGACCACACCGGCCACCGCGATGCCGATCCCCCACCAGGCCCCGGCCGGCACGTCCTCGCCGCGCGCACGGGCGATGAGCGCCGCCCACACCGGCTGCGTGGACACCAGCGCCACCGACGACGCCACCGAAGTGAACGAGAGGCTGGGTATCCACGTGGCGAAGTGGGCGCCGAGGAAGAGGCCGGCAATGATCGAGAGGCGCCCTTCCCGCCCGTCCAGCGAGAGCCCGCGCCCTCGCCGAAGGCCGCGCCCGTGCAGCCAGACGAGCAGGGCCAGCACCGGAAGCGCCAGCGCGTTCCGCCAGAAAGCGATGGCCAGCGTGGGGGCGTCGGCGACTCGCACGAGGGGCGCCGAGGTGGACACGGCCACCACCGCCAGGCCCAGCAGGGCCAGGTCTCCGGGCGGCGGTCGGCGCATCCCGAAAACCTGCCGCGGGATTGGTGTCCGGGGCCACCGATCCCGCGGCAGGTTTCGGGTGAGGACCCTTGCTTTTGCAGCGCAAGTGCGAAAACCTGGCGGCGTGGCGACCGCGACCTTCAACCCGTTCGAGCCCGGATTCGCCGACAACCCCTACGACCAGTACGCCAGCATCCGCGCCCAGGGTCGCACCGAGCGCACCGTCTTCGGGACCCTCCTGGTCTCGCACTACGACGACTGCTTCCACCTGCTCCGCCTGCCCGGCACCAGCGTCGACGACCGCAACGCCACGAGCGTCTTCCGCTACCAGCCGCCCGAGGACATCGCCCAGCGCATGGCCGGTCGCGACGAACGACGGTCGATCCTCGGGCTCGACCCGCCCGACCACACCCGCCTGCGGCGGCTGGTGTCGAGCGCCTTCACCGTGCGCCGGGTCGAGCAGCTCCGGGACCGGGTCCGCGAGCTCGTCGCCGGCCTCCTCGACGACCTGGAGGAGGCCGCGGGTGGGGCCGAGCCCGTCGACCTGATCGCCCGCTACGCGTTCCCGCTGCCCTTCATGGTGATCAGCGAGCTGCTGGGCATGCCGGAGGGCAACCGCGACGAGCTGCGCGGCTGGTCGCACACCATGACGATGTCGCTCGAGCCCTACCTCGACGACGACACCGCCCGCGCCGTGGTCGGCGCCGCCGACAACATGGTCCGCCACGTCGACGAGGCCATCGAGTGGAAGCGGCGCAATCCCGCCGACGACCTGCTCAGCGCGATGATCTCGGCACCTGACGAGGACGGCGACCGCATGACCGCCGAGGAGCTGCAGATCCAGGTCATCCTGCTCTACCTCGCCGGGCACGAGACCACCGTCAACCTGATCGGCAACGGCACGCTGGCGCTGCTGCGCAATCGCGACCAGCTCGAGCGGCTCGTGGCAGATCCGTCGCTCGACGCCCCGGCCGTCGAGGAGCTGCTGCGCTACGACAGCCCGGTGCAGCTGTCGCGCCGCATCGCGATGACCGAGATCGAGCTCGGCGGCGAGACGGTTGAGCCGGGCGAGATGGTCCTCACGCTGCTGGGCTCCGCCAACCACGACGCCGGCAAGTGGGGCCCGACGGCCGACGACCTGGATCTCGGGCGCGAGGGCGCGAGCACCCACCTGTCGTTCGGCAGCGGCATCCACCACTGCCTCGGGGCGGCGCTGGCCCGGCTCGAGGGCGCCGAGGCCATCCCCACGCTGGCGCGGCGCTTCCCGGGCATGGAGCTGGCCGACGACCGGCCGGCCTGGAACGGGAGGGTGGTCCTCCGGGGCCTCGACGCCCTGCCGGTCAGCGTCGGCTGACGCCGACCGTGCGCCGCACGATCGGTCGCCCGGCGCGCCGGGCGTCCTCCTCGAACCCGGCGCGCTCGAACATCGCGAGCGTGCCGGTGTACAGGTCGGCGCTCGACCGCCTCTGGCCGCCGGTCTCGATCGGGTAGGCCTCGACCACCTCGGCGCCGCGCTCCCGCGCGAAGTCGACGGCGGCGTCGAGCAGCGCCCGGGTCACGCCGTGGCGGCGGTGCCGGCGATCGACCGTGAAGCAGGTGATCGACCACACCGGCCGGTCGTCGACGCGCCGCAGCTTGGGCGAGCGGTCGAGGCGCGGGTACTCCTCCCGGGGGGCGACCGCCACCCAGCCGACGGGCTCGCCGTCGACGTACGCCAGCAGGCCCGGCTCCGGTCCCGCGGCCACGAGCTCGTGCAGATCGTGGCGCAGACCGGCGCCGTGGCGCTCCTCGAACTCCCTGGACGTGACCCGCCACCACATGCACCAGCAGCCGCTGGTGAACCCCCGCTCCCCCGCCAGCACCGCCAGGTCGTCCCAGCGATCGGGCGTGACCGGCCGGACTTCTAGACCTTGAGGAAGCGGCTGAGCGCCCATCCCGATCCAGCGGCGCCGATCCCGACCCCGAGCGCAACCACCACGCCCGACGTCCAGATGAATTCCCCGGTGGATGCCACGAAGCCGCCGAGGATGTCGTCGTAGTCGGGGTTGCGGGCGGCGCTCTGCATCCACTGGTCGAGGCCCCACACGGCGGCGAACGCCAACAGGCCGCCCACGAGGCCCTGGATGATCCCCTCGAGCATGAACGGGACGCGTATGAACCAGTTGGTGGCGCCCACCAGCTTCATCACTTCGATCTCCCGCCGGCGGGCAAAGGTCGCCATGCGGATGGCGTTGAGGATCAGCATCAGCGCCGCGACCAGCAGGATGACTGCGGCGACCAGCATCATCAGCTGCCCGAAGTGCGACACGCCCCGGACGGTCTTCACGCCCTCGGTCTCGCCGGTGGCCGCCTGGACGCCGGGTTGGCCCTCGTACTGGCGGCGCAGGCTCTCCACGGTGCCCGTCTCGGTGGTCTTGGGGACGATCCGGTAGGAGGGCGGGACCATCTCCGGGTCGGCCTCGAGGCGCTGCAACATCGCGGCGTTCCCGCGGAACAGCCGGCGCGCCTCCTGGTTGCTCTCGTCGACGTCGACGTACCGGAAGCTGTCGACCTCGGGATTCTTCGAGATGGAGCCCTCCAGCGCGGTGCGTTGCTCGTCGGTGATGTTGCGCTGCAGGAACACGAGCACCTGGACGCCGTCCTGCCAGCGGGCCGACTGGTTCTCGACGCCCTGGCGCAGCAGCAGCGTCGAGCCGAACAGCGCCAGCGACACCCCCACCGTCACGATGGCGGCGATGGTGAGCGTGATGTTGCGGCGCAGGTTGATCGCCGTCTCGCGGAGGATGTAGTCGAACTTCACTGGTACACACCCCGGAGCTGGTCGCGGACGAGCATGCCCTCGTCCAGCTCGATGACGCGGCGTTGCATGGTGTCGACGATCGAACGGTCGTGCGTGGCCATGACCACGGTCGTGCCCGTGCGGTTGATGCGGTCGAGCAGGCGCATGATGCCCACCGAGGTGGCGGGGTCGAGGTTCCCGGTGGGCTCGTCGGCCAGGAGGATCAGCGGCCGGTTGACGAACGCCCGGGCGACCGACACCCGCTGCTGCTCCCCCCCAGAGAGCTGGTGGGGGAAGTTGGCGGCCTTGGTCTCGAGTCCGACCAGCTCCAGGATCGCCGGCACTTGGGTCTTCACGACGTGTCGCGGCCGGCCGATGACCTCGAGCGCGAAGGCCACGTTCTCGTAGACGGTCTTGTTGGCGAGGAGCTTGTAGTCCTGGAAGACGCAGCCGATGTTGCGGCGCAGGTAGGGCACCCGCCACGACGACAGCCGGGCGATGTCCTTGCCCGCCACGAAGATGCGGCCGCGGTCGGCGGTGACCTCGCGGTTGATCAGGCTCAGCATCGTCGACTTGCCCGATCCCGACGGGCCGACGAGGAAGACGAACTCGCCCTTTTCGATGGTGGCCGAAGCGTTGTGCAGCGCCTCGACGCCACCCTTGTAGATCTTGCTGACGTTCTCGAAAGTGATCATGATCCTCGCCCGCAGCGCGCGACTGCGCCCCATCGACGATTGGCGACCCCAGGGATTGCGATCAGGTTACGGACGTAACGTACACCCAGGCAATTGCGGCGGGCAGGCATACCGCGAGCGCCCGCTAGGCGGCCGCGCCCGCGCTGCGCCGCCACTGCAGGTACGCCTCCATGAACGGGTCGAGGTCGCCGTCGAGCACAGCGGCGACGTTTCCCGTCTCGTGCTCCGACCGCAGGTCCTTGACCATCTGGTACGGCTGCAGCACGTAGCTGCGGATCTGGCTGCCGAACCCCACCCGCTGCTGATCACCCCGGATCTCGTCGAGCTCGGCCTCGCGGCGCTGCCGCTCGAGGTCGGCCAGCTTCGCCCGCAGCATGGCCATGGCGCGGTCGCGGTTCTGGAACTGGCTGCGCTCGACCTGGCAGGACACGACGATGCCCGTCGGGACGTGCGTCAGCCGCACCGCCGACGACGTCTTGTTGACGTGCTGGCCGCCCGCGCCCGAGGCCCGGAACACGTCCATCTTGATGTCCTTCTCGTCGATCTCGATCGACGAGTCCCCCTCGTCGAGCATCGGCACCACCTGCACGGCGGCGAACGCCGTCTGGCGCTTGCCCTGGGCGTTGAACGGGCTGATCCGCACCAGCCGGTGCACGCCGCGCTCGGCCTGTAGGTAGCCGTACGCATATCGGCCCTTGACGATCAGCTCGGCAGACGAGATGCCCGCCTCGGACCCCGGCGTGAACTCGTCCACCTCCACGTCGAAGCCCCGGCGCTCGGCCCAGCGGGTGATCATCCGCAGGAGCATCTCGGCCCAGTCCTGGGCATCGACGCCGCCTTCGCCGGCCTGGATCGTCACCAGCGCATCCCGCTTGTCGTGCTCGCCCGAGAACATCGACTGCAGCTCGACGCGGCGCAGGTCGGCATCGATGGCCGCGAGGGACTGCTCTACCTCCGCCAGCGCCGCATCGTCACCCTCGTCGCGGGCCAGCTCGTAGAGCGTCTCGGCGTCGCCGAGCCGGCCGCCCAGCGCTTCGAACGCCACGAGGTCGTCGTTGACGGCCGCCAGCTCCGAGGTCACCCGCCGGGCCTTGTCGGGATCGTCCCAGAGGTCGGGCCGCGACGCCTCGGCCTCGAGCTGCGGTCGGCGAGCCCGGAGCTCGTCGACCTTGAGGTACCCGGCCGCCTCGTCGAGGCGGGCCCGCAACCCCTTCAACTCATCGGTGAGATCTCTCATCAGCAGTCCCGTTAGACGATGCGCGGACAGGTCCGTCATCTCGGCGAGCCGTTGTCAGTGTTGCCGGAGGCCGAGCTGTGAGGCCCGGGCTTACGCTGCTAATCCCGTACGGTTCGGTGCCCACATGCGGGCCTATCCGCTCGGCCTCTAACCGTACGACGCCACCACCCTGACAGGGTGGAGCGTCACCGGCCGTGGCACTGCTTGAACTTCTTGCCCGATCCGCAGGGACACGGCGCGTTGCGCGGTGTCTTGTCCCACTCGGACTTCACGAGCGGCGTGTTCGCCTGGACGGCGGCAGGCTGCGCGCCACCCCGCCGCCCGTTGCCGCCGTCGCCCGACGGCGCCGGCTCCGCCGCGCCCGTTGCGGCAGCCGGTTGGGCCTTGGCCGCGGCGGCGATGCTGGCTGCGCCCCCTGTGCTCGAGGGATCGGCGGGCGACGAGTACTGCAGCCCCCGCACCCCGGCGTCTGCGTCGGCGTCGCCGTTGCCGGCACCGACGGTGGCCGGCTCGCTGGCGGCGTCGGCGGCGGGTGCGGATCCGGCCGCTGGGCGGTTGACCTGCACCTGGACGTGCATCACGTAGCGGATGAAGTCCTGCCAGATGCCGTGCATCATCTGGCCGAACATGTCGAAGCCGTCGCGCTGCCACTCGACGAGCGGATCCTTCTGGCCCATCGCCCGCAGGTTGATGCCCTCGCGCAGGTAATCCATCTCGTGCAGGTGGGCCCGCCAACGCCCGTCGATCACCCGCAGCATCACCTGGCGCTCGACCTGGCGCATGACGTCGGGCGTGAGCTCGGCCTCGCGGTGCTCGAAGTGGGCCAGCGCCTCGTCCATGAGCATCTCGTAGAGCTCGTTGGTCGACGTGGCCTGCTCCAGCTGCTCGACGGACAGCGTCGACGGCCAGAACGTCCGCGCCTCCGCCTGCAGGCCCTCGAGGTCCCACTCCTCCGAGTACTCGCTCACGCAGTGCGACTCGACGAGCGTGCTGACGGCGTCGGGCAGCGCCTCCTCGACGAGCTTGTCGCGCAGGTCGGACTGGTCGAGCACCTGGTCGCGCATGGCGTAGATCACCTTGCGCTGCTCGTTCATGACCTCGTCGTACTTGAGGACGTTCTTGCGGATCTCGGCGTTGCGCTGCTCGACCGTGGTCTGCGCCCGCTCGATGGCCTTGGTGACCATCTTGGCCTCGAGCGGCACGTCGTCGGGAAGGGTCTTGCCCATCACCCAGTTCACGGCGCCGGTGGCGAACAGGCGCATCAGGTCATCTTCCAGGCTCAGGTAGAAGCGGCTCTCACCGGGGTCGCCCTGGCGGCCCGACCGGCCCCGGAGCTGGTTGTCGATCCGACGGGAGTCGTGGCGCTCGGTGCCGAGCACGTAGAGCCCGCCCAGCTCGCGCACCTTGTCGCCCTCGGGCTTGGTGTCGGCCTCGTGGCGCGCGATGAGCTCCTCGAGCCGGGGCCGGTTCTCCTCGGCGTCGGCATCGAGCTCCTCGGCCCGCAAGTCGCGCTTGGCGAGCCCCTCGGGGTTCCCACCGAGGATGATGTCGACGCCGCGACCGGCCATGTTGGTGGCCACCGTGATGGCGTGGAGGCGGCCGGCCTGGGCCACGATCTCGGCCTCGCGGAACGCCCGGTCGGGCTTGGCGTTGAGCACCTGGTGCGGGATGCCCTGCTTCTCGAGCAGTCGCGCGAGCCGCTCGGACTTCTCCACCGAGATGGTGCCCACCAGCACGGGCTGGCCTGTCTCGTAGCGCTCCGCGATGTCGCCGGCGACCGCCTCGAACTTCGCTTCCTCGGACTTGTAGATGAGGTCGCCCTGGTCAACCCGGATCACCGGCTCGTTGGTGGGGATCGGGACCACCTGCAGCTCGTACGTGGCGGCGAGCTCGGCGGCGTCGCTCTGTGCCGTGCCCGTCATGCCGGCGAGCTTCTCGTACATCCGGAAGTAGTTCTGCAGCGTGACGGTGGCCAGCGTCTGGTTCTCCTCCTTGATCCGGACGCCCTCCTTCGCCTCCACCGCCTGGTGCAGGCCCTCCGACCAGCGCCGACCCTCGAGGATGCGGCCGGTGAACTCGTCGACGATCTTCACCTCGCCGCTGACGACCACGTAGTCCTTGTCGCGCTTGAACAGCTCCTTGGCCCGGAGGGCGGCCTGGAGCTGGTGGACCAGGTTCTGGGCGACGCCGTCGTACAGGTTCTCGATGCCGAGCTCGCGCTCGACCCGCTCGATGCCCTCCTCGGTCGGGGAAACCGTGCGCTTCTCCTCGTCGACCTCGTAGTGGTCCTCGGGCCTCAGACCCCGGACGATCGACGCGAACTTGTAGTAGAGCTGCGCGGCGTCCGCGACCCGGCCCGAGATGATCAGCGGCGTGCGGGCCTCGTCGACGAGGATCGAGTCGACCTCGTCGACGATGGCGTAGACGTGGCCCCGCTGCACTTGGCGTGCACGGGAGGGCGCCATGTTGTCGCGCAGGTAGTCGAAGCCGAACTCGTTGTTGGTGCCGTAGGTGATGTCGGCGGCGTACTGCGACCGTTTGTAATCGAGGTCGCTCTGGCCCGGGACGATGAGGCCGACGGAGAGGCCGAGCGAGCGGTGCAGGCGGCCCATCCACTGGGCGTCGCGCGTGGCCAGGTAGTCGTTGACGGTGACCAGGTGCATGCCCCGGCCCGACAGCCCGTTCAGGTAGGCGGGCAGGGTCGACACGAGGGTCTTGCCCTCGCCGGTCTTCATCTCGGCGATCCAACCGAAGTGGAGGGCGGCACCACCCATGAGCTGCACGTCGAAGTGCCGCTGGCCCAGAACCCGCTTGCCGGCCTCACGGACGACGGCGAACGCGTCGATCAGCAGGTCGTCGAGGCTCGCGCCCTGGTCGAGCCGCTGGCGGAACTCGCCTGTCTTGGCCTGCAGCTGTTCGTCGGAGAGCCGCGCCATCTCGGGCTCGAGCGCGGAGATGTCGGGCACCAGCGATTGCAGCGCCCTGACCTTCTTGCCCTCACCGACGCGGAGGAAACGATCGAGTACACCCATTACCGTGCCTCCGGCACGCCAATGGCTGAGTCACCGCTACGCGGCGAAGACACCGTGTTCATGATTCGCTCGCTGCGCTCGCTCATTCGGGACCCGAGTCTACCGGTGGGCCAGGACCGGCCCGCGGTCAGGCGTTTGCCTGAACCTTGGGTGCGACCAGGTGCGTGACGGGGATGTCGAATTCGCGTTTGATGCGGCTGACCACGTCGAGGCCCAGCCAGTGGGAGACCCCCGCCGGCAGCGTGGAGACGATGATCCCGTCCCACTCGTCGTCGCCGTACGGCCGGTTGCGGAGCGCCGTCGAGACCGCGTACACGGGATTGGCGTCACCCACCTCGCCTGTGGCCTCCACCCCCAGCTTGCGGAACGCCTCGAGCCCCTCGTCGAGGCGGGCCCGGGCCACGCCCTCGACCTCGCCCTCGGTCCATGAATGGTCGCGTGGGTGTGTGACGGGCACGACCAGGTAGAAGCGGCACTGTCCGGGCGCCCCGCAGGTGGCCCGGACGTGGTCGAGCAGGTGCTCACCGACCAGCGTGCGATGGGCGACAACCAGGTAGGTCCGCATGACCCCTCCTTGGTTCGTGCTGGTTGTGGCTGGCTCGAGCTCAGCTCAAGCGATCGCAGATGGCCCGGCGCACCATCATCTCGGCCACGACGTTGGCCGATGGCTCCTCACCCGCCTGCACGCGGGCCTGGGCCGCCTCGACCCGCTCGATGCTGATCCAGTTGCGATCGTCGAGCAGGAGCCGGTGGAGGGACTCGATCGTGCAGCGGTCGACCGTCGTGCGGCAGCTGACCGATCGGTCGACGGTCCCAGCGGCGCCGCCCCGGTGGGGCCTCAGGCGCCGGCGCCGGCGCGCCAAGGTGCGCCGCTGGGTGCGGCGCAGGATCATGAGCGCCCTGGCAGCCTCGCGACGCGACACCTGCATCACTGCTGGACATCGGCCAGTTGGCCGCCGAACTTGAGCGAAGTTTCCACATCGGGTGGTGCGACCGGTACGGATAGGCGTAGGGACGGGCTTGACGTACCCCTCGCGGCCGCCATCCGGGGTGTCCGGGCGGCGGTCAGCGCCCCGACCCACGGCGCGCCGGCGGCCCGCAGGGCCCATGCGGCGGCGGTGAGCGTGGAGCCGGTGGTCACCACGTCGTCGACGACGATCACCGGCAGCGACAGGCCCCCCGGCGCGGCCTCAGGCGTCGACCCCGCCGGCGTAACCGCCACGAACGACGGTCCCCGCCTCCGGGCGGCCGAGGTCAGGCCCGTCTGGGGCGCGCCCGCCGCCCGGTCGAGCAGCCGACGGCACGGGACACCCCAACGCCGGGCCACGGCGGAGGCAAGCAGCTGTGCCTGGTCGAAGCCCCGCTGCCGGCGCCGCCGCGTGCTCGTGGGCGCCCAGGTGACCACCGCGTCGACCGGCGGCTGCACGAGCGCCGCCATCCCGCCGGCCAGCCACGCCAATGCAGCGCGGTCGTTGCGGTACTTGAGGCGGGCGACCAGCTCACGCGCCCGTCCCTCGTAGGCGAGGAGCGACCGGCACAGGTCGAGGGCGGCCGGGACCGGGCCCGGCGCCGCCGGCCGCATGCGGGCGGCGCAGCGCGCGCAGGGCGAGCAGCCGAGGGCACCGCACCCCGGGCAGCGAACGGGTAGCACGGCGTCGAGGATCACGCCGGCACCGTACGCACGGCCACTGACAATCGGGCCTCTGACAGTCGAGGACTCTGCGCGGTTCCTGGCGCCGGGTTGATTGCCCAGCAACCACGTCGGCGCCAGGAGGCCAGGGGCGGACTGTCAGGCCAGCCGGCGGATCGTGGCGGCGGCGGACCCGGCGGCGGCGATCCCGTGCCGCACCAACGCCCGGGTGGCGCCGTGGCACACCCAGATCACTGCGAACGTGAGCAGCACGGCGAACGGAGCACCTCGCCACGACAAGGTGAGCACGATGCGCTCGGCGGTGCCGTGCGGCTCGGTCATCGGCTCCCAGCTGTTGAGCCGCGCCAGGCGCCCGAGCACCACCCCCACCGCGCACAGGGCGTGGGTCGCCACCTCGGCGGGGCCGCGCCAGTGCGCGAGCCCGATCCGGGTGAGGTAGCGGCCCATCTCCCCCACCGCCAATGCGTAGGCCAGGAACCCCACGGCGATGAACGCCGCGTACGTGGGGAGAACGGCGGTGAGCACGCTCACGTCGCTGCCGGCGCGGACCACGTCCCCGCGCAGGTGCACCAGGTCCGTGACCACGTACGGGGCGTTGGGCAGGAACAGCGCGCACAGCCCTGCGCCGGTCCACCACAGCGCCGTGCGCGGGCCGCGATGCCGGAACACGGCCACGGCCAATGCGGCCGGGATGACGGCCAGGATCAGGTTCCAGGTCATCCAGCGGCCGTTGTCGGCGACGACCTCCACGAGGTCGCGTGCCACCACGGTGAGCGATCCCATGCCCACCATGGTGGCCGAGCGAGGCCGCCGACGAAACGCGGCGGATCAGTAGCGGTAGTGGTCGGCCTTGTAGGGCCCCTCGACCGGGACCCCGATGTAGTCGGCCTGATCCTTGGTGAGCTGGGTGAGCTTGACCCCGAGGGCATCCAGGTGGAGCCGGGCCACCTTCTCGTCGAGCTGCTTGGGCAGGACGTAGACGCCCAGCGGGTAGTTGTCGGTCTTGCCGAACAGCTCGATCTGGGCCAGCACCTGGTTGGTGAAGCTCATCGACATCACGAAGCTCGGGTGGCCGGTGGCGCAGCCCAGGTTCAGCAGCCGTCCCTCGGCCAGGACGATGATCGAATGCCCGTCGGGGAACACGAACTCGTGCACCTGGGGCTTGATCTCGACCTTGCGCACGTCGCTCATGCGGGCGAGGCCGGCCATGTCGATCTCGTTGTCGAAGTGGCCGATGTTCCCGACGATGGCGTTGTGCTTCATCCGGGCCATGTGCTCGGCCGAGACGATCCCCTTGTTGCCGCTCGCGGTGATGAAGATGTCGGCGGTGTCGATCACCCGCTCCAGCGTGGTGACCTCGAAGCCCTCCATGGCCGCCTGCAGCGCGCAGATCGGGTCGATCTCGGTGATGATCACCCGGCAGCCCTGGCCCCGCAGCGACTGGGCGCAGCCCTTGCCGACCTCGCCGTAGCCGCAGACGACGGCGACCTTGCCGCCGAGCATCACGTCGGTGGCGCGGTTGATCCCGTCGACGAGGCTGTGGCGACACCCGTAGAGGTTGTCGAACTTGGACTTGGTGACCGAATCGTTGACGTTGATCGCCGGGAACAGCAGCTGGCCGGCCTCGTGCATCTGGTACAGCCGGTGCACGCCGGTCGTGGTCTCCTCGGTGACGCCCTTGATGCCGCCGGCGATCGCGGTCCAGCGCCCGGGGTCCTTGGCCAGTGACCGCTTCAGCAGGTCGATGATGACGTGCCACTCCTCGGGGTCGTCGTCGGTGGCGTCGGGCACCGCGCCGGCCCTCTCGTACTGGACGCCCTTGTGCACCAGCAGGGTCGCGTCCCCGCCGTCGTCGAGGATCATGTTGGGCCCGGCACCGTCCGGCCAGCGCAGGGCCTGCTCGGTGCACCACCAGTACTCCTCGAGGCTCTCGCCCTTCCAGGCGTAGACGGGCACGCCGCGGGGTGCCTCGGGGGTCCCCTCGGGGCCAACGACCGCCGCGGCCGCGGCGTGGTCCTGGGTGGAGAAGATGTTGCACGACACCCAGCGCACGTCAGCACCCAGCGTGGTCAGGGTCTCGATCAGCACCGCCGTCTGGATGGTCATGTGCAGCGAGCCCATGATGCGGGCGCCGGCCAGCGGCTGGCTGTCGGCGAACGCCGCCCGCAGGGCCATGAGGCCGGGCATCTCGACCTCGGCGAGCTCGATCTCCTTGCGGCCCCAGCCCGCGAGGGACAGGTCGGCGACCTTGAAGTCGCCCTCGGAAAGGGTGGACATGGGTTCTCTCCCTGATGACGTCGTGTCGGTGCCGGCAGGCACGCCGGCTGTGCGTCACCGGGCTGGGTGCAGCAGCACCACCCATCTCAGCCCGAGGTCCCATCGAGGCTAGCGCCGATCCTCGGGCTGCGGCGAGCAGCGCCCGCCGCACCCATGTGATCCGGCGTCCTCCGCCGTCGATTTCCGGCGGCACATCCGAACGCCGGAACGCCCCGCGACCAGCCGAAATTCGCTCGGGGTGCGGTCAGCGCGGAACGTAGCGTCGGATCCCCATGCCGCAGTCCTCCCGAGGTGCGGCGCGCCTGCTCGCCGCCACGTTGCGTACCGAGGCGAAGCCGCTCGTCGGCGTGCTCGCCATCCTCGGCGCGTCCATGGTCCTGCGCCTCAGCCTGCCCCTGCTGCTCGGGCGCTTCGCCGACGACGCTCTGGCCGGCCAGCCGGTCGACACGCTGACGCGCCTTGCGGTGGCGTACGTGGTGGTCGCGCTCGTCAGCGAGGCCCTCGGGCTGGGGGTCGTGTGGGGCTCGGTGCGGCTGTCGTGGCGCGCCGGCAACCGGCTGCGGGAACGCCTGGCCGCCCATGCCCTGCGGCTGGAGCAGGCCTGGCACGGGCACCACAGCCCGGGACAGCTGATCGAGCGGATCGACGGGGACGTCGAGGCGATGGTCGTGTTCTTCTCCGGCATCGCGATCGAGATCACCGGAAACGTGGCGCTGATCGCCGGCATGCTCGTGGTCGCCACCGTGATCGACCCGTGGTCGGGCCTGATCCTGGCCGTCACCGCGTTCGCCGGCGCCGCCGTCATGATCCGCCTGCGGCTCGCGGCGGTGGGCGCCCGCGAGGCCGAGCGCCAGGTCAACGCCGAGCTCTACGGCGATCTCGAGGAGCGGCTCGGCGGGCTGGAGGACCTGCGGGCCAACGGGGCCGGCGCGTACGCCGTGCACCGCCTGCACCATCACAGCGCCCGGTCGTGGCGGACGGCCCGCCGGGCGTCGCTGCACGGCGATAGCGCCCATGCGGCGGCGGCCATGGTGTTCGCCGCGGGCACCGCCGGCACGCTGCTCGCCGGGATCCTCCTCCAACAGCGCGGCGCGATCACCGTCGGCGCCGTGCTCAGCCTCTACCGCTACGCCGACATGCTGCGACAGCCGCTGCAGCGGATCGCCGAGCAGCTCAAGGAGTTCCAGAAGGCCATGGCCGGCGCGCGTCGGGCGGCGACACTCCTGGCCACCGAACCGCGCATCACCGACGGCGCACTCGACGGCCCGGCCCTTCCGGCGGGTGAGCGGGAGCGGGATCGGGGGTTGTCGGTTGACTTCGAGGACGTGACGTTCGCCTACGACCACGGGCACGCCCCCGCCGTCTCGGGGATCGACCTGCACCTGGCGGCCGGGCGGCACCTGGGCGTCATCGGCCGGACCGGCAGCGGCAAGACGACGCTGGCGCGCCTGTTGCTGCGCCTGTGGGATGTCGACGGCGGCGCCGTGCGTATCGGCGGTGTCGACGTGCGCGACCTCCGGGTGGCGGCACTGCGGCGCCGGATCACGATCGTCACCCAGGACGTCGACCTCTTCCGGGCGTCGCTGCGCGACAACCTCACGCTGTTCGGCACGCAGCCGGTCCCCGACACGGACCTCGAGCGGTTGCTGACACGGGTCGGCCTCGGCGACTGGGTGGCGTCGCTCCCCGACGGGCTCGACACGGTCCTCGAGGGTGGCCAAGGCCTGTCGGCCGGCGAGGGCCAGCTGGTGGCCTTCGCCCGGGCGTTCCTGGCCGACCCCGACGTCGTGATCCTCGACGAGGCATCCAGCCGGCTGGACCCGCTGACGGGGGCGCGGATCGGCGCCGCCACGCGCCGGCTGCTCGATGGGCGCACCGCGGTGGTCATCGCCCACCGGCTCGAGACGCTGGCCGAGGTCGACGAGATCGCCGTGCTCGAGAACGGGCGGCTGGTCGAGCACGGCCACCGCCATCGCCTCGCCGCCGACGCCGACAGCCGCTACGCCCGGCTGCTGCGGACCGCCGAGCACGGGCTCCTCCTGGACGAACCCGAGGAGGCAACCGCATGACGGCGCGCCTCGGGAACGTCGCGTCGACGACGCGGGTGGCGTGGCGGCTCGCGCGCCACGAGCCCGTGGCCTACGCGCTCACCTTGATCGGATGGGTCACGTTCTTCGCGACGCCGCTGCTGACCGGGCTGCTCGTCAAGGTCGTCCTCGACGGCGTGGCCGATGCGCCCGACGGCGGCATCGCGGCGCCGTGGGGCCTGCTCGCAATACTGGTCGGCATCGAGGTCGTCCGCTGGACGTGGCTGATCGTCATCGCGGTCCAGTGGCACGGTTGCTGGGTGGGCTGGCAGACGGTGCCGCGGGTGAACCTGCTCCGGTCGCTGGTGGCGGCGCCCGGTCCGGCCGCCGGCCGGCTTCCGGGTGCGCCGGGGGAGGCGGTCAGCCGCTTCCGAGACGACGTCCAGGACCTGGCGATGGTGCTGGACGTCTGGCTGGACCTGTCGGGCGCGGTGGTGTCTTCGACCATCGCCGTGGCGGTCCTGATCGCTATCGACCCGCGTGCCACCGTGGCGATCGTCGTGCCCATCGTCCTGGCCGCCATCGGCACCACGTGGCTGGGCCCCCGCCTGCGGCGCTGGCGCCGGGCGGCGCGCGAGGCGACGGCCCGCGTGACCGGGTTCATCGGCGACACGTTCGGCGGCGTGCTCGCGGTGCAGGCGGGCGGCGCGGAGGCGGCGATCGCGGGCCGGTTCGCGCGCCTCAACGCCGGGCGGGCCCAGGTCTCGCGGCGCGACCAGGTCGGCTCGGAGCTCGTGCGCTCGCTCGGCTACGGGACCGGAGAGGTCGCGGTCGGGGTCGTGCTGGTGGCGGTGGCGACCGCCTTCCGCGGCGGCGACCTGAGCGTCGGGGACCTCGGGCTGTTCGCGGCGTACGCCACGTTGATCGCCGAGCTGCCGAAGTGGGTGGGCCGGTACCTCGTCTATCAGCGTCAGGCCGACGTGTCGGTCGACCGCCTGGCCGAGCTGCTGCCCGCGCCCGATCGGCGCGCGGTGGTGGCCCCGACGCCCACGCACCTTCGCCACGGACCCCCGCCGTTCGCGTCGGCCGAGACCCGGGACAGAGGTACCGGGGACCCGGCGCCGTTCGAGGAGCTGGCGGTGGAGGGGCTGACGGTCCGCCACCCGGCGACGGGCCGGGGCATCCGCGGCGTCGACCTCGTGGTGCGCCGCGGGGAGCTGGTGGTCGTCACGGGCCCCGTCGGATCGGGCAAGTCGACGCTGCTCCGGGGCGTGCTCGGGCTGGTCGGCGCCGACGCCGGAACCATCCGCTGGAACGGCGTGGCGGTCGAGGACCCGTCCACCGTGCTGGTGCCACCGCGCGCCGCCTACCTGCCCCAGGTGCCCCGCCTGTTCAGCGAGCCCCTCGCGAGCACCATCCTGCTCGGTGCTTCGGGCGAGGGGCTCCAACACGCGCTGTGGCTGACCTGCCTGGACGAGGACCTGGGCCGCATGCCCGACGGCACCGCGACCGTGATCGGACCCCGGGGACTGCGACTGTCCGGCGGGCAGATCCAGCGGGCCGGCGCCGCCCGGGCGCTGGTGCGCTCGCCGCAGGTGCTGGTGGTGGACGACCTGTCGAGCGCGCTCGACGTCGAGACCGAGGCACGCCTGTGGGACCGCGTCGGCGACGGCGGGTTCACGGCCGCCTTGCTGGTCAGCCACCGGCGCCAGGTCCTCGAGCGCGCCGACAGGGTCGTCGTGCTCGATTCGGGCCGCGTCGTCCGGGCCGGCTAGCGGGTTGGTGACGCCGTCCGGCTACTGGCCGCCGGCGTCCTGCTGGAAGTCGCGGAAGGTGACCGTCACGACGTTCTGCGACGACGCCCAGTTCGGGATGTTGACCACCTCGTGGTCGCCGTCACCCGCGCGGGCAACCATCTCGATCTGGACGGTGTCGTCGGGCGGGATGGTCGCGGGCACCACCAGGTCCACCGCCGAGATGAACGGCAGCGAGAACCAGGGCTGCACCGGGACGCTGAGGTCGGTCACGCCGTCGAGGTTGTCGTCACCCACGAACATCGCGTTGACGCGCTTGGTCCGCGGCGCGGTGGCGGTGTTGAGGACGTTGACCCCGTTGATCTCGAGGGTGTCGTTGTCGGCACCCTGGTCGCCCCACATCTCCTTGTAGCGGATGACACCGAATCCGGCCGTCGTGTCGCTGGGCTCCCGCAGCACGTCGAGACCCTCGCCCGGCCGGGAGGTCAGCAAACGGACCAGGTGATCGCTGCGCAGGAAGGGTTGGAAGTAGACGTGGTGAACCGACCCGTCGGTGCGGGTCAGTGCGAACTCGTAGCGCCCACCCGCCTGGGCCTTGAAGGGGCCCCAGGCGCCGTCGGCGCCGATCGTGAACGTGGCATCGGGGCGCCGGTGCTCGCGCTGGCCGGTGCGGCGCTCGATCTCGAAGATCCGCAGGGTGAAGCCCTCGGCCCCCTGGTTCTGCGGGAACACGTTGGCCTCGCCGGACAGCCGGATCCTCCCATGCTCCGGAACGACGTCGGTGGTCGTCGGCTGGTCCCCGGTGAAGAACTCGTAGATCTGGGCGAACGTCTCGGCCGAGGTCGCCACCTGCACGTGCGACTGGCCCGGCGCGTAGTAGTTCTGCGCGCCCACGATCTGGCGGGTCTGATCGCCCTCCCCCCACACCGCCAGCGTGTCGACGCCACCCGGTGGGGACGTCGCGGTCCGGCCGTCGATGTTGACGTAGTGCGCCACCCGGGCGGCCCGCTCCGGCGAGCTGTTGAGGTAGCCCTGCGACACTGCGGTGCCCAACGAGTGCCCCAGCAGGTCGACGCCGTCGGCGCCGGTGTCGGCCAGCAGCTGGGCGATGAGGTCGTCGAGCCCGGCCCACACCTGATCCATGGTGGTGGTGCCGAACGTGGAGTCGTATTCGTGCACGGCGATCCGGTCGGCCGGGTAGCCGTTGCTGGCCAGCCGGAGCGCCTGGGTCTCGAACTGCGCCCCCGACCCCGTCGAGCCGTGGACGAATATCACCGGACGCGGCGCTGGCCGTTTGTCACCCGCGTCGGCGGCCCCGACGCCGGCAAGGCTCGAAACGAGTAGCGCGATCACGGCGCCCAGCGCCGCCAGCCACTTGCGGCTCATCGGTCTTCCCCCTCGCACGATGAGAACACACCAGCCGGATACTCACGTGGGTACGCGGTCAGTACCCGGGTGAGTACACCGGTGTACTGTTTCACGTTAGCCCGCGGGCGACACCTCGACCGGTATGCCGTTGAGGACGGCGTTTCCGGACACCGGATCGACCAGCTCCTCGTCGGCCAGCAGGTTGGAGTTGACACCGGCGTAGCGCCGCGCCACCGACAGCTCGACGCCGGGCAGGTCGTGGCCCCAGCCGTGGGGGATGCTGACCACGCCGGGACGGATGGCGTCGGTCACCTGGGCCGGGATGGTCACCGCACCGGCCCGGGACACGACCGACGCGGACTCGCCGTCCACCAGCCCCAGGCGCGAGGCGTCGTCGGGATGGACGTGGAGCGTGCAGCGCGGCCGGCCCTTCACCAGCACCTCGACGTTGTGCATCCACGAGTTGTTGGACCGCAGGTCACGCCGGCCGATGAGGCGCATGCCGCCGGCGGGCCGGGATAGCGCCGACCGCAGGCGCTCGACGTCCGCGACCAGCGGCTCCGGGGCGAGCTCGAGCATGCCCGAGGGCGTCCTCAGGACATCGGGGAGCCGCGGCTCGAGCGGCCCGAGGTCGATGCCATGGGGGTGGTCCAGGAGGACGTCGAGGTTGAGCCCTTCGGGATCCGCGCCGAAGCCGTCGCCGTACGGGCCGGTGCGCAGCATGAAGTCGAGGATCCGGTCCGGGCCGGTGCGCTCGCCCAGCAGGCCGATGACCTCGTCGACGTCGCGCCCCGCCACCGGGCTCGTCTCGTCGGCCACCGCGCCCCCCACCAGGTTCCGCAGGACCAGGTCGTCGACCAGCGCCGGATCGGCACCGGCCCCGAAGCCCTGGAGCACGAGCGCGAGGCGGGCCAGCACGTGCCACTCGTCGGGCTGCCCCTCGTCGAGCGGGAGCGCCGGCGGGCTGTAGTTGGCCACGTTCCGCACCGCGAGCTGCAGCAGGGCGAGGTCGTAGTGGGGCCTCTGCAGCGCCGTGGGCACGGGCAGGATGACGTCGGCGTGGCGGGTGGTCTCGTTGACGTAGGGATCGACTGCGACCATGAACTCGAGGCCCGCCAGCGCGGCGTCGAGGCGCCCGGCGTTGGGGGTCGAGAGCACGGGGTTGCCGCCCACGGTCACCATGGCACGGATCTGGCCCTCGCCGGGCGTGTCGATCTCCTCGGCGAGGCAGGCGGCCGGGAGCTCGCCCATCGTCTCGCCCAACCCCCGCACCCGGCTGCGCCGCCGGTGGAGCTTGACCCCGCGGCCGTAGCGGGGCGTGCCCCGGGTGTTGGCGGCCCCCGCCGCCGCCGTGGCGAACATGGCACCGCCGGGTCGGTCGAGGTTGCCCGTCACCACGTTGAGCACGTCGACCAGCCACGACGTCAG
>JBKOUY010000179.1:0-2411 GCA_046723645.1 Actinomycetota bacterium | reverse complement strand
AGCCGTGCTGGTCCAACGATCCCGCCAGGTCGTCGGCGGTGGCATCGGGGCCGAGGCGCAGCAGCGTCACCACCAGGACGGTAGCCCCCACCGCTCACGCCCAGGTCAGGCACGGGCCACCGTCGCCGTCTACCCTCGTGGGCGGCGTCCGGGAGGCCAGGTGAGCATCCGCTTGGAACCGCACGACATCAACTCGGGGTTGATGTCCCCGTTGCGGCCGCACGTCATCGTGCTCTTCGGCGCCACGGGCGACCTCGCGCGGCGCAAGCTCCTGCCGGGCCTGCTTCACCTGTCCATGGCCGGCCTCGTGCCCGAGTGCCGGATCGTGGGTACGTCGCTCGACGACCTTGACGACGAGGGGTTCAAGGACCTCGCCCACCGGTCGTGCGAGAAGTTCTCGCGCCACGAGATCTCGGAGGACGAGTGGGCGGCCTTCGAGTGCCAGCTCAGCTTCGTCAGCCAGTCTGCCGGGCCGGACGGGCTGGCGCGGGCGGTGGCCGCCGCCGAGGCGGAGCTGGGGGGCGACTGCCGGCTGCTCCACTACCTGAGCGTTCCTCCGGCCTCGGCATTGGCGGTGGTGCGCCTGCTCGGCGAGGCCGGGCTGGTCGATCGGGCGCGGATCATCATGGAGAAGCCGTTCGGGACCGACCTCGCCAGCGCGCAGGCCCTCAATGCGTCGCTGCACGAGACCTTCGCCGAGGACCAGGTCTTCCGGATCGACCACTTCCTCGGCAAGGAGGCGGCGCTGAACATCCTTGCCTTCCGCTTCGCCAACGGCCTGTTCGAGCCGATCTGGAACCGGGTCCACATCGATCACGTGCAGATCGACGTGCCGGAGACGCTCTCGATCGGCCCGCGCATGGGCTTCTACGAGCAGACCGGCGCCTACCGCGACATGGTCGTGACGCACCTGTTCCAGGTCCTGGCGTTCATGGCCATGGAGCCGCCGACCGAGCTGGCGCCGGGGGCCATCAGCGAGGAGAAGAACAAGGTCTTTCGCTCGCTGCGGCCGATCGATCCCGACCTGGTGGTGCGCGGCCAGTACCAGGGCTTCCGCGACGAGGCCGGCGTGGCGGCCGACTCCGAGACCGAGACGTTCGTCGCCCTGCGCTGCGACATCGACAACTGGCGCTGGGCGGGCGTCCCGTTCTTCCTGCGCACCGGCAAGCGGATGGCCGAGGGGGCGCGCATCATCTCGATCGCGTTCCGGGAACCACCCAAGAGCATGTTCCCCCACGGCTCCGGCGTGGGGCGACACGGGCCCGATCACCTGACGTTCGACCTGGCCGACGCCGCCAAGCTGTCGCTGTCGTTCTACGGCAAGCGGCCGGGTCCGGGCATGAAGCTCGACAAGTTGAGCCTGCAGTTCGCGTTGCACGAGACCGGGCGGGCGGACGACGTCCTGGAGGCCTACGAGCGCCTGGTGTACGACGCGATGGTCGGTGACCACACCCTGTTCACGACCGCCGAGGGCATCGAGCGGCTCTGGGAGCTGTCGACGCCGCTGCTCGAGGACCCGCCGCCCGTGCGCGTGTATCCCGCCGGGTCCTGGGGGCCGAACGCGATCCACCAGCTGATCGCCCCCCATGCGTGGCGCCTGCCGTTCGAGCGGGCGTGGCGCACCACCTGACGAACGTAGCCTCGCCGGCATGTTTCTCCGCCGGCACCGACACCCCTCAGTCGAGGCGCCGCCGCTGGCCCGGCTGTGGCGCTATTCCCGAGGGCACCGCCGCACGGTCGTGTCCGCGATCGGCTTCAGCGTGCTCAACAAGCTCGCCGACGTCATGCCGGAGCTGCTCATCGGCGCCGCCGTCGACGTCGTGGTGCGCGGCAACGACTCGCTGGTGGCGACCGCGCTCGGGGTCGAGGACCGCTTCGCCCAGCTCGTGGTGCTGGCCGTCATCAACGTGGCGGTGTGGCTGATCGAGTCGGCCAGCGAGTTCGTGGCCAACGTGCTGTGGCGCAACCTGGCGCAGACCATCGAGCACGAGGCGCGCATGGATGCGTACCGCCACGTCCAGCGGCTCGAGCTCGCGTGGTTCGAGGACCAATCCACCGGTGGGCTGCTGTCCATCCTCAACGACGACGTCAACCAGCTCGAGCGCTTCCTCGACGTCGGTGCCAACGAGCTCGTGCGGACGTTCGTCAACGTCGTGTTCGTGGGCGTGGTGTTCTTCGTGGCCGAGCCCGTGCTCGGGGTCGTGGCGTTCCTGCCCATCCCGCTCATCGTGTGGGGGTCGATCCTCTACCAGCGCCGGCTCGAGCCCCGCTACACCGTCGTGCGGCAGGCGGCCGGCGACCTGGGGGCGCTGCTCGCCAACAACGTCGCCGGCATCGCGACCATCCGAGCGTTCACGGCAGAGGAGCGCGAGTCCGAGCGGGTGGCGGCCGCCAGCGGCGACTACCGCGAG
>JBKOUY010000038.1:0-3205 GCA_046723645.1 Actinomycetota bacterium | reverse complement strand
GCCTCCGGCCAGCCCTGACCCCGGCTGCGGCGGCAGCGCGCGTTCCCACACAGGAACCAGCCGACCCCAACACCCAAATCAAAGCCAGAAATCCTCCGGAATCCTTTGACACGGCCACGCTCCTTCAGGGATGCCGATCCGCGCCGCGTCGTTCTGTGCTGGTCAAGCGTCGGGCAGGGCGCGCTCGGTTCGGGCAATCTGTGCGCGTTCGTCGAGACGGTCGCGCGCGTGTCGCGCGCCCGTTCCGGCACTCGTGGGCCGTGTGGAAGGAGGGCCATGCACGTCGCCGAACTGTGGCGCCATCCGGTGAAATCGCTGCAAGGTGAGCCGCTCGCCGAGGCAGCCGTGGAGAACTCAGGGTTGCGGGGTGATCGCAAGTGGGGAATCGTCGACCGGGAGACCGGGATGGTGTTGACGGCACGGCGCGTCCCCTTGCTGTTGCTCGCGAGCGCCCGGCTCACAAGGACGGGCGTCGAGATTGCGCTTCCGGACGGCGAGGTGGTCACTGCGCCGAGCGCGGACGCAGACGACGTGCTGTCGAAGTGGATTGGTCGCCGAGTCAGACTCGCGCATGCCGAGTCGATGGACGCGGGGGTCGGTGAGTACTTCGCGGACGCGACCGATGACAACAGCAAGGTCGTGTCGTGGACAATGCCACCGGGCCGGTTCGTCGACGCGCTCCCGCTGCTCGTCGTCACGACCGCGAGCCTGCGTCAGGGTCGCGCACTGCATCCCGACGGCGCATGGGAAACGCGCCGGTTCCGACCGAACATCGTGATCGACGTCGACGACGAAGGCTGGGTCGAGGACCGGTGGTGCGGACGCACCGTCCGTATCGGCACCGCGGTGGTGCAACCCGCCGTGCCCTGCGAGCGGTGCACGATGGTCACGCGTCCACAACCCGGTCTCGATCGCGATCTCGACGTGTTCAAGACGCTCGCGCGCCACCACGGCGCGACCTTCGGCGTCTGGACCGCCGTGCAAACGCCAGGGACCGTGCGTGTCGGCGACGAGATGACGCTCAGCGATTGACGTCCCCGTCGCGATGCAGCGCGTGCCATATCTGATGCGATGAAGGAGCGGGGCCTCCGCTCCCCGTGAGGAACCGAGTCGATCCAGACTCGGGGTTCTCACAACCAACCCTCTGACGGAGGGGAGGAGGCCCCTGTGGATCGACAGTACGCCGGTATCGACTTTCATCGGCGTCGGTCGGTGATTGTCCGTTGAGCGCGGCGGGCGAGAACCTTTCGACCATTCGGGTCGCGAATGACCCGGCGGCGATCGCGGCGGCGGTGGCGGAGGCGGGCCCGGATCCCGAGGTAGTCGTCGAGGCCACGTACGGGTGGTATTGGGTATGGACCTGTTGCAGGCCAGCGGCGCCCGGGTGCATCTCGCCAATCCCCAGGGCCTCAACTGGGGACAGCGGCGGGTGAAGAACGACGAGCGCGACGCCATCGCCTTGGCGGACATGTTGCGCCTGGTCGGCTGCCCGAGGCGTGGATCGCCGCGCCGGCGACCCGGGAGCTGCGGGAGCTGGTGCGCTACCGGGCCAAGCCTGTCGGCTTGCGTTCGGGGCTCAAGGCCCAGGTGCATGCGGTGATGGCCAAAGAGGGGGTGCTGCCCGCGCAAGGCCGCATGTTCGGACCGGCTGGCAACGCTCGGCTCGAGGCCATGAGCCTGAGTGACAGCTACACCACGCGGGTCAAGTCGTTGCGGGATCTGATCGAGCTCTATGACCAGGAGGTGGCGATGCTCGAGCAACAGATCCAGCCCCAGCTGTGGGGCCACTGGGGCTACCTGGCGATCCAGGCGATCAACGGGATCGGCCCCACCATCGCCGCCATCCTGGCGGCCGAGATCGGCGACGTCGGTCGGTTCCGTTCGGCCCAGGCCCTGTGCTCGTGGGCCGGGCTCGCGCCCCCGACACCGGGAGTCGGACACAAAGACCGTGCGCGGTTCGATCACCAAGCAGGGCTCCAAACTGGTGCGGTGGGCGGTGATCGAGGCGGTGTCCCGCTACCACGGCGGCCCCCGCCTGGCAGCTGACTTCCGCCGGATTGCCGAACGGCGGGGCACCAACGAGGCGCGAGTGGCGCTGGCCCGCAAGGTCCTCACCCTCGTCTACTACGGCCTGCGCGACGGCGAGACCCGCTGCTCACCCAGACCGAGGTGGCGGCGTGAGACGGTTCGGACACGGCCCGGCGCGAGCCCGTGATCGGCATGACCCCCGCCGCCGGCGGCGAGGTCGATGATCTGCTTGAGCCCGTCTGGTCGTGGCCGGAACGCACCATGCTCGCCTCACCGTCGGCGAAGGGATGCCCGGCAGCCGAGCCGCTGCCACCCCCAGGTCGAAGAAACGGTGCGTTGAACCCGAACCCAACCCACCCGAGGAGCTGACGGCCGCCGGTCCTTGGTGACCAGCGTGCGCCGCTCCTCGCCGGCGTCAAGGCCAAGCCCTCCGGGTGGCCTCCGGCCAGCCTTGACCCCGGGCTCGCAACCGGCGCGCGTTTGCGCCCAGGAACCAGGCCCCCACGACCTCGAGTCAAACCCCCCTATCCACGAGGCCGCCCCTTGACACAGCCCAACTCCTTCAGGGATGCCGATCTCGCGCCGCGTCGTTCTGTGCTCACGATCCGCCGGGCGAGGGCCGCCCGCAGGCGGGTATTCGGTGTACTTCTCGTGCCACCTACTTGGCGTTTCGGGCCACTGCCGCCGACGCCGCGAGGTCCGGGCGGATGGTCCGCGACTGACCTCGATTGGTTCCGCGTTACGTGCTGACGTCTCCGGGCATCCGACCCGTGTGGTGCACCACTAGCAGTGCGATGTCGTCCTCGGCGACGTGATCGTTGATGAGCTCGCCGATCAGCATCTCGATGATGTCCACGCCGGTCGCGTCGTCTGCGATCGCGTGGAGTCGTGACATGGCGAGATTGATGCCGTCATCGACCGGGCGATCCCGTCGCTCCACCAGGCCGTCGGTGTACATCACGAGCTTCGAACCCTTCGGGAACGGCGCGATGTCTGCAACCCGGCGTGGGCCTGGGGCGCCGATGAGCGGTGAGTTGGGCGCCCCCACTACTGGGATCGGCACTTGGGCCAGAGGATCATCCACCATATGTCTCGCCTCCGTCCTGCCGTTCACTCGCCTCGTCGCGGAGAGACGATAGGTGGTTCCACCAGGTGCGCCCCGGTGGAACCACGAGTG
>JBKOUY010000141.1:0-7239 GCA_046723645.1 Actinomycetota bacterium | reverse complement strand
CATGTCGCAGCCACCCGCCTCGCGGCCTTGGCCGAGCGGACGTGCATGAGCAAGTTGACTTCGCAGCGCAGGTCCGACGTGTTGTTCTCGAAGTTGCTGCCCGAGACGCCAGCGAACGGGTCCCCGCACCGGACAGTCGGCACAGATAGCGGCGGCCCGCATCACCACCGGGTCGTCGGGCCGCGCCGACTCGGGTGGAGACCACCAGGCGGTCGGGGTGCCGCGGCAGCTAGCGAGACGATGCCAAGCGGGCCGCTCGAAGGCGTCGACCAACCCGTCGAACAGCTTGTCGAGGTCGACCCCGCGGCGAGGTGGGGTCGACGGCGACGTTGCTACCCCTATCGCCGCCGACCCCTCCACGGCGCCAGCCGTCCGCTCCAACACCGGTGCCGGCATCCGCGCCCCTAGAAGACCTGCACCTGAGAGACCGGAGACCACGATGAAGCGTCACCGTCACCCCCCGCCGAGCAGCCAACCTCGTCTGCCGCCGTCTCGCTCACGGGAGCGAGGTGACGATCGAGCGGAGCGCCTCGGCGGGAGCGCCGAACGAGCGGAGTCCGTACCCGACGCCTGCGTGTGTCCAGGTCAACCAGCCGGTCTCGGCCTCCTCGCCGGCGCCGTCGCCGCATACCCCCGGGCCCACCGTCCCGTAGACCGGAGTGCCGTCGGGCAGGGTGAGGTACGTCGAACTGCCCACGCCGGCGTCGGTCTCACCCGGGCGGAGAGGGATCACCCGAAGGCTGATCAGGGCGGGGCAGCCCTCGGTCAAGCTCTCACCTGGCGGCGACCAGTTTCGCCGGAGCAACACGCTGTCCACCGGGCTGGGGCGCTGCCCGTCGACCTCGACCCCGGCGGGGTAGAACTCCACCTCGCTGGACACCAGCTCCCAGCCGGCGGGGATGCCCGAAGGCATGGCCACGGGAACTCCCAGCAGAGCCATGGCTTCGGCGTCGTCCACGTCGCGGCACGGATTGGGGTAGCAGGAGGCCGGGTCGGCGGTCGGGCCGGTCGTCGCCGTCGTGATGCTGTCGTCGGCGTCGTGGCCGGTGACCAGCGCGGCCAGGCCCAGGATGGCGAGTGCGACCGCGGCCACACCCACCAGCGCCATTGCGAGTGGGCGGCGAGAACGTCGGGCTGCCCTGTCCAACGGAATCGGCGGGAGGCGTCTCACCTCGGCGGGATCCACGGGTTCGGCGGCGGCCTCGATGAGCGCACGCAGCTGGTCAGACAGGTCGGTCATCGTCCGGCCTCCAGGTCGGTGCGAAGCTTGCGGAGGCCCCGCTCGAGGTGGTTCTGGACCGTGGTCGGGCGGCTGCCGGTCAGTTCCGCCACCTCGCGATGTGTCCAGCCGAACCCGTGCACCAGCACAACTGCGATCCGCTGGCGCTCGGACAGCCGTGCGAGCGCCGGCCCGAGACGCGGCTCGACGTGGCGTTCCGCGGCGTCGTTGACCTCGAACACCACACGCTGGCGCCTCGCCCGAGTTCGCGACCGGCCGACCTGGAACAGGTACCGGTGCGGATACTTCATCGCCCGCACGCGGTCCCAGTTCTCCCACGCCCAGCTCAACGCCTCGGCAGTCGCCTCCCTACCCCGCTGGCCGCCGTACGCCGCCACCAGGGCCCGCCGGAGGCGGGGCTCGACGTCGCGGACGAAGCGCTCGAACACCGCTTGGCGCAACGGCTCCGCGACGCCGGGCTCACTCGTCGTCATCACCCCCTAAGAGCACCGACCCGGCCAATCGCACCACACGCGTGCGCCACAAGCATCGGGATTCCGGGCCCAGGTCCACGGGTCGGGCCGCCTGGCGACGGGGAAAGGCTTGACTTCGAGCGCGCTCGAAGCCCTACGGTCCGCCCTGTCGCCACCGCGAAGGAGCCGTTCCATGGAGTATCGAACCCTCGGCCGCACCGGGGTCCAGGTCAGCCCCCTCTGCCTTGGGGCCATGATGTTCGGGGCCTGGGGCAACCGCGACCACGACGACGCGATCAGGATCATCCACCGAGGTCTGGACGCCGGCATCAACTTCATCGACACCGCCGACGTCTACTCGGCCGGCGAGTCCGAGGAGATCGTGGGCAAGGCGCTGGCCGGGGGCCGGCGGGACAACGTGGTCCTGGCGACCAAGGTCCACGGAACGATGGGCAAGGACCCCAACGCCCGGGGGAACTCGCGCCGCTGGATCATGACCGAGGTCGACAACAGCCTGCGTCGCCTGGGCACCGACTACATCGACCTGTACCAGATCCACCGGCCCGATCCCAGCTGCGACATCGAGGAGACGCTGTCCGCCCTGACCGACCTCGTGCGCTCCGGCAAGGTCCGCTACGTGGGTTCGTCGACGTATCCGGCCCACGAGATCGTCGAGGCCCAATGGGTGGCCGAACGCCGAGGCCTCGCCCGGTTCGTGAGCGAGCAGCCGCCCTATTCGATCCTCACGCGCGGCATCGAGGCCGACGTCCTGCCGGTTGCCCAGCGCTACGGCATGGGCGTGATCCCGTGGAGCCCGCTGGCCGGCGGCACGCTGTCGGGACGGCACCGCCGGGGCGTGACGCCCGAGCCCTCGCACCGCCAGCAGCTGTGGGAGCGGCGGGGCATGAGCCGCTCGGGCCCGGCGGAGGAACTGAAGCGCACCGCAGCCGAGGACCTCAGCGAGCTCGCCGACAAGTTCGGGCTCACGATGATCGAGTTGGCGCTGGCGTTCGTGATCAACCATCCGGCGGTGACGTCGGCGATCATCGGGCCCCGCACGATGGAGCACCTCGAGTCCCAGCTGACGGCACCCGACGTGTCCCTCCCCGACGAGCTCCTGGACGCCGTCGACGAGATCGTGCCGCCAGGCATCACGCTCAACCCCACCGACAGCGGGTGGACCCCGCCGAGTCTGGAGCCGCGCAATCGCCGGCGCTGACCCGGCCGTGGCTCAGCGTTCGACCGGCACCCCGACCAGCGAGCCGTACTCGGTCCACGAGCCGTCGTAGTTCTCCACCGACGGATAACCGAGCAGCTCATGGAGCACGAACCAGGTGTGGGCCGAGCGCTCGCCGATGCGGCAGTAGGCGATCACGCCGCGGTCGGGCGCTATGCCCTCGCCTCCGTACAGGGCCCGCAGTTCCTCGATCGACCGGAACGTGCCGTCGTCGTTCGCCGCCTTACTCCAGGGGATGTTCACGGCACCGGGAATGTGACCCGGAACCTGGGCCTGCTCCTGCGGCAGGTGCTCGGGCGCCAGCCGCTCGCCGCGGTACTCCTCGGGTGACCGCACATCGATGTACTGCTCCTGGCCGAGTTTGGCGAGCACCTCGTCGCGCAGGGCGCGCAGCTCACCCCGGTCCCGTCCCGGCACGCGGAAGTCGGTGGGCGCCAGGCTGGGGACGTCCTGGGTCAGCTCCCGCCCGTCGAGCTCCCAGCGCTTGCGCCCGCCGTCGAGCAGCTTGACGGCGTCGAAGCCCCGGTATCGGCAGATCCAGTAGGCGTAGGCGGCGAACCAGTTGTTGTTGCCGCCATAGAGCACCACGGTCGTCTCCGGGCCGACGCCGGCCTGCTGCAGCAGCCGGCTCAACCCGTCCTGGTCGACGTAGTCGCGGCGCAGGGGATCGTGCAGGTCGGTGGTCCAGTTCCAGCCGACCGCGTTGCGGATGTGTCCCTTCTCGTAGGCGCTGGTGTCCTCGTCGACCTCGATGACGCGGACGTTCGGATCGTCGAGGTGTGCGACGGTCCAATCCGCGTCGACGAGTGCCTCGGGGCGTGCGACGTCGCTCATCGCGACCTCCCAGGTTGCTCGTGGGGAGGCGGCCCGGGAGCGAGACGCGGCCCTCGGCCGCCGGTCGCGATGATACGTCCAAATCCCGACTAGGCCAATCGGGTTTGCGCCGCCTCGGGCGCTCCGGTCGGGTCGCCCGGCTACGCCTCCCGGTCGCCCAGCCAGGTCTCGGCGTTCTCCAGCAGGTACCGGCTGACGGCCAGGCATTGGTCCAGGACGTCGCACAGCTGCTCCTGGCCGAGGAACACGCGCGCCAGCGAGACCTCGATCCGGGACACGATCGCCAGGCTGCGCTCCGGGGCGTCGGTGACCGACGGGAAGGAGTCGATGGCGGACACCTCCAGCGGCAGGTCGGTACCGCCGACACCGGCGAGCTCGGTGGCCAGGATCAACAGGTCGGGCCCCTTGTCCAGCGGGGGGAGCGCCCAGTTGAAGACGAGCGGGAAATGGAAGGTGTCCGGCGGATCGTCGTCCTCGGGCAGCCCGGTGATCACGTCCTCGAACGACAGCAGCGCCCGGGGATCGACCTCGAGGGCCAGGTGCAGATCCAGCGGGCCCCCGCATGCCTCCTCCGGGTGGAGGTCCACCTCCCAGGTCTGGCGCAGCGAATAGGTCTCGACGAAGTGCCGCTCGTCGTGCACATGGAAGCCGTGGTCGATGGCGTGGTCCTTGAGATCGGACACGAACCCGGCGATGTCGATGGCAGCCACCAGCACAGCCTGCCACGTGTCCTGGTAGACCCCACACGTGCCCCTGTCGGACTCCGGCCTGGTCGAGCTGCTGCACGAGGCGGCGCTAGCCGTCCGGTCGGCGCTCGAGGTCATCGACGACTGGGGTCTCGCCGGCCCCGACGGTGCCCACGGGGGGCAGCACCTCAGCGACCTCGCCGCCGACGCCGCGGCGCTGGAGGTCCTGGGGCAGGCCGACGTGGCGGTGCTCTCCGAGGAGTCGGGATGGACGGGCGTGCAGGGAAGCGACGTCGTGGTCGTCGTCGACCCGCTCGACGGCAGCACCAATGCCGCCCGCGGCGTCCCGTGGTTTGCGACCAGCCTGTGCGCCGTCGACGGCGACGGCCCACGCGCCGCGCTCGTGGTGGACCTACCCAACGGGCGGACCTACACCGCGCTGCGGGGCTGCGGTGCGGCCGTGGACGGGGTCGACATACGCCCGACGACCTGCACCGACACCCGCGACGCGTTCGTAGGGATCTCGGGGTTGCCATCCCGACCGCTCGGCTGGCGCCAGTTCCGCAGCTTCGGCGCCGCGGCGCTCGACCTGTGCGCCGTCGCCGAGGGCGTGCTCGACGCCTACGTCGACTGCAGCGTGTCGGCCCACGGCCCGTGGGACTACCTGGGCGGCGTGCTGGTGTGCATCGAGGCGGGCGCCATCGCCGGGGACGCCCTTGGGCGCGACCTGCTGGCGCTCGACCACCGCGCCCGCCGCACGCCGATGGCCGCGGCCACGCAGCCGCTGTTCGACGCACTGGCGGTCAGCCGCCGCGAGCTGGCCGACCAGTAGCCTTGACGCGTGTTCGTTCGGGTCCAGAGGCTCCTGCTGCGCCTGTGGCGGCGGGTGCCGCGCCCGGCCCGGCGCTGGATCGTTCGTGTGATCGCCCCGTCGTTCACGGCCGGCGCCGCCTGCCTCATCGAGCGCGGCGACGGCTCGGTCCTGCTGGTGCGGGTGGTCTACCGCGACGGCTGGGGCCTGCCCGGCGGGCTGGTCAACCGACGCGAGGAGATCGACGACTGTGCGCGCCGGGAAGTGCGGGAGGAGACCGGTCTCGCCGTCGATCTCGTCGGCGAGCCCGCCGTCGTCGTCGATGCCCGACCGCAGCGGATCGACGTCGTCTACCGGGCCCGCCCGGCCGACGGGGCGGCTCCCGATGCCGTCGGGCCGCGCTCGCCCGAGGTGAGCGAGGTGCGCTGGTTCGCGGCCGATGCACTGCCGGAGCTGCAGCCAGAGGCGGTCAGCGCGCTGGTTGCCCTCGCCCGGTCGGACGTGCCACGCGGTTGGGGGCCGCTGCCGGTCACGCCGATCGGTACCCCGAACGTCACCGCTGCCACCGCCTCGACGAGGCGCCGGCCTCCGGTGCGCTTCAGCGGCTGAGTGCGTCGACGAGGCGGCGATGCTGCGCCGAGCACGGGTGGCGCAGCTTCGTCAGCGCCTTCGCCTCGATCTGGCGAATCCGCTCGCGGGTGAGGTTGAAGCGGCGGCCGACCTCGTCGAGGGTGAGCGGCTGATCGTTGTCGAGCCCGAAGCGAAGCGACAGGATTGCCCGCTCGCGCTCGTCGAGGTGCCCGAGGAGCGCTCGCAGGTCGGCACGCTCGATGGCGGCCGCGGCCGCGTCGAAGGGCGCCTCGCTGGTCGGGTCGGCGAGCAGGTCGCCGAGCTCGTGGTCGCCCTCGTCGCCGACGGCGGCCGACAGCGACACCAGGTCGGGCGCGGCGCGCAGGGCGGCCTCGACCTTGTCGAGCGCGATGCCGGTGTCGAGGGACAGCTCGGCGGCGGTCGGCTCGCGCCCCAGCGACTTCAGAAGCGTCGACGAGCTCCGCGACAGCGTGGCCAGCGTGTCCATGAGATGGGAGGGCAGGCGGATGGTGCGGCCCTTGTCGGCGATGCCCCGCCCGATCGCCTGGCGGATCCACCATGTGGCGTACGTCGAGAACTTGAAGCCCTTGCGGTGGTCGAACTTCTCGACCGCGCGCATGAGGCCGAGATTGCCTTCCTGTATCAGGTCGAGAAGCGTCATGGTCGGCGTCTGGTACCGCTTGGCGATCGACACGACGAGGCGGAGGTTCGACTGGATGAAGCGGCGCCGGGCGTCGGTGGCCGCGGCGATCCGCGCCTGGAGCCGGGTGCGCTCGCGGCGGGAGACGCCGACGCCGGAGGCCAGCCGGGCCTCGGCGGCGCGGCCCTCGGCGATGGCCTGCGCGAGGTTGGCCTCGTCCTCGGCGGTGAGCAGCGGGTACGACCCCAGCTCGGCGAGGTAGCGCCGGGTGAGATCGATCGAGCTCTCACTCGTGGGCCGTGGGCGCCCAACCATGGAAGTCCTCCAGGGGAGTCTCGGCGGATGGAGATCGGCGGGCGATGCGTCGGAAACAACGTGGTGTCCCGAGCGACCGTAGTGTCCGTCTCGCGTCAGGAGAGGGATGGTCGGGCCGCGTGCGCCCCGGCGTCGGCGCCCGGTGACTCCAACCGGCGTCCGGATGCGCCGGAATTCGTCATCTCGAAACGCCGCATCGGCCTGCACCCGACCGGCCGCCCTGGGTGGGCTGCGACGAGCGCCGAGGGGGAGCGGTAGCCTCGCGCCCTCCCGGGCGCGTAGCTCAGCTGGCTAGAGCGCTGCCCTTACAAGGCAGATGTCGGGGGTTCGACTCCCTCCGCGCCCACGGCTGTTTTCCCTGGTCCGCCGGTTTTGGCTCACTGACCGTCTGAGGCTGGACCTTCGAAAACCCGCGAAAAACCCGCGGGATTTC
>JBKOUY010000030.1:0-26462 GCA_046723645.1 Actinomycetota bacterium | reverse complement strand
GGCCCACAGCGCGGCGGCCGCCGCCGCCATCCGCCGGTGGCCGAGGGCCAGGGCCCCGACCGCGCCCGCGGCGAGCGCCACCGTGAGCGGGTAGCTCGACCAGGCCCCGGGCGCCACACCGAGGCGGTCGCGCCAACCCGGGCCGTGCAGCCGTTGAAGCAGCACGTCGTCGGCGTTGCCCCGCTGGAGCCCGACGCTCACCCACCAGGGCGCTGGGCGCACGGGGTGGCGCATCCGCCGCTCGCCGACGTCCAGCAGCCAGCCGGCATCGAGCAGCCGGAGCGCCAGGTCGGTGTCCTCGCGATAGGCGCGGGCAAAGCGCTCGTCGAACCCGCCGACCGCCTCCAGCGCGGCGCGCCGCACGGCCATGTCGGCAGTGACCCAGGGCGCGCCCTCGAGGGCGGCCACGTTGCGCTCCCAGTCCGTGGGGCGGCGTCCCGCCGGCCGCGGCACTTCGATGCGGCCCTGCACCGCCGCCACGTCCGGGGCGGCCCGGGCGAGGTCGCCGGCCAGGGCTCGCACCCAGCCCGGCGGCGGGTACACGTCGTCGTCCACGAACGCCACCCAGGGCGCCTTGCCCGCCCGCCAGCCGGCGTTCCTGGCGGCGGCCGGTCCCCGGCCCCCGGATCGGACGACCCGCACCCGCGGGTCGTCCGGCACAGCCAGGGGCGCCGCCGGCGCGGGCCGGTCGTCGACGAGCACGAGCGTGCACGAGGCGGGCAGCGTGCGGCACAGGGCGTCGACCACCACGCCGAGCGAGGGCCGGCCAATGGTGGGTACCACGACGTCGAGGGCGATCACTGGGCCACCTGCGCCCGCCGGACGACGAAGGGCCCGATCGCCAGCAGGTCGATCGGTCCCGACCCGAAGCACTCCAAGGCGTGCCGGGGGGAGTCGACCATCGGTCGCCCCGCGGTGTTGAAGCTGGTGTTGACGAGCACGGGCACTCCCGTGCGGTCGTCGAACGCCCGCAGCAGGGCGGCAACCAGCGGCTCGTCCTCCTCGGCCACCGTCTGGATCCGGGCGGTGCCGTCCACGTGGACGACGGCAGGGATGCGCTCGGCCCACTCGGGCTGAACCCGGTGGACGAAGAGCATGTAGGGGCTGGGATGGACGCCATCGAAGATGGCGGGCGCGCGTTCGGCCAGGACCATCGGTGCCACCGGACGGAACTCCTCGCGGCCCTTCAGGGCGTTCATGCGCCCGAGGTTCTCGGGCCGCCGGGGATCGCAAAGCAGGCTGCGGTGCCCGAGGGCCCGGGGGCCGTACTCGCTGCGGCCCTGGAACCAGCCGACCACCGCGCCGTCGGCCAGGGCGGCGGCGACCTCGGCGGCGAGGTGCGCCGGCCGGTGGTAGGGCAGCTCGGCCGCCTTCAGCACCGCCTCCACCTCGTCGTCGTCCCAGCCGCGTCCCAGCGCCGCCGTGTGCAGCGGGGCGCATTCCTCGCCCGCCGCGGCGGCGATGGCCAGCGCCGCGCCGAGTGCGGTGCCGGCATCGCCGGCGGCGGGCTGGACCCACACGTGCTCGAACGGTCCCTCGGCGGCCAGCCGGCCGTTGGCGACGCAGTTCAGCGCCACGCCGCCGGCCAGCGTGATCGCCGCCTCGCCCGTCCGCCCGTGCAGCCACCGGGCCAGGTCGAGCACGACCTCCTCGAGTCGCTGCTGGACCGCCGCCGCCAGGTCGGCATGGACCTCGCCCCAGGTCTCGCCGCCCCTCCGGGCCGGCGCCAGGGCCGTCCAGTCGACGGGGTCGACCGCGAAGCCGCCCTCCGTGGTGGTCCGCACGTGGTCGCGCAGGACCGGCCCGAACCGGGCGGGGTCGCCGTAGCTGGCCAGCGCCATGACCTTGTACTCGTCCGACGAGCGCCGGAACCCGAGGTGCTGGGTGACCTCCTCGTAGAGCAGGCCGAGCGAGTCCGGCAGCCGCTGTCCGGCCAGCACGTCGAGGCGCCCACCGGCCCAGCGCCCAGCGAGGTGGGAAGAGACCTCGCCCCGGCCGTCCAGGACCAGCACGGCCGACCGGTCGGCCGGGGCGGCCACGCACGCCGAGGCGGCATGGGCGACGTGGTGGGCCACGTAGCGCAGGCGGTCGGGCCGCAGCCCCGGCAGCGCCGTGGCAAGGAAGCCGGGCACCCGGCGCACGTACAGGGTGCGCAAACCCTCCCAGCCATCGTCGGTCACGGCCCGCCCGGGCGGCGGGGCCAGGTCGGGATCGTAGGAGTAGGCCACGGCGTCGACCTCGCCGGGCTCGACGCCGGCCTCCGCGAGGCACCAGCGCATGGCCTCCACCGGCAGCTCCCAGGCCGAGAACGGGACCGCCTCCTTCCCGTGCTTGCGCCGGCTGAACCGCTCTTCCTCTGCGGCGGCAATCGTCTCGCCATCGACGACGAGGGCGGCGGCCGGGTCGTGGAACACGGCGTTGACGCCGAGGATCGTGGCCATCAGGACCTCCGGCCGGCCTCTTCGAAGGCGAGGCACAGCAGGTGGACGGCGACCTGCTGCACATCCTGGACGCTGGCGGCGCCGGGCGCGGCGACGGCCAACGCGTCGTCGACCTCGCCGATGAGCGGGTTGGGCGCGGGCCCGGTCATGGCCCAGGCGAGCACCCCGCAGGCCCGGGCCGCGGCGGCGGCATGCAGGAGGTTGGGGCTGCGGCCCGATGACGACAGGGCCAGGAACACGTCCCCGGCCCGGCCGTGGGCCGCCACCTGGCGAGCGAAGACCTCGTCGTAGCCGTAGTCGTTGCCGATGGCGGTCAATCCGGCGGTCTCGGCGCAGAGGGCGAGCGCGCTGTAGGGAGGGCGCTCGCGGTCGAAGCGCCCGACCAGTTCACCAACCAGGTGCTGGGCCAGCGCCGCGCTGCCGCCGTTGCCGGCCACCAGCAGGCGACCGCCGCGCCCGAGCCGGAGCCGCAGGACCCCTCCCCAGCGCTCGAGGCGACCCAGCTCGGCCCCGAGCGCCGCCAGGCCATCCCGGGATGCGGCCAGGTGGGTGCCGAGCGTGCTGACCTTCGGCCCGGTCACGCCGACACCGTCCAGCTGCGGTCGCCGGCGGCCCGGCGGGCCTCGGTCACCAGCTCCCGGTAGACGTCGAGCGTCGAACGGGCCACCTGGGACCACGTGAACTCCTGGCGCACGCGAGCCACCGCCTCCTCGCCCATGCGCGCGCGCAGGGACGGGTTGTCCAGCAACCGCTGGATCGCGGCGGTC
Organism: Actinomycetota bacterium; assembly: GCA_046723645.1. Taxonomy (GTDB): domain Bacteria; phylum Actinomycetota; class Acidimicrobiia; order Acidimicrobiales; family VFJN01; genus DASQUK01. The sequence goes on along the minus strand of JBKOUY010000030.1, from coordinate 23,254 downwards.
ACCGCCTCGGGGTCGTGCGGAGGGACCAGCAGGCCGGTGCGCCGGTGGGCCACGGTGTCGAGCAGCCCGCCCACCGCGCTGCCGACCACGGGGGTCCCGCACGCCATGGCCTCGAGCGGCACGATGCCGAACGGCTCGTACCAGGGCACGCAGGCGACGACGTCGGCTGACCGCAGCAGGGCGGGGACGTCGGCCCGGGACACCGCCCCGAGCAGCCGGACCCGGCGACCCACGCCCAGGTCGTCCGCGAGGGCCCGCAGGCGCGTGGCCTCGGGGTCGCCGGCGAGCTGCCCGCGGGGCGGGCCCCCGGCCACGAGCAGCTCGGTGCCGGGGAGCCGGGGCAGTGCCGCGATGACGTCGTCGATGCCCTTCCGGGCCACCAGCCGGCTCACCGCCACGACGCGGTGGCCGCCGCGGCGGGGTGGGGCGTGGGGCCCGTCGGGGCGGAACGCGCTGGTATCGACCCCGCATGGCACCACCCGGATCCGGTCGCCCGGCGCCCCGAGGGCTCGGAGCTCCGCGGCCTCGTCCGAACACGTCGCCACCACCTCGTCGACCTCGGCGAGGAGCTGGCGCTCGACGCCGTTGCGGGCGGGCGGGCTGGTGTCGGCTGTCCCCTGGTGGCGGCGCTTGACAACCCCGAGCGCATGGAATGTCAGGAGCAGGGGTGGGGGATGAGGCATCCGCGCGAGGGCGCGGCGGGCCGCCCACCCGGACATCCAGAAGTGGGCGTGCACGAGATCGGGCGGCTCCCCCCGCCAGCGGATGCGCAAGCGGTGGGCCATCTCGCGCATGTGGGGCCACATCTCGTCCCGGGCGATCGGGGCCAGCGGGCCGGCCACGACGTGTTCGACCACGACACCGGGGGCGAAGTCCACCCGGCTGGGCCGGTCGGGGTCGTCGGCCCGGGTCAGGACGGTCACCTCGCAGCCGAGCCGGGCCAGGCCGGTGGCGAGGGCGGCGACGTGCACGTTCTGCCCGCCGGCGTCGGCGCCGCCGACGGTGGCCAGCGGGCTGGCGTGCTCGGACACGAGGTGGACGCGGAGGCCCTTCACGAGGGGACTCCTCGCATGAGAACCGGGTCGAGCCGGTCCAGGGCGGCCACCACATCGGCGCCGGTCACATGGGTCACGCAGCGTTGGTCGGCGAGCGGGCATATCCGGCTCCGGCACCCGGCGCAGGCGACGTCCTGGTCGCCCAGCACCTCATGGGGGACTCGCCACGGCCGCCAGCGGGCCAGGGGCACGGTGGGCGGGAACGCGACGACCACTGGGGTGCCCACGGCCGCAGCCAAGTGCGCGGGCCCCGTGTTACCACTCACCACCGACCCGGCTGCGGCCACGACCGTGGCGAGCTGGCGGAAGTCGAGGCGGTCGGTTAGGTCCAGAACGCCCTGCTGGCGGCCGGCGACGAGCGCCGTCAGTTCGGCCTCGGCCCGCGTCCCGGTCACGACCACGAGGCGTCCGGACATGGCCACACTGCGGGTGACATCGCGCCACTGAAGGGGTGCCAGGGTACGCGCGGCAGCGCTGGCGCCGGGGTGTACCACGACATAGGGGGCGCCGCCGACCACGAGGGCGCGGGCCCGGGGCTCCAGGCCGCCTACCGGGTCGGCGCCGAGCCGAACGGCCAGACGGTCATCGACGGGGGAGCGGTGGCCCAGTGCCTCGGTGACCGCCAGGCCCCGCTGCACCTCGTGGAGGTCGGGATCTCCGGGGATCCGCACGTCGAGCAGCGATCCGGCGTGGTCGTGACACACGGCGGCGATGCGGCTCACCCCGGCCCACCGCAGCAGGAGTGCGAGGGGCAGAGGGCTCTGGTGGGACGAGGCGAGGATGGCGGCCTCGCCCACGCCGTGGGAGCGGACGGCGGCGACCAGGTCGCGCGCGTCGCCGGGATTCACGGGCATCGGATCGGGCTCGATCCACGGTGCCCGCCACTCGATGATGGCGGACACGCGGGGCAGCAGCTCGGCGGCCGGCCGTCCCCGGGGCCCGCACAGCAGCACGACGGGCCGCCCGCCGGCGGCCGCGGCCCGGACGGCCGGCCCGGCCAGCAGGACGTCGCCGCAGTTGTCCAAGCGGGCGATCAGGACGGAGCCGGTCATGACGCCCGCCGGAGGTCGCCCGCCAGCAGCCCGTCGGCCGCGGCGAGGAAGTTGGGGGCAACGTGCCGGGCGGCTGCCACCTCGGCACGCCGGGTGCGAGCGGTCGGGACCAGGATGCCGAGCGCCCCGGCGGCTTCGGCCGCGTCGACGTCGGCCCCGATGTCGCCGATCACCGCGCATGCGTCCGGCGCCACCCCGAGCCGGTCGGCGGCCACCAACACCAGGCCAGGGGCGGGCTTGCGGCAGCCGCAGCCATCGTCGGGGCTGTGGGGGCACCACACCACGGCGCCGAATGGCCCCAGGAGCTCGTCGACCCGCTCGTTCACCGCCGCGACGTCGCCGGCCGTCAGCCGCCCGCGGGCCACGCCGCTCTGGTTGGAGGCGATGGCCAGCGCGATGCCGGCGGCGCGCAGCCGGGCCAGCCCCTCGGCCACGCCGGGCAGCGGCCGTACCCGGCCTGGATCGCCGTTGTAGGGCACGTCCTCGACCAGCGTGCCATCGCGGTCGCAGACGACGCCGAGGGGGAACCGGCTCGCGACCACCTTTCCCGGCTACCCACTTCTCATGGCGCTATACGGGGAGAAGCGGTTCTTCACCCAGCGGCCCGGGCGACCCGGATGATGTGCGTCGTGGAGTGGCCGGCCATGAGCGGCAGCAGCACCACGTGGCCGCCCCACCCGGCCAGGACCTCGGCCTCATCCAGGTCGGCACCCTGGTAGTCGGCGCCCTTGACGAAGAGGTGCGGGCGGAACGTGGCGAGGGCACGGGACGGGGTGTCGTCGTCGAACACCACCACGCCATCGACGCAGGCCAGGCTGGACAGCACCGCCATCCGGTCCTCGGCCGGGTTGAGCGGCCGGCCCGGGCCCTTCAGTCGGCGGACCGAGTCGTCGCCGTTGAGGCACACCACCAGGTGGTCGCCGAGGCGGCGAGCGCTTTCCAACAGTTGGACATGGCCGGCGTGGAGCACGTCGAAGCAGCCGCCCGCTCCCACCACGACCCCGCCGGCCCGGCGTACCGCCCGGGCCGTGGTGACCGCGTCACCCGTGCCGTGGCGGCCGGGCAGCGGCACAACGCCGGGCGTGCGGTCCAGCGCCGGGCCCGCGCCGCCTGCGGCCACGAAGGCCGCAGCCGCGGCGCCCCCAGCCTCGACCGCCTGCAGCACGGACAGGCCTCGGGCGAGGCAGACCGCAGCGGTCGCCGCGAACTGGTCGCCGGCCCCGCACGCGTCGCCCGGGGCGGAGACGGCGGGCACCACCGCCGGCGGCCCGGCGCCATCGGCGAGGACCGCGCCGAGCGCACCGGCCGTCACCGAGGTGGGCGCACCTACAACCTGGGTCACCGCGGTGGCCAGGTCGACCACTTCGGGGAGGCGGGTGGGGACAGGTCCGTGGTGCCCGGCCAGGTGCTGCGCCTCGGCCAGGTTGGGCGTAACCAGGGCGGCGGTCGCCGGAGGGCGGGGTCCGCCGGGGTGGGGGTCCCAGACGGTGGGCAGGGCGCGGGTGGCCGCCGCCACTTCGGGAAGGGCCGCGAGGCCTCGCCCGTAATCAGCGACGTGGATCACGTCGGCACCAGCCACCGCGGCCGCGGCGCCCGCGGTCCACCGACCGGGTGCCAGCACGGGCGTAGCCGCCTGGTCGACGCGAGCGATCGAGTGGCCGTCGGCGCGCAGGCGGAGCTTGACGGGCATCGGCCCTCCAAGCCCGAGGTCGACCAGCTCCACTTCGGCCTCGCGCAGCAACCCGGCCAGCCGCCGCCCGGCGTCGTCGATGCCAAGGCAGGTCACCAGGGTGACGTCGGCACCCTGCCTCGCCGCCAGGCACGCGGCGAGGGCAGCGCCTCCGGGCCGGGCCTGCTCGCACGGGGTATCGAGCACCGGCGCGGGTGCGTCCCGGCACACGCGGCTCACGTCGCCCACCCAATCGATGTCGAGCAGCGCGTCACCGACGACGCACACAGCGGGACGCGACGCTCGCGGGCTGGTCACGGCGGAGGCCTACCCCTCGGGACGGCTGCTCACCCGCATCGATGGGACGATGCCGCTCGATCGCTCCGGGATCATCCATCCGCTCGTGCCCGGATGCGTGTGAGGCCCATGTGTTCAGGTCGTCGCCCCGCATCATCGACCAGTCATGATCAACGACTCAGAGCCAATGCGTTCCGGGTGAACAGCGGAGATCAGCTGACGTGCGGTCGTCAAGAGATGCTTGACAGCCCCAGGGCGGCGGCTGGGTGCCTTCCTCGGACGTAGGGGCGGGCACCGGGGCCGGGGATTCGCAGCGGCTCGATGGGAAGTTCTTCTTCGCCGTCGCCTGGGGTAGGGAGGTCTGGGAACGGACGCCCGGAGGTGACGATGGACGACCTCGAGTACCTGCGAGAGCTGGGCCAGCAGCTGCGTGTCGACTCGGTGCGGGCCTCGGCGGCGGCCGGTTCAGGCCACCCCACCTCGTCTATGTCTGCCGCCGACCTGATGGCGGTGGTGATCGCTCGCCGACTTCGCTACGACGTCGCCTCCCCTGAGGATCCCAACAACGACCACCTCATCTTCTCGAAGGGCCACGCGTCACCCCTGCTCTACGCCGTTCTCAAGGCCATGGGCGCCGTAACCGATGACGAGCTGCTGACCTTCCGGCGGTTCGGCAGCCGGCTGGAGGGCCACCCGACGCCGGCGCTGCCGTGGATCGACGTGGCCACCGGCTCCCTTGGCCAGGGGCTCCCCGTGGGTGTGGGACTCGCCCTCGCGGGCAAGCGGCTCGACCGCCTCGGCTACCACGTGTGGGTGTTGTGCGGTGACAGCGAGATGGCCGAGGGCTCCATGTGGGAGGCATTCGAGCACGCAGGGCACGAGGGCCTCGACAACTTGACGGCGATCGTGGACGTCAACCGGCTCGGCCAGCGTGGCGAGACGATGCACGGCTGGGACCTGACGAGCTACGTCCAACGGGCCCGGGTCCTGGGTTGGCACGCGGTGGCGATCGACGGCCACGACGTGGCCGCCATCGACGCCGCCTACGCCGACGCGATCGCCACGGTGGGCCGGCCGACGGTGGTCGTCGCCCGTACGGTGAAGGGCAAGGGGGTCGCCGACGTGGAGAACGCCGATGGCGCTCACGGCAAGCCGCTGGCGGATCCCGAGGCGGCGATCGCCGCGCTGGGCGGCACCCGCAACCTGCGGGTGCAGGTCGCCCGGCCGGCGTCGAACGAGGCTCCGTTCCGGTTCAACGGCGGCGAGCTGGACCTGCCCACCTGGGAGGTCGGCGACGAGGTCGCCACCCGTAAGGCATACGGCGAGGCTCTGGCGGCGCTGGGCCGGGCCCGGGGCGAAGTTGTCGCCCTCGACGGCGAGGTGAGCAACTCGACCTACGCCGAGATCTTCGCCAAGGCGCACCCCGAGCGGTACTTCGAGATGTACATCGCCGAGCAGCAGATGGTCGCCGCCGCGGTAGGGCTGCAGATCCGCGGTTGGCTGCCGTTCGTGTCGACGTTCGCGGCGTTCCTGACACGTGCCTACGACTTCATCCGCATGGCCGCGGTCAGTCGGGCCCACATGTGCCTGTGCGGGTCGCACGCCGGCGTGTCGATCGGCGAAGACGGTCCCTCGCAGATGGGCCTGGAGGACATCGCGATGCTCCGGGCCGTCCACGGCAGCGTTGTGCTGCATCCCTGCGACGCCAACCAGGCCGCCCGGCTCGTGGTCGCCATGGCCGACCATCCCGGCATCGCCTACCTCCGCACGCTGCGCGGTGCCACGCCGGTGATCTACCAGCCGGGTGAGCGCTTCGAGATCGGAGGCAGCCGGGTGCTGCGGTCGGCCCCCGACGACGGGGTGGTGGTCGTTGCCGCAGGCGTGACGGTCCACGAGGCGCTGGAGGCGGCCGACCGCCTCGCGAGCGACGGCGTCCACGTCCGGGTGATCGACGCCTACTCGATCAAGCCGTTCGACGTCGCCACCCTCAGGATCGCCGTCGTCGAGACGGGTGGCCCGGTGATCACCGTCGAGGACCACTGGCCCGAAGGCGGGCTCGGCGACGTTGTGGCGGCGGCGCTGGCCGCCGTCGATCGACGTCCCCGCGTCGTGCGGCTCGCGGTGAGGGACATGCCGGGCTCAGGTACGCCGGCCGAGCTGCTGGCAGCGGCCGGCATCAATGCAACGTCAATCGCCAACTGCGCCCGTCAGCTCGTAAGCGCCAGCTAGCTGCTGGGCCGTCAGTCCTGCCTGCGGCTGATCGCTTGGCCGAGCTCCAGCTTGGACATCGACGAGCGCCCACGGATGTCGAGTTCCTTCGCGCGCTCGTAGAGCTCCTGCTTGGTGTGCCCTTCGACGTCGACGCCTCCGGCCGTTGGCCGGCTGGTGTCCCGCCCGCCCTCGGCTTGCGGGTCGGACGGGCCCCTCTCCTCCTTGGGCTCCCAGTGGTCGCCAGACTTCTCGTACGAGTGCTTCAGTGCCGAGTACGCCACACGGTGGGCCCGTTCCTCGTCGTCGTATTGCTCGTGCGCCGAATCCAGTGCCTCCGCGTACGTGCGCTGCGCCTTTTCGGGCGAGCGCTTCAATGTGCCCGGCAGGTCTTCCTTGTTCGTTGGCATGTGCATGACCTCCGAAGCTCGGCTACCCACTACCTGCGCTGGCTACGCCATCGCTATCGGTGGACGGCTTCATCGCAGACGCCGAGGATCATGTCGGTCCGCTGTTCGACTGGTACGTCAACGGCGACATCGAGTTGTTCGAGACCCCCGGTGGCACGCTCAAGGTGTCGCAGGCCTCGGCGGCGTACGTGAAACCGATGTGGACGAGCATCGGGTCGATGGTGATCGGCCGCCACCTCTTCGATATGACCAACGGCTGGGGAGGGGTCACCGCCGACGGGCGAGCACGTGGTCGTTGTGTCGCACCGGCCCAAGCCCGACGGCTGGCATCCCGAGGCGTCCTACTACTTCGTAGACGACGTGGCGCAGGCGATCGCCAAGGCCAAGGAGCTCGCAGGAGACCGCACCGTCGCCGTGGCGGCTGGCAACGTCGGCGGGCAGGCACTCGCCCTCGGCCTGGTCGACGAGGTGGCGATGGACGTCGTGCCCGTGGTCTTCGGATCAGGCAAGCGGTACTTCGGGACGGTCGATACGCAGCATCTGCTAGAGGACCCGCACACGGTGATCCAGGGCGACCGGGTGCTGCACTTGCGCTACCGGGTCAGCCGCCGGTAGCTGGAGCCAGCGGCGACGTCGGTCGGGCTCCGCTGCGACCCTTGCGAAATTCGGCTTGACCTTCATGTCGACTCGAAGGTTTACCGTCGTTACATGGCCACGACGTTTCGGATCGCCGAGGTGGCGCAGCGTTCGGGGTTCAGCGCCGCCACGCTGCGCTACTACGAAGACATCGGGCTCGTCGCCCCCGCGAGCCGCACCGGCGCGGGCTATCGGCTCTATGACGAGGCCTCGTTGGAGCGGCTGAGGTTCATCGCAAGAGCCAAGCAACTCGGTTGCAGCCTCGACGAGATCGCCGAGCTCACGACGGCGTGGGACGGCGGCCGCTGCGCAACGGTTCAGGAACGACTCTGCTCGACCGTCGAAGCCAAGATCGACGCCGCCCACAGCCAGATCGCCGAGCTGACGGCCCTCACCGACGACCTCCAACGCGCGGTCGCCACCCTGTCGGCCACACCGGTGGATGGACCCTGCGACGAGACCTGCGGCTGCCTGACCGACACCACCACGTCCGGCACGGCGTCGACCGGGACCGCGGTGCCTCTCATCGCCAAGGCCGACGCCACCAGCGTCGCCGGCGACGACACAACCGGCGATGTGCCCATCGTGTGCACGCTCGGAGCCGGAGAGATGTCGAGCCGCGTCGACGAGTGGAACGCCGTGGTCGGGCACGTGGTCGCCCGTCATGGTCTGGCCGACGGTCTCCGTCTCGAGTTCCGGTCCAGTGCCGATGTCGCCGAGATCGCCCGGCTCGCGGCGGCCGAGCAGGGCTGCTGCCGCTTCTTCGAGTTCGCGCTGACCATCGACACCCGGGGCGTTGCCCTCGAAGTTCACGCGCCGCCCGACGGCCAACCCGTGCTCGCCGGCCTGTTCGGCACGTCCGGCTGACCGCCGTGGAATCACCCAACGCCAGGGCGAGTCTCGGGGTCTTCGGCGCCGGTGCTGCCGCCTGCGCTGCATGCTGCGCCGGTCCCATCGTCGGGTTCGTCGCCGCCACCGGCACCGCCTTAGTCCTGGGGACCGTCGTGTTCGGTGCCGTCGGACTCCTCATCGTCCTCGCCGTCGCCGCCGTGGTCTACCAACGGCGGCGCTGCAAGGCCCAACGGTGCGCCCCCATCAGCGGCGCCGTTCCCCTCGACGACCCACAGCTCGGGGTCCGCAAATGACCCTCCCGACCCGCTGGCCACAACGCACCATCGCCATCGTCATGGTCGTCGCGGCCGGTCTGTTCGTCGTCGGCGTGACCCTCGAGAGCGACGACTCCCACGGCGACGAACCCACGGCCGAGACCGTCGAGCACAACGAGCCACGCGAGTCCGCGGAGGCAATCGAGGCCGCAGGTGCTGCTCGTCAGGCGCGACTGCGCCGAGGTCTACGAGGTCAGGGTTGACGAGCGGGTGGTCGGTAGCCGTTGTCGGCGAGGTTTTGGCCGATGATCTGGTAAACCGCGGGGTCGGTGGGCGTGTTTGCGGCGAGCCCGTCCACGTAGCGGTTGAACATGCAGAACGCGGCGGCGACAAGCACGGTGTCGTGCAAGTCCTCGTCATTTGCGCCCGCGGCGCGTACCGCAGCGATGTCGTCGTCGGTGACGTCGAGCCCGGAGCTCTGGACCTTGGACGCGACCGCGAGAAGCGCTCGCATCTTCTCGCTGACTGGTGCCGATGCGGGGTCGCGGATCACCGCGTCCACCAGGTCACGGTCACCGGTGACGTGTTCGGCCGCCGCGGTGTGGGCCCTGGCGCAGAACTGGCATTCGTTGCGGCGTGAGACGACGGCAGCGATCATCTCACGCTCGCCTGGCGTGAGCGACGACGGCCCACGCAGTAGCTGCTGCGTGAACGCGCTGATCGTCTCTGCGGTCTCGGGCTTGAACGCGAGCAATCCAACGATGCCGGGGAGCCCCTCGGGCACGCTGATGTGGGGCACTGTTCCTCCTCGCGCCGTCGTCGTCCTTGTGCGATCGGCGAGTGCGGCGACGGTAATGCGGGGGCCCTGGATGTTCACGAACTCCACGTGCGCAACGTCCTCGTCGGTACGCCGTGCCACACGTCCGCGTCATGATTGAGGCTCATGACCGACGTGCCCGACGACGCTGAGCTGCGGCGCCTTGGGCTGTATGACCCGAACGCTCCCGGCGCCGATGACCTCCTGAACGTCGTCCGCCTGGTGTTCGAGCTCGGTGCCACGCCCGAAGAGGCGGCGAAGGCCGCTCGCATCAACGCCCTCGGCGACCTCGCTCTCGACCTCGCCATGCGGCCGCCCGGCCTTACCCAGGACCTCGACACGTTCGCCGACGCATCGGACGACCCCGGCCTGGTTCGTCAGATGTGGCGAGCGCTCGGGCTTCCCGAGGGCGGCCCAGTGCGCGTGACCCCGGACATGGCCGAGGGCCTCCGCCTGCTCGTTGCCGCCTCCGCCATGTTCAACCCCGGCACGGCGCTCGCCATCGCCCGCGTCATCGGCTCGTCGTGTGCTCGCATGGCCGAAGCGCTCGTCAGCGCCGTCCGCGTCGACGTCGAGCTGCCGATGCGGGTCTCGGGCACGCCGTACTCCGCAAGCGCCCGTGAGAGCACGGCCGCCGCCCGCGAGCTGCTGCCGCCGTTCCTCGGCGCCGTGAACGCCGTCTTCCGTCGGCACATGGTGCTGTTCTCGTACTACATGTGGTCAACCGACGAGGAGCGGACCGCCGTCACCCACACCCGGACGGTCGGCTTCGCTGACCTCGTGGGCTCGACGGAGGCCGTCCGCGCCGGCTCGATCCCGGCCCTGGCCATGAACGTCCGCCAGTTCGAGGAGCTGGCGTGGGACGTCGTCACCCGCGCGGGTGGGCGGGTCGTGAAGCTCATCGGCGACGAGGCGATGTTCGTGGTCGAGGCACCGTCACGCGCGTGCGCCGTTGCGCTCGACTTGGTCGAGCGCTCGCCACATCCCATACGCGTCGGGCTCGCCCAGGGCACGGTCGTCGCCCTGTACGGCGACTACTACGGCGAGACGGTCAACCTGGCGGCCCGACTGGTCGATGTGGCGGAGCCGTGGGCGATCGCGGTGTCGGACTCGGTTCGGCGCCTCGCTGATGGCGATGCCGCGTTCTCGTTCGACGACCTGGGTCGCCATGCCCTCAAGGGCTTCGGCGACCATGTGCCGGTCCATCTCGTCAAGAGGGCTGCCGCGGGTCGATAGCAGCGGGCGTGTCCGCGTCGTGCGGCCGGCGGCCAGCGTCCCGGCAGCGTGATCTCAGCTGTCCAGGTCGTAGGCCACCGGATGCCGCGGTTCGTAGAGCGAAAGGTCTGACCCGCTCGGAAGCCTGACCGACGCCAGCAGGCCCCAGCCTTCGTCGCTGACAGGACGTGAGATCTCGACACCCTTGGCCGTGAGCTCGCCGAGCAGTTCGTTGATGTCGTCGCACATCAGGTAGAGCTCGTGCGTTGTCTCCCCGTCCGTCGGATGGACGGCGATCTCCGCGGGCGGCAGCTTGAAGATCAGCCAGCCGCCGCCGGCGTCGACACCAGCAAAGCCGAGCATGTCCCGCACGAACGCCCGATCGGCTTCGGCGTCCTGGCTGTACATGATGACGTGTGCGCCTGTGATCATGAGGTCGATACTTCCTCACCAAGCGATGACTCGGGTTACGACGCGTGCGATTCGGTTCGGCCGGACGCGGCGATCGCCTCGATCTCGTCGGCCAGCGCCGTCGGCGCGTCGAGTGGCACAAACGTCCGCGATTTCGGGACGGGCACGAACGTCGCATCGGTGAACGCCTGCTGGAGCCGCTTGCCGAGCTTCGTGGTGAAGGCGTGATCGGCTGCGCCCCACACGACCGAAACCGGGCCGTCGAAGCGATCGAGACGGGTTGACACCTCGAGCAGCTGACGTGGCTCGATCGCCCGCAGGAACCTCACGGCGTCGCGCCGCACGCCGGGATCGGTGCGGGCCGGCTCGATCCACGAACGTGTGAGGTCGGCGGGGAGGTTCTTGGCGAGCAGCCCGAACCCCAGCCAGGAATGGCGCACCAAGCGCGGCCGCATCTGGCCGGCCAGGAACTTCGCCCGCCGCTCACTCCTCAACAGAGCGAAAACCGGCTTGAACAACGTCGGCGGGAAGGCATCGAACGCGTCGCAGTTCGTGAGTACGAGACGCCCGACGCGGCTCGCGTCGGTGTCGATGAGGAACTGGCACAACGCACCACCCGTGTCGTTGCCGACAAGCGTGACGCCGGTGAGATCCAGCTGGTCCAGCAGTGCGAGGATGTGCGTCGCCACACCGCGTGGCGACTGGTCGGCGTCCGGCCGCAGCGCAATGCGGTGGGCACCGAGCGGCCAGTCCGGCGCGTACGAGCGGACGCCGCGTGCCGCCAGCAGGTCGGCGACCCCGGACCACAGCGCCCCGTCGGCAAGTAGTCCGTGGACGAACACGACGGGTGGGGAGGTCGAGTCCTCGGGTCCGGCGACCCGGTAGTTCACGGGCCCGTGCGGGAGATCGATGGTGGGCATGGGCTGGTCTCCTAGTCTGGAGCTCGCAGGTACCGACAACCTGCATGTAAGTTACAAACAGACTGTATGAATGTTGCTCGCCGAACGCAAGCGGATCGTTCCGCCGCCACCCGCGCTGCGCTGATCGCGGCCGGCCGGCGCCTCTTCGCCGAGCGCGGCTTCGCGGGCGTCGGCACCGAGGCGATCGTCGCCGCGGCCGAGGTCACACGCGGCGCGCTCTACCACCACTACGCGGACAAGACCGCCCTTTTCGACGACGTGTTCCAGGCAGTCGAGCAGGACACCGCGCAACGCCTTGCGGAGAGCGCCGTGGCCAACGGCAGCGACGACGCCCGGACGATCATGAAGCGCAGCCTGGACGCATGGTTCGAGGAGTGCGACGAACCCGAGGTATACCGCATCCTGCTGATCGACGCGCCCTCGGTGCTCGGCTGGGCCCGCTTCCGAGAACTCTGCCTGCACCACATCCTCGGCCTGATCGAGAGCGTGCTCGTGCTCGGAATGGATGGCGGAACGTTCACGCGCCAGCCGGTCCGACCGCTCGCCCACGTGATCATCGCCGCGGCTGACGAAGCGGCGCTCTATATCGTCAGCTCCGACGACAAGGCCGCGGCGAAGACCGAGATGCGTGCGGTCGTCGGTCGACTGATCGATGCGCTCTGACCGCCCGCCGTCAGGCACGTTCCGTGGCGTGGCGTCGGCAGCGCCCCTCGGCCCGGCACAACGGGGTCACGCACGCGTGCGAAGCCCTTCGATGAGGGTGTCGAGCACGATGTCGACTTCGCGCCGGGCTGCCCCGGGATCGGGTGAGCGTGCGATGAACAGCGCGGCGCCGTAGAGCCCGCCGAGGGCGATGTGCGCGAGGGCGTCGACGGCGATGCCGGGCAGCGCATCGTCGGCGACGAGTGGCGTGAGGACCGTTCGCAGCATCGGGAGCTCGACCTGGCCGATCTCGGCTTCCCGGACGTCGGGGTGGAGGACGGACACGCTCTCGAGGATCACGATGCGCCGGAACGCCGGGTCGAGGCACGCGTCGAGGAACGCCGACAGCCCGGCTCGGACGCTCGCCCACGGGTCCGGCTCGGCGCCCGCGGCGGCCATGACCGCGGACACGACATCGGCCAGGACAGCGTCGTACACCGCGCGGAACAGGGCGTCCTTGCCGCTGAAGTGGTGGTAGAGCGCGCCCTTCGCCACCCCGGCCCGCTGCACGATGTCCTCGATCGACGTGGCGGCGTACCCCCGCTCGGTGAAGCGCTGGCGGGCAACCGCGACGAGGTGCTCGTGCGTGGCCGCCGCCTGGCGATCGCGTAACCGCTTGACACTCACGGCCGTAGCCTACAGAGTGACCTATAGTCGGTGACCGACCGTCGGTCGGTGAGGAGGCTGCTCTATGACCGTGCAGGAGCCCGTCGCCAGGCGTGCCTGGCCATCGGGGAAGCTGCCGCCCGGGCAACGACGCGTCGACGGGTTCCCGCGGTTCGGAACCCAGCTGTGGCAACCGGCGCCACCAGTGCCGGCCGACCCCCTCATCACCGTCGGCGGGGCAGTGACCGAGGCCTTCGACGTGCCGCTGGCGACGCTCGCCACGCTGCCCCGCCGAGAGCTCACCGCCGACTTCCATTGCGTGGCGGGCTGGTCGGCTACCGCCCTGCGGTGGGAAGGGGTGCCGTTCGAGGCCTTCTACTGCGCCGTCATCGAACCGGCGCTGGAGGCGGGCGTCGAGATCACCCATGTCGTGTTCCGCGGGCTCGACCGCTACCGGTCGGTCCTGCTGATCGAGGACGCCATGGCCGATGGCGTGCTCGTCGCCGACCGGCTCGACGGCCACCCGCTCGACGGCGACCACGGTGCGCCGGTGCGCCTGATCAGTCCCGCCCAGTACGGCTACAAGAGCACGAAGCACCTCTGCCGCATCGAGGTCCACGCCGGCGAGCCCAAGCGCCAACGGTGGACACTCGTCGAGTCGTGGCTGCTCCGGGCACACCCGAGGGCGAGGGTCGCGGAGGAGGAGCGTCACGGTCTGGTGCCGGGCCGGCTGGTGCGGCCCTTCTACGCGGCCCTCAAGGCACCGCTGCTCGCGCTCACTGCCCGTGGACGGCAGGCCCGATGAGGGTCCCGAACGCTGTCCACGCCGCGCACCCGTTGCGCATCCACGAGATCGCATCGGATTTCGTCGTCGAGGACGTCTGGGCCCTCCCGACCGTCGGGGGCTCCGGCGACTTCCCCACCCTGCTCGATGTGTTCGCGAACCTCGACTTCCCGAGCTCGACGTCGCTCCCGACGCGCGCCCTGTGGACCATCCGCGACCTCCTCGGCCGTTGGTTCGACCTCGGCAGGATCGACGGGACCGTCGAGCCCGCCGCCAGGCTGCCGATCCCGGGGACCAGCGAGACGTCGCTCGCCGACCGGCTACCCGACGACCTGCGTGCCACGACGGACACCGACCTCGGCTCCCCGTTCACTGCCCTCTATCGCACGGACGACGAGTACGCCGCCGAGCTCTCGAACCGGACCGTGCACGCGGTGCTGCACCTGGCTTGGATCGACCAAGGCGACGGCCGCTATCGGGGCCAGCTGGCGGTGTACGTGAAGCCGCGCGGCCGCCTCGGGCAGGCCTACATGGCGTTCATCAAGCCGTTCCGCTACCTGATCGTGTACCCGGCGCTCATGCGACACATCGAGCGAGCGTGGACGGAGCGGGTGGGCCCCCAGCACGGAGCGCCAATCGACGCCTGAGCGGCAACCGATTTGGCGGATCAGTGGCGCGGTGCTCGACTTCAATGGCGCGTCCCACCTCCGGCTCTGACTGGGGTGAGCGGGGGAACGAGGTTGTCGAACGCCTCGACGGCATGCGATGCCCGCCGAGCCGGTGACGAGCTAGCGGGTCAGCGTGCACCAGGCGCAGCCGGTCGGGCATAGCCGACGACGGGAGCCCGGAAGATCACCAGATGGCGCACGTCGAACCGCTGCTCGGCCGCACCGAACCCCCGCACTCGGCCGTTGCCACCTTCTCGGCGCTGCGCCGACGGGACGCCCTCTGCCGCCGGAGCGACGGTCCCGACCTCGATGCTCATGGCGATCATGCCTGCATCATCGGGATTCCGGCGGCCAGCCGCATCGTCCCCCGGTGCCAACCGGGCGCGACTCCAGTACGGAAGCCGACCCGTACGACGGTCCGGTGATGTGGCCGATCCGTCACACCTCACGATCCGCGCTGGCGCGGCGTTGTATTGGGGAGTGGAGTCCCCGCCGAGCGAGACACGTCAAGCCGACGAGCGCCACCAGCGCGCCGGCGAGGGCCACGGTCGTGAGGACGAATGCGCGGGCAGAACCCTGCGGGGCAGCGCTGAGGTAGATGCCAACGAACACGGCGATGCCGAGGACCTGGCCGACGAGGCTCGCCGTCAGCACCAAGCCGCTCAGGTCCGAGGCCTGCTGGGGGCGAACGGCCGTGGTGAGGCGGGCGGCGAGCGGGCTGAACGCACACGCGTGCGCCGCTCCGCCGAGGACCAGCAGCGGCATCGTCAGCGCTATCGGCCAGTGGCCACCCCGTGCGATCAGGCCCACGGCGAGGAGTGCGGCGGCCATCGCCGGTGGTCCGACGACGGGGAGCCGATCGCGGACCGTCGCGCCCGTGCGGGTCCAGGTGAGGCTGGCGGTGGCGAAGCCGCTCGCGTAGGCGGCGAAGATCAGGCCGGCCTCGACGGGAGAGAAGCGGAGGCCCTCCTGGAGGTGCAGCGTCAGGCTGACCAGAAAGCCCGCGTAGCAGGCCATCACGAGCGCGACGGCACCGATCCCGGCGGCGACGCCTGGCAGCTTCAGGATGTCGAGATCGAACAGGGGGTCACCGCCTCCGGCAGCGATGCGCCGTTCGAGGCGAACGAAGCATGCGAGGGCCACTGCGGACGCGCCGAGAGAAGGCCAGACCCAGATCGGCCAGCCGGCGTCCCGGCCGAACGTGAGGGGGACGATCAGCGCGAGCAACGCCGCCGCCAGCGCCGCGGCGCCCGCCGGATCCAGCCGCGCCGGCCCTCGACCGGCCGTGTCGGGCAGGTAGCGGCGGGCGCTGATCAGCACGATCGCACCGAGCGGGGCATTGAGGAGCAGTGCCGGGCGCCACGCCGCAACGAGCAGGTGGACGGACACGAGGAAGCCACCGAGGACCAGCCCCGTGGCGACGCCGGCCGCGAGCACCATGGAGTAGGCACCGATCGCGCGAGCGCGACTCTCGCCGACGAAGTACAGCTGGATGATCGACAACACCTGCGGCGTCATCAGGGCCGCGCCCAGGCCCTGGAGGGCGACGGCCACGGTCAGCACGCTCGCCGTCGGCGCCAGTCCACCCGCCAGCGAGGCGAGCGTGAACGCCGTCAACCCGAGCAGGAAGACCCGTCGGTGGCCGAGCACATCGCCCAGGCGCGCCCCGGTCACGACCAGCGCCCCGAAGGCGAGCGTGTACATGGCGACGATCAGCTGGAGCTGCCCGCCGGAGGCGTGCAGGTCCGCTCCCAGGCTGGGCGCCGCGATCACGAGGATCTCTGCGTCCATGCTCGCCATGGCCTGGCCGGCGAGGAGGGTCATGAGAAGGGCCACAGCGGGAAGCGTGTCCCGCCCCATCTTCGAGCTCTTGGACATTCGTGTTCGAACGCAGGGATCCGGCGATGCTGAGCAAGCGGGTCATCCTCGACACGGACGCCGTCACGATCGAGGACTTCGCATGTCGCCACCCGGGGCGGCGGGGCGATGCGGTCGAGCCGACCACCCGCCACGCCCTGGTGTTCGTGCGCCGCGGGTGCTTCATACGAAGCGTGGACGGCGTCGAGTCCCTGCTCGATCCCACGTTGGCCTACTGCATGAGCCCGGGAGAGGAGGAGCGCTTCGACCACCCCCGCACGAGCGGGGACGACTGCACGGCCATCGCCCTCGCCCCCGCGCTCGCAGCGTCGCTCTGGGGCGGCGACGAGACCTATCCCCCCGGCCCATTGCCCGTGCCGCCGAGCCTCGACCTCGGACATCGGCTGCTCCTCGCATCGGGCCCCGAGGCCAGCGATCAAGCCCACCTCGTCGAGCAGGCGATCACGCTCGTCGGCGCGACGCTCGAACAGGCGGACCTACGCCGCGTTGGCGCCGGACGGCCCGCGACCGCCCGCGCTCGCCGGCTCCTCGTCCAGGGCGCTCGCGAGCTCCTGGCCGCAGAGCCCGGCTACCCGCTGCCAGCACTGGCACGGACGCTGGCGGTCTCGCCCCATCACCTCAGTCGCATCTTCCGTGCCGCGACCGGCGACACGATCTCCCGCCATCGCATGCGCCTGCGCGTGCGAGCGGCGCTCGAGCGGCTTGCGGGTGGCGAGTCCGACCTCGCCCGCCTGGCCGCCGACGTCGGCTTCGCCGATCAGAGCCATCTGTGCCGCGTCTTCCGGGCAGAGACCGGGCGGCCTCCCTCCGCGCTACGTGAGGCGATCGGTCGTTCCGACCACGGGTGGAGCCTCGCGGGCGGGAGCTAATTCCCAGCTCCGCGGATTACGCTGCCGGCGCTGGGACTGGGGAGCAGGTCTTGCGCTCACTCTGGATCGTTACGTGCATCGCCGGGCTGGCCGTTGGGGCGGCGTGCTCCGACAGCGAGTGGTTGCGGACCGTGGATACCTCTGCGCCCACCACCACTCTCAGGGTCGAGGCGGCGCCGAGCACGACCAGTCCTCCACCGGCTCCGTTGTCCAAGGAGCAGGCAGCCGAGCGTTACCTCGCCATCGTCGAGCCCTACAACGTCGCATTGGAGGCGCTCGAGCAGGCGGTCAATGGCGGACAGCCCGTCGATGCCCTCAGGACGCAGGCCACGTCGGTCGCCGAGGCCAACGACACGCACGTGCAGGCGCTCAAGGCGACTGCGTGGCCGTCCGACGTCCAGCCGGCCGTCGACGAACTCGTGACCGAGTCGGAGCAGGCACAGATCTACTGGCTGCAGGCGGCTCAAGCGCAGACACGGGAGGCTCTGATCGCGGCCGCGGTGGCGGCGGGTGAGCACGACGGCGGAGCGGCGGCCGACGCCATCCGCAACCTGCTCGGCCTGGACGCCTACGACGAGGACGACTACGCCTGACGACTGCCACGCCCCCGTTGGTGACCGCTCCCCGCGGTGCCAGGGCGTCAGCCCCAAACCTTGCGAGCCGCCTCCGCCACGATGCGGAGCTTTGCCCGCTCGTCGTCGAGCGTGAGCGCGTTGCCGAGCACCGACGTGGCGAAGCCGCACTGGGGCGAGACCGCCAGGCGCTCGAGCGGAACGTATCGGCTGGCCGCCTCGATCCTTCTCGCCAGTTCGTCGACCGACTCGAGACGGGCGTGCTTCGTGGTCACCAGGCCGAGGACCACCCACCGATCGGTGGGCACGCCGGCCAGTGGCTCGAAGCTCCCCGACCGGGGATCGTCGTACTCGAGCAGCAGGCGATCAGCGTGGATCCCCCCGAAGATCTGATCGGCCACGGCCTCGTAGCCGCCCTCGACGAGCCAGCGACTCGCCTGGTTGCCGCGGCAGAGGTGGAACCCGAAGGTCATACCCGGACGATCACCGATGACCCGGTTGTCGAGTTCGAGGCCCAGCTGGATCCAGCGTTCGGTGGGCCAGCCGCGGCTGGCGTAGAAGTCGCGGTACGTGGGATCGAGGACCATCGTGTAGTGGGGCGCGTCGAGCTGGACATAGGTGGCTCCCATGCCCTCCAGCTCGTCGGCCTCCTCCCTGAGGATCTCCGCAACGTCGGCGAGGAAGTCTTCCAGCGTGCGGTATTCGGTGGGCGCGCGCTCGGGATCCCAGAAGTTGGCGAAGAGGCTCGGGCTGGGGAGTGTCACCTTCAGCACCCGATCAGTCCGCCCGCGCGCGTAGGCGAATTCTTCGGCACACAAGGAGCGACGCCGTCGCAGCTTCGCGACCACGGCCAGCGCCGGGCGCTCGACGCGAAGCTCGCCGACGTCGTCGTCGCCATGCCAGTCCCCCCACAGGAAGGCGTCGAGATCCCAGTCGGCGAAGCCCTCGACAGCCGCCGGGACCTGGCTCTGGAACGACAAGCGGCGCATCTCACCATCGGTCACGACGGCCAGGCCCGCCTCCTCCTGCAGGAGTAGCGCTTCGTTTATGGCATCGTCCTCGACGGCCTTGAACCCGGCGGTGGAGAGCCTGCCATCCGCGAACTCCTCGCGCGCCGCCAGAAGCTGCGGCGGACGGAGCAGGCTGCCGACCACATCGCTGCGGGCTTCCAGCACCGACCCATCATATGAAGCGGACGGCGAACGACTTCCACGATGAAAGTCGACCTCTATACTCAGCTTTAGACGTTCGAGCGATTCGTTCTGGGAGCCGCTGCGTGGCATCGATCATTGGATTCCCCGATCCCGTCAACGAGGTGTCGTCCCGAGTTGTCGCGTCGGGCGTCGTGGTGCTCGGTCTCGCCACGATCGTGCTCGACCAGCCGTGGCTCACCGCCGTCATCGCCTACGGGTTTGTGGCACGAGTGGTAACCGGTCCCACGCTGAGCCCGCTCGGGCAGCTGGCGACCCGAGTGGTCACGCCGCGGCTGGGCGTCGAGCCCCATTACGTGCCCGGACCTCCGAAACGCTTTGCTCAGGCCATCGGAGCCGTCCTCTCCGTGACCGCGGCCATGCTGGCGCTGGCCGTGGACCTGCCCGGTGCCGGCTACGCCGTGCTAGGCGCGCTGGTCGTGGCGGCCGGCCTGGAGGCCGCGCTCGGGCTCTGCCTCGGCTGCCAGATCTTCGCCCTGCTGATGCGTGTCGGGGTGATCCCCCGGGAGGTCTGCGAGCGCTGCGCCGACCTCGGCTGGCGTGGCCACGGATCCACCCAACGGGTCACGACCACCGCCGGCTGACACCCCGCCTGCCGCGACCTAAGAAGATGTACGGATAGGTCTGTCATCTCGACGAACCGTTGTCAGTGTTGCTCGGAGGCCGAGCTGTGGGCCTGGGCTCACGCTGCTAATCCCGTGGGTTCGGTGCCCACATACGGGCCTATCCGCTCGGCCTCTACGGCCGCCCAGGACGGCTCTTCCTGTGCAGCACCCACATGGTCGCGACGGTCAGCGCCACGGCCGACCCAGCGAGCACCGCCCAGCCGGCGAGAGCCGAGCCGCCGAAGGCATCGGCATAGGCCACGACCGTGCCGCCGCCGTTCTCGCGGTCGAGCGGCAGCACGCGGCCCAGCGACTCGAACGCCCACCGATTGGCCATGCCAAAGCTGATCAGCCGGCCGGGTGCCGCCATCTCGCCAACCGGCACGATCGCCCCGGCGAACAGCACCTGCGGGAAGCACAGCATTGGCAGGGCGAGCGTCGCCTGGGCGGCGTCGGCCACCGCTGCCGAAGCGAGCAGCCCGAGCGCAAGCGCGGCCACCGACTCGACGAGCAGCGTCACGAACAGGGCGGCATACGTCGCCCACCCGAAGGCAGGCAGGCGGTCGAGGACCCGCAGCACGCCGAGCAGGGTGGCGGCGACGACGGCGAGCACCGGGGTGAGCACCGCCACCTTCGACAGCACGTACGCCCCCACACTCAGGCCGGCAAACCGCTCCCGCCGGAATACGGCCATCTCGCCGACGATCTGGAGCAGGCCGTATGTCAGTCCGAAGAAGAAGCCGGCGAAGGCGATCCAGAACACCATCTGCACCGGGCCCAGAGCCTCCGGGCCCTGTGGCGCCAATGCCCCCGGGCGGAACAGCAGCGCCATCATCGCCGTGACCAGCGCGGGGGATCCGAGCAGCACAGCCAGCGTGAGCCGGTTGCGGACCATCACGTCCGCACTTCGCCGGCTCAGCAGCAGCCACTGTCGCAGTGGTCCGACGCCGTGGCCCTCGAGCGCGTCGTCGGGCGGGCGGCCCACTGGCGGCTCGGACAGGGCCGCCGCCGATCCGCGCGCCGTCCGAGCCGTCCTCTGCGTTCGGGCGCTGGCGAACCGGGCGGCCCACTCCCGGGGCGATGCCTCGTCGGCGAGGAGCCGGTAGACGCGGGCCAGATGATCGACCTCGAAGTAGGCCCGAGCCTCGGCCGGTGTGCCCGCGAAGGCCAGGTGGCCGTTCAGGGCCAGGAACACGACGCTGTCGCACGCCTCGATGTCGGCCGGGTTGTGGGTGGTGAAGACGACGGTGACGCCCCGGCTCGCCAGGCGGCGCAGCACGGCGAGCACGTCCTCGGACGTGGACGGGTCGAGGCCCGACGTTGGCTCGTCGAGGAAGAGCAGGCGGGGCCGGGTAAGCAGCTCGACCGCGACGCTGGCCCGCTTCCGCTGGCCTCCTGACAGGTTGCCCACGCGCACGTCGGACCGGTCGGCGAGGTCAAGGTCGCTCAGCGTCTCGTCAACGGTGCGCGCGATCGTGGCGGCGTCGGTGGCCGCCGGCAACCGCAGGGCGGCCGCGTAGAGCAGCGTGCGGCGCAGTGGTAGGTCGCGGTGGATGATGTCGTCCTGCGGGACGAAGCCGATCCGGGCCTCAGTGCCCTGCGTCACGGTCACGCCGTCGTGCAGCACGACCCCGTCCGAGGGCGGCCGAAGCCCCGCCATGGTTTCGAGCAGCGTGGTCTTGCCGGCGCCGCTGCCGCCGGCGAGGGCGACCAGCTCGCCGGGCGCCACCGAGAACGACAGCTCGTTCAGGAGCCGGCGGCCGCCGGCCTGGCGGGTCACGGCGAGCACGTCGACGGCCACGCCGTTGCCCACAGGGCGGTCGGCCGCCACTGCCGGATCGGCGGGTCGGAGGTCGATCGTGTCGCTCATGTACAGATCGTCCGCCGTGGCGATCGCGCGGTCATGAAGATCACGCGGAGGAACCGTGGAGATGAGGGCGTGTCGGGCTCACGACCAGGCAGGACGGGCGTGCCGCCGTCCGAGACCACACGCCGCCGATCAGCGTTCGAGATCGAAGAAGTCTCGGATCCACGCCGACCTGCGAGGCAGTACGCGGAGCAGGGGCAATCCGAAGACGAATTGGGAGATGCTCCCGAAGCGCTCGTAGATGACTGCGTCGAGCGACATTCCCAAGACCATTCCCCGGCCCACGAGGAAGAACCACCCCAGGGTGACGATGGTCGTGCCGATCGCGCCGTACAACGCCGAGGTGCGGTCCAGCTTGTCGGGAAGGTACAGCTGGGCGATCGCCTGCATCGTCGCGAGCAGCGCCCCGACCAGAACGGCACCGGGTAGCAGGGCGCCCGGATCCTTGGTCGCTCGCGGCAGCAGCATCGACATCGCCATCCATGCGAGCCCGTAGAGGGCAAAGACGGCGACGAACGACAGGCTCGCGGCGCCGAGGCCGAGATCGCGTCGCACCCGGTTGGTGATCGTGCACACCAGCGCGATCCCGACCACGAGAGCGACGATCGCCCCGATCAACCGCACTGTGGCCTTGGTTGTGATGGGCAGCCGCCACGCCAGGCAGCTGGCTGACACCATAACCTTGCTCAGCGACCGACCCGTCCACACGATGCCGACGAGGCCGGCGACGATGGCGAGCCACCGGGTGGTGTTGGGCTGGGTCAGCGCGGTGTTGATCTGCGCCGCCAGGGTCCCCGTGAGCCCGGCTGTCTGGTTGAGATCGTGGGCGTCGGTCCACTGGGCGAAGAACCCGAGCAGACCCACGAAGAACAAGACGACGGGAACGAAGAACAGGAACAGGCGAAAGGCGAGGGCGCTGCCGACGATCGTCCCGGCCGCCTCCCGGTCGCGCTGGTAGATCCGCAGCGCGACGTCGAGCACCGCCCGGTCGTGGTACTTGTCGATCAGCGCGTTCAGCCGCTCCTGTCCTGCCGTGACCTGTGCTCGGCTGCGCGCCACTGCCGCCCACAGCCCGCCTCCGTCGCCCAGTGCGCCCGAGGCGACCGGAGCGACGTCGACAACATCGACTCGCTCGGACGGCGCGTCACCACCAGGTTCGTCGCCCTGGTCAGGCGCCGGCTCGCGAACGGACCGGGCCGGCCGCTCAGGGTGAGCGACGTTGTCGCTGCCACTCCCGTGACCCTCGGGCCGATCTGGCACTTGTTCGATCCCGTCCTCTTGCACCGATGCCGCACGTGGTGATGACGCAAGTCTTGCGCAACCGACCGTCGGGGCCATCGGTGCGCCGGCGGGGCATCAGGGCCGGTCGCCCCGAAATCCGGGGAAGTACGGATACCGGAGACGTGCGCGGACCTGCATCATCGCCTTTCGGGCTCCCGGGACGCTACAGGTGCCCAGGTAGCGGATCATTCCCTGGCCCGGCGGCGCGCAAAGGAGAACCATACCGCCGGATTCCCGTCGTCATCCTCGAGAGGGACCGGCCGCCGACGGCCGCCGGCGGCTCACGCGTCGAGAAAAGCCTTGACGATCGGTGAGATCCAACCGGCGCGCTCCAGCATTCCGACGTGGGTGGTTCCGGGCAGGATTGCGAGCTGAGAGGCCGGCAGCGCCGGGGCCAGGTCACCGAAGACACCGC